>JAUTCQ010000001.1 GCA_030673845.1 Verrucomicrobiota bacterium JB022
GATTAAGCCAGGACGCTTCGAGCGATCCCTGCTCGGCGATGAACTTCGCTCCGACATCGGAGCGGTTCCAGACGCAAAATGATCTCTCCCGAAGCTTCAGCGGGGCCGGTGGCCACCGGCCCCGCTGATCCCTGGCCCCCCAAGCCTGCCAACAGGCTGAGGCCATCGCCAATCTCTTCTTGAGCAGGCCAGATGGCCATACCCGCAGAAGATTCCCGGCAAAATCTGAACACACGGAAACCTACAAGACGCAAAGAAGCCAAATCTTCGATTTCTGGGCATTGTCTTCCGTTCTTTGCGCCTTTGCGGCTTGGCGTGAGGCATTTATTGGTAGCTACACAAAAGGGAGACGTTGCCGCCTCCCTTGCCATAAAACCGTCTGTTACGCGTCCCTTAGACTGCCTTGAGGGCCTGGTCGAGGTCGGCGAGGAGGTCTGCCGGGTCTTCGATGCCGATGCTGAGGCGCACGTAGTCGGGCAGGGTGCCGGTGGTGATCTGCTCCTTTTCGCTCAACTGGCTGTGCGTGGTGCTGGCCGGGTGGATGGCGAGGCTCTTGGCGTCGCCGATGTTGGCGAGGTGGCTGAACACCTTCAGCTGCTCGATGAACTTGCGACCGGCCGTGAGGCCGCCCTTGACGCCGAAGCCGAGCAGCGCGCCGTAGCCGCCCGTCAGGTATTGCTGGGCACGGGTGTGGTGCGGGTGGTCGGGCAGGCCGGGGTAGTTGACCCACGCCACCTTCTCGTGCTTTTGCAGAAACTCGGCCACCTTCTGGGCGTTGCTGCAGTGGCGCTCCATGCGCAGGTGCAGCGTCTCGATGCCTTGGAGGTGCATGAAGCTGTTGAAGGGCGAGGCGCAGTTGCCGGTGTCACGCAGCAACTGGAGGCGCATCTTCATGATGTAGGCGATGTTGGCGCCGCCCGCCGGGGCAAAGCTCTGGAACACGTCGGAGTAGACGAGGCCGTGGTAGGAGTTGTCGGGCGTGGTGAAGCCGGGGAAGCGACCGCTGGCCGCCCAGTCGAAATTGCCGCCGTCGACCACGATGCCGCCGATGCTGGTGCCGTGACCGCCAAGGAACTTCGTGAGGCTATGGACGACGACGTTTGCGCCGTGCTCGATCGGACGGCAGAGCGCGGGGCTGAGGGCGGTGTTGTCGATGATCAGCGGGATGCCGAATTCGCGCCCGATGGCGGCGACTTCCTCAAACGGGAAGATCGTGAGGCTCGGGTTGCCGATGGACTCGCCGAAGTAGGCCTTGGTGTTGTCCTTGGTCGCCTCGCGGAACGCATCCGGGTCGTTGCCGTCGACAAACGACACCTCGATGCCGAGCTTGGGCAGCGTGTAGTGGAAGAGGTTGTAGGTGCCGCCGTAGAGCTGCGAGACGGAGACGATGTGGTCGCCCGCGCCCGCGACGTTGAGGATGGCATTGGTCACCGCCGCGCTGCCCGAAGCGTGGGCGAGGCCGCCCGTGCCGCCTTCGAGGGCCGCAACGCGCTGCTCGAGCACGTCGCTCGTCGGGTTCATGATGCGGGTGTAAATGTTGCCCAGCTCCTTGAGTGCGAAGAGGTTGGCCGCATGCTCGGTGTCGCGGAACACGTAGCTCGTCGTCTGGTAGATTGGCACGGCGCGGGAACCGGTGGCAGGGTCGGGCTTTTGACCGGCGTGCAGGGCCTTGGTGCCGAGGCCGGAGGGGATGGGCTTCATCGTCATACGTCCAATAGGGTGGGGTTGTTCGTTTCGGAAAGCGCCGAAGGTAAAGCGCTTGCCGGTGTCTTGGCAATCGGTAAGCGCGTGCCTTTACAAGCGGCAGCCGTCATCGGTGTCGATCGGCACTTCGCAGTTGGGCCGCGCGACAACGCCCGCGTAAGGCTCGCTCGCAAATGGCTCCTGCGCCCGCTCGCCCGCCAGGTGGGCGTCGCAGATCGCGAAAAAGTCGTCTACCTCCCGCGCACGCCGCATCTCCTTGAGGAACGCGCCGTCGGGGTCCACTCCCGTGCCGACGAAGTTGAGCAGCTTCTTCATCTTGTTCAGGCGGTTGCGGTCGGGCACGTCCGGCTTGGTTGTGGCGATCCAAAGCCGCTCGATGTAGTCGCGCACGTCGCCCAGCCGGGGCTCAAAAATCGGCTGCCCGGCAAAATGCTCGCGGATCTGCCGGAAAATCCAGGGGTTGCGGATCGCGCCGCGGCCGATCATCGCGCCTTCGCAACGCGTCTCGCGCAGTACCTCCTCGCAGTGCGTGGCCGATTGCACGTTGCCGTTGGCAAACATCGGGCAGTCGACGCGCTCGCGGGCGTAGCGGATCCAGTCGTAGTGCACCTCGCTGCGATAGAGCTCCTTGACCGTGCGCCCGTGCAGGCTCAGCAGGTCGACGCGGTTTTCGTTGACCAGCTCCAGTACGCGGTCGAGGTGGCGGGTATCTTCAAAGCCGATGCGCGTCTTGACCGTGAAGAGGCCGGGCGAGGCGTCGCGCATCACCGCAAAGATCTCCGCGATGTCGTCGGGGTTGCGCAACAGGCCGCCGCCCACGTTCTTGCGGTAGACCTTGGGGGCCGGGCAGCCCATGTTGAGGTCGATGCCCGCGATGGGGTGCTTCAGCAGCTCCTCGATCGTGCGGCGCAGGTGCACCAGGTCGTGCCCGATCAACTGCGCGAAAACCGGTCGCCCCGTCGTCTGTTCGGTGATCGACTCCAGGATGTGCTTGTCCAGCCGCGACGTTTCGTGCACGCGGAAATACTCGGTAAAGAAGTAGTCGGGCGGGCCATAGTGGCCGATTACCTGCATAAAGGGCAGGTCGGTCACATCTTGCATCGGCGCCAGGGCGGTCCATGGCTGGCCGGGCACAATCGGGTCTGGAAGCGGTTTCGGCACGGTTCAGAAAGGAAACGTCGATCTTTCCGCCAAGACGCCGGTGACGCCAAGCGAAAAACCCGCCAATCGCTTCGGGCAGGCTACTCCTGCTCTTTCAGGATGCGCTCCAGCAGCTCCGTCATGTCTTCCTCGGAGTCGACGACGCGGCGGGCGGCCAGGATCGGTTTGTTCTCGTGCAGGGCTAGTGCGATGGCGTCGCTCGGGCGCGCGTCGATCTCCACGATCTTGGAGCCCAGCTCGTTGTCCATCTTCAGGATCATGCGGGCGTAAAAGGTGCGTTCCACCACGTCGTTGATCACCACGCGGGTCAGCTCCACACCGAGGCCGACGAGGATGTTGGCCATCAGGTCGTGCGTCATCGGCCGCTCGCGCGAGACCTGGTTGACGATGTCGGAGATGGCGCGCCCGATCATGGTATCGACGTAGATGATAAACGTCTTCTCCTCCGGCCCCAGAAAAATGGCACAGCCATTGGAGGTGGGCATAACCCCCTTGATCGAGACACGGACCACATCCTTGTTCATACCCCCACTATACGCATTCCTCCGCCCCACGCGCAAGCCCGGCGGGCGGGTTAGGCTGACGGAAGGGCAGGGGTGAGTTAAACTGGTCTGGCGTCCAGGTTCTCAAGGCAATTTGGCCGCAGATGAACGCGGATTTTCGCTGATAGAAGAATCTTTGAAAGTCGGTGTCTGCCGATGGTGACGTTGCGGCAGCCGACGGGCAAAGAATCACCATATTCCTTCTTCATCCGCGTAAATCCGCGTCCATCTGCGGCTGAAAAACCAACTCTTACCCCTCCACCTTCGCCCAGAAGTCGCGGAAGACTTGCGGCACAGGGTCTTCGAAGGTGACTTTTTGGCCGGTAGCCGGGTCGGTGAAGCTAAGCTCTACCGCGTGGAGGAACATGCGGGGCGGCACGATCTCGCGGGGCAGGGCCGTCTCGCCATAGACGGGGTCGCCGACAATGCGGGTGCCGGTCTCGGAAAGGTGGATGCGGATCTGGTGGGTGCGGCCCGTTTCGAGGTGGCAGACGACCTGGCAGAGGCGCTGGCCGAAGACGGTGGCCTGCACGTGGGTGATGGCGTGCTGCGTGGGCCCCGGGTTCTTGCGGCGGTGGGGGAAGACTTTGTTGACGCTGGAGCGCTTGCCGTCGCCCCGGTCGGCCACGAGGTCGGTCTCGATCGTGCCGCTGAGCGCACGGCCTTCGACGATGGCGTGGTAGACGCGCTGGGCGGCGTGGCTCTGGAACTGTTGCTGCAGCACCTGCTTGCCACGGATGGAGGTGGCGAAGACGCAGAGGCCGCTCGTCTCCTTGTCGAGCCGGTGGACCCAGCCGAGATAGGGGCGGCCTTGTTGCTGGCGCTTCTTCTCGACCCAGCGACGCACGCGCGATTCCAGCGTGTCGCGTTCGTTCTCGTAGGGCACCGTCATCAGGCCCTCAGGCTTGCGCACCACCACGTAATCGGAGGTAAAAGCGAGCACGTCGGCATCCGTCAGCACGGCGGTGCGGTCGGCGCGGGGTGTGTTGGGGCGGTATTCCAGCTGGCCCTCGATCACCATGCGGGCGATGTCGGTCTCTGGCTGGCCGTCGAGCCAGATCTTGCCGGTGGAGATGGCGGCGCGCGTCTGGTTCCAGCTGCCTTGCAGCCATTCACGAACCAGGGCATCGAGGCGGATCGGTTCCGCCCGCTTGAAGACGTGGCGGTCGTCCGGCATGGCTGCTTACTCCTTGGGGGCCGGGTTGGGGCGGATCGGGCGGGCCTGCACCTGCAGGCGGGAAGAGACGGCTTCGAGGCCGACCTTTTCGGCGATCGAGCGCGCGTACCATTCGAGGAAGGGCGCGTCGATCTCGTAAATCTTGTCGTTCTCGAGGTCGACGACCTGGGCGCGCTCCACCTGCTTGCCTTGGCTGGCGAGGTAAAACTTGTAGTCTTTGCCCACGTCGATTTCGCGCACGAGGTTGCTCTCCGTCAGGATGGGCAGCGTGCGGTAGACGGTGGCGCGGGAGACCGAGCGGTCGATGGCGCGGGCCTGGTCCAGCAGTTCCTCGGCGGTAAAGTGCTGAGGGTTGCGGTAGGCGGCTTCGAAGATCGCCATGCGCTGGTTGGTGACCCGCAAGCCTTTGCGCCCGAGAAACTCGCGAAAGGTCTCGCGCGCGGCGTCCATGTCGGTCGGGTTGTGGTCTGCGGGTTGGGCCATTCCGTATTTATTGAGACATCTGTAACAAAAACGTCCAGCCCTTTGACTCGCAAGAACGAAATTTTCCGCCGGGGCCTTGTTTGCAGAAAATCTCGGTGCGGGCTCGCTTGCTGCCACGAGTCCCCTATAGTGGGGTTACATCCGTTATGCGACGAGCGTCACTTGTGTCTTCTCTTGGCCGCCTCGGGGCCGTGTTTTTGGCCGCCTCCCCGCTGCTGGCGGCTCCTCAGTCTCCCTACGCCTCCGATGCGGCCGACTGGCCGCAGGAAGCGAGCGACCTGCAACCGGCGGCCGACGTCGTCTATGGCCAGCTCGACAACGGGCTGCGCTACGCGATCGTGCCGCACCAGGAGCCCCCGGGTCGCCTGAGCCTGCGCTTGCTGGTGGAGTCGGGCAGCCTGATGGAGACCGACGCGCAGCAGGGCATTGCCCACTTTCTGGAGCACATGGCCTTCAACGGCTCCAAAAACATCGAGCCGGGCAAGCTGGTCGAGATTTTCCAGCGCCTGGGCATGAGCTTCGGCGCCGATACCAACGCCCACACCACTTTCGACGAGACGGTCTACAAGTTTGAGCTGCCCGACTTGAAAGAGCAGACCCTCGACACCGCCATGCTCGCCTTGCGCGACTACGCCGACGGCCTCCTGCTGCTGCAGGAAGAGGTGGACCGCGAGCGCGGCGTCATCCTCAGCGAGATGCGCGACCGCGACAACGCCGACTACCGTGCGTCGATCGACGGCTTCCGTTGGACGCTCCCGTATTCGCTGATCCCCAACCGCATGCCCATCGGCCAGACGCAGGAGCTGAAGGCGATGATGGCGGAAGATTTTCGCGATTATTACGACTCCTGGTATACGCTCGACCGCATGGCCGTGGTCGCAGTGGGCGATGCCGACCCGGAGCAGATCAAGGCGTCCATCGAGCAGCACTTTGCTTCCATGGAGCCGCTGGAAGAGACGCTGCCCGACCCGGCGCTCGGCGGCATTCTGAGCCGAGGCGAGGCCTTCAGCGTCTACAGCGATCCGGAGTTGACCGCGACCGAGGTCTCCATCGCCACCTCGCGCTACCCGATGTATGACCGCGACAGCAAGGAGGCCCGCTTTTACCAGTTGGCCATCGACGCCGCCAACCTGATGCTCGACCGCCGCCTCGAAGAGCTGGCCAAGCAGGAAGGCGCCCCCTTTACCTCCGCCCACAGCTACGGCTACACCATGCTCAACTTCGTCGAGTTTGCCGGCATCTACGCCCGCACCTCGCCTGAGCAGTGGGAGCAGGCCCTGCCGCTGATCGAGCAGGAGCTGCGGCGTTCGCTGGAGCACGGCTTTACCCAGTCCGAGCTCGAAGTCTTTCTCGCCAATCAGCAAAACATGCTGGAGACGGCGGTTGCGCAGGCCCCTTCCCGCCAATCTCGCTCCTTGGCCGACGAATTCGTTGCGCTGCTGAGCAAGGGCAAGGTGTATCTCGACGCCGAGCAGCAGTTGGAGCTTTTTGAAGAATACCGCGCGCATCTGACCCCCGAGGTGGTGCTCGATGCCTGGCGCGCCGCCTGGTCGACCGACGACCGCATGGTGCGGCTCGAAAGCCAGGCGCGCGATGCCGATGCAGCCCTCAAGCTGCGCCGTGGCTATGAGGCCAGCCGAAAGACGGAGGTGGAACCCTACGAAGACCGCGAGTTGGGCGAGTTTGCCTACGCCGAGTGGGGAGAGCCGGCCAAGGTAGTGAGCCGCGAGCCGGTGGAAGGCCTCGAAAACACGCTGCGCGTCGAGTTCGACAACCACGTGGTGCTCTACCTCAAGAAGACTGCCTTCGAGCAAAACAATGTGCGCGTGGCCGCTACGCTGGGCAGTGGCATGCTGACCCTCCAGCCGGATCAGCGCGGCCTGGCCATGTTTACGGAGGCGACCTTTATTTCCGGCGGCCTGGAGGCCCACAGCGCGGACGACCTCAACCGCCTCTTGGCCGGCCACAACGTGGGTGCCAGCTTCTCGGTGGGTGAGGACGCCTTTACGCTGGCTGGCGTTACCACGATGGACGACCTCGACCTGCAGCTCGACTTGATGGTGGCCTACCTCACGCACCCCGGCTATCGCGAAGAGGCCGCCCGCCGCTTCCGCCAGACGCTGCCGCAGATCTATCAGTCGATCCTGCACACCGCCGACGGTGTCGCGGCCGACAAGGTGGCCGCCTACCTGAGCGGGGACGATTTTCGGTTCGGCTTTGCGCCCATGGAAACCGTCGCGAGCCGTCAACTGGACGAGGTCAAGGCCTGGCTGACGCCTGCCTTGCAAAAGAGCAAGCTGGAGCTGGCCGTCGTCGGCGACATCGACGAGCAGGCCGTGATCGACGCCGTGGCCGCCACCTTCGGTGCCTTGCCCGACCGCGAGACGAAGCTGCCGGACTACCCGAAGTCACGCAAGCTCGAGCAGCCGACGCCGCCCGATGCGAAGACCTTCACCTTTGGCAGCGAGTTGCCCAAGGCACGCGTCATCGTGGCGTGGCCCACCGTCGATATGGACGACATCTTCCTCGTCCGTCGTCTCAGTATGCTGGCCGACATCTTCGACGACCGCATGCGCCTGAAGATCCGCGAAGCCATCGGCCAGGCCTACAGCCCCTACGCCTACAATCTGTCGAGTCAGGTCTACGAAGGTTATGGCTACCTGCGGGCGGTCGTGGATTGCGACCCCGAGCACGCCGAGGAAATCGCGGGCCTGCTGGTCGAGATCGGCGACAACCTCTCGCATGAGGGCTTTGACGAAGACGAGTTCCAACGCCTCCTGCTGCCGCGCATCAAGGCGCTGGAGCAGCAACAGCGTAACAACCCCTACTGGCTGGGTCGCGTGCTGCTGGGCGCCGATTCGCACCCCGAACAGCTCGAATGGTCGCGCTCGCTTTTCATCGACTACCCGAAGATGACGGCAGCCGAAGTCCTCCCGCTGGCCGAGCAATACCTCCAGCCCGACCGCGCCCTCCGCATCATCATCCAGCCCGTGCCCCTCGAAGGCGACGCACCAACGGAGTAGGACCACAAAACAAGGATTCTTTTCAGCTCCGGCCTCTTCAGTGAGGTCGGAGCTTTTTTATTCACCAGAAAAAGCAGAAAAGGCAGAGAAGCGCGGCAATCGATTTTCCTATCAAAGATGAGAAATTAAAATGGTAAGGCCATACAGTCGTCTTCCTGATCATTTCTCTGCCTTCTCTGGTAAACCTCTATTTTCAATTCGACCAAAGCAGAAACCCCGGCTCGTGCTGAACCGGGGTCTACTCGTCGTCAAATCAAGCGGGTGAAGGCTTAGCCGTTGAAGCCGCCGTCGACGTTCAACGAAATGCCGGTAGTGAAGGCTGCGCCCGGGCTGGCGAGGTAGGAGACGGCGGCGGCGATTTCCTCCGCCTTGCCGTGGCGCTTGATCGAAAGCAGCGCACGCTGAGCGTCGGCTCCGGGACCGTCGGCCGGGTTCATGTCGGTGTCGATCGGGCCGGGCTGGATGTTGTTGACGGTGATGCCGCGCGGGCCGAGGTCGCGGGCAGCCCCACGGGTCAGGCCAGCGACGGCAGATTTGGTCGCAGAGTAGACCGACAGGCCGGGCAGGGGTGTGCTGTCGCCCAAGACGCTGCCGATGTTGATGATGCGACCGCCTTCCTTGAGGTAGCCGGCTGCCGTCTTGATCGCGACGAAGACCCCGCGCACGTTCACCGCAAACTGGCGGTCGAAGTCTTCGAGCGAGGTCTGGTCGATAGGCCCACCAGCGGCGACGCCGGCGTTGTTGACGAGGATGTCGAGCCCGCCCAGCTCCTTGGCGGCCTGATGGATGGCGTTTTCGACGGCCTCCGGGCGGGCGGAATCCGCCTGGATCGCGAGGGCGCGGACGCCGAGGGTCTGGACCTGCTCGGCCAGTGCGTTGGCCTTGTCGGCCGAGCTGACGTAGGTAAAGGCGACGTGCGCGCCGTCGGCGGCGAGGCGGCGGACGATGGCTGCGCCGAGACCGCGAGAACCGCCCGTGACGAGGGCGATCTTGCCGGCGAGCGGCGCGTGGGAAGCGGAGGTGGTGGCAGTGGTTTGGCTCATGTGCGTGCTGAACTGGTTGTTTGTGTAATGATCATTACAGATTCGATTTTTCTGGTGCCGTCAACTCGTTTTGTAGTTTTCACTATAAAAATATTGCGACCACCCGATTTGTGCCCAGATTTAGAGGCATGGGCACCGTTTCAACATCCTCCCGCAAAGGCCGTCCGCGCGCCTTCGACCTTGAGCAGGCGCTCGAGCGGGCGATGGAAGTGTTTTGGGTCCACGGCTACGAAGCCGCCTCGATGTCGATGCTGACCAAGGCGATGGGCATCAACCCTCCGAGCCTCTACGCCGCGTTTGGCAGCAAGGAAGGCCTCTTTCGTCAGGCGCTCGACCATTATCAGGCGCGTGGCAGCGCAGCCACCGCAGAGGCGCTGAACCGGCCTGATTTGGGCGATGCGCTGCGGGCGTTTTTTGGCTTGGTGGTAGGCCTCCAGTGCTCGGGCCAGGAACCACGCGGCTGTCTCGTGGTGCAGGGGGTCGGCTCCTGCGGCGAGGCCGAGGCTTCCGTCTTTGAAGAGCTGAAGCGCCGTCGCACCGCCAATGAGACGGCATTGCGCCAACGGCTGGAGCGGGCGCAGGCGGAAGGTGCGTTGCCTGCCGATGCTTCCCCGGCGGACTTGGCGCGCTTCCTGGCCGTGCAGGTTCGCGGCCTATCCTCGCAAGCGCGCGACGGGGCCACCCGTGAAGAACTGCAGCCGGTCGTCGAACTGGCGGTGCGTGCGGTGGCGGGTTGAGCGTTTCCGTTCTTGCGCCAGCGAGCGCTTACGCCTAAAACGTTGCGCGTGAGTATCCTGGTGACTGGCGCAGCCGGCTTTATCGGCACCAACCTCGTTCGCAACTGGCCTTGGGAGCGCTTTGCCGACCGACGGCTCATCGTGCTCGACGCCTTCACTTACGCGGGGGTGCGCGAAAACCTCGCCGATCTGCAGGCCGACCCGCGCTTCCGCCTCGTCGAGGGCGACATTGGAGACCGCGAGCGGGTGGGGCGTCTGTTGCGCGAAGAGAGCGTGCGCCGCGTGATCAACTGCGCCGCGCAAACCCATGTGGACCGTTCCATCGACGATCCCGCGCCGTTTTTCGAGAGCAACGTGATGTCGCTGCTCGGCCTCCTGCAGGCTTGCCGCGATTATTGGCGCGAGCTGACCCCGGCCGAGCAAGGCAAGTTCCGCCTGCTGCAGATTTCGACCGACGAAGTCTACGGCTCGCTCGAGCCCGACGACGCACCTTTCACCGAAGACCACCCCTACGCGCCCAACAGCCCGTATGCCGCCTCCAAGGCCGCAGGCGACCAGGCAGTGCGCGCCTTTTTCCACACCTACGGCCTGCCGGTGCTCACCGTGCATTGCGGCAACAATTACGGGCCCTACCAGTTCCCGGAAAAGCTGATCCCGCTGATGATCCTCAACGCGCTGGATGGCCGCGACCTGCCCGTCTACGGCGACGGCGGCAACGTGCGCGACTGGATCTATGTGGAGGACCACGCCCGCGCCATCGTCGATGTGCTGGCAGAAGGCCAACCGGGCGAGCATTACAACGTCGGCGCCCAGAGCGAGCGGACCAACCTCGACCTCGTGCGCGAGCTTTGCCGCCTGCTCGATACCCGTCGTCCGCGCCCCGATGGCCGCTCCTACGCCGAGCAGATCCGCTTCGTCAAAGACCGCCCCGGCCACGACCGCCGCTACGCCATCGACCCGGGACGGCTCCACGCCCTCACCGGCTGGCAACCGCAAGTCACCTTCGCCGAAGGCCTCGCAGCCACCGTCGACTGGTATCTGGCCAACCGCCCCTGGTGCGACGCCATCACCAACCGCCGCTACCAACGCCAGCGCCTCGGCCTGGGGTAAGGTGGTCTGGCTTGAACAGGAGTTGAAAGGAGTGAAAAAGAGTAGAGGCAGAATATTTGCTCAACAGAAGGACGCAAAGAACACGAAGCCCCTGAACTTTATTTCTTTAAGATTCCATTCTTCGTGTCCTTTGCGTCCTTCTGTTTAAAAAACTCTTTTTCACTCCTTTTAACTCCTGTTCCAAAATCTCCTTCCCATGGCCCCAAATCGCAAAGGCATCATCCTCGCCGGAGGCTCTGGCACGCGTCTCTACCCCCTCACGCTGCCGGTCAGCAAGCAGCTCATGCCGGTCTACGACAAGCCGATGATCTATTACCCGATCTCGGTGCTCATGCTGGCGGGGATCCGCGAGATGATGGTCATTTCGACGCCGCAGGACTTGCCGATGTTTCAGCGCCTGTTGGGCGACGGTAGCCAGTTTGGGGTGCATTTCAGCTATGCCGAGCAGCCCAGCCCCGACGGCATCGCGCAGGCCTTCACCATCGCCGAAAACTGGCTGGCGGGTGCGCCTTCGGCCCTCGTGCTGGGCGACAACCTCTTTTACGGCACGGGCCTGCCCCAACAGCTCCGGGCCGCCGCCGCCCGCGACGATGGGGCGACGGTGTTCGTGTACCAGGTGGCCGACCCGCACCGCTACGGCGTGGTGGGCTTTAATGAAGCCGGGCAAGTCGACCAGATCATCGAAAAGCCTGCCGACCCGCCCTCGGACTGGGCCGTGGTGGGCCTCTACTACTTCAACGCCGACGCCCCCCGCTACGCCCGCGAGCAAAAGCCCAGCGCGCGCGGCGAACTCGAAATCACCGACCTGGCAGCCCGTTACCTGCGCGAAGGCCAGATGCACGTGGAAAAGCTCGGGCGCGGCACCGCCTGGCTCGATACCGGCACCCACCAGAGCCTGCTCGACGCTGGCCAGTTCATCGGCGTGATGCAGGAACGCACGGGGCTCGCCATCGCCTGCCTCGAAGAAATCGCCTGGCGCATGCACTGGATCGACGATGCTGCCCTCACCGAGCAAGCCCGCCGCATGGGCAAGAGCAGCTACGCCCAATACCTCCACAAATTGCTGAAACAGTGAAGGATGGGTTCTTTTTGAACAGGAGTTTGGGGAGTTAAAGGAGTATTTTCAAACAGGAGGACGCAAAGCACGCGAAGAAGGAAATCTTCAAGATGTAGAGGATCCTTGGGCCTTTGTGTTCTTCGTGCCCTTCTGTGGATCCAATGTTTTGCCTCTACTCTTTTTCACTCCTTTTAACTCCTGTTCCAATTCCCTTTTGCCTTTTTTCCCGATCCCATTCACGCAAATCATGATGCATCTTCATACGCGCATGTGTCACTGGCGTTGACCTCAAGGCCGAAGGGGCTTTAGTTGAGGGGAGTTCATATCCGTAATCTCAGCCCTAACCCTCTCATGAGCACGACTCAGGTCAAGCGGTCGACCCTCGACCAACTGAAACAATTTACCACCGTGGTGGCCGACACCGGCAACTTCCAGGAACTGAAGGCCTACGAGCCCCAGGACGCCACGACCAACCCGACGCTGATCCTCAAGGCCGTCAGTGACGACGCCTACCGCCCCCTGATCGGCAAGGCCATCGAAGAAGCCAAGCAAACCGGCGCCAAGGGCGACGAGCTGGTCGAAGCCGTGATGGATCGTCTCCTGATCCTCTTCGGCATCGAGATCCTCAAGATCGTCCCTGGCCGCGTGTCCACCGAAGTGGACGCCAAGCTCTCCTTCGACACCGAAGCCACGATCGCCAAGGCGCGCGAGCTGATCCAGCTCTACGCCGACAAGGGCATCGCCAAGGAGCGCATCCTGATCAAGATCGCTTCCACCTGGGAAGGCCTGCAAGCCGCCAAGGTGCTGGAAGCCGAAGGCATCCACTGTAACCTGACGCTGCTCTTCAGCCTCGCCCAAGCCATCGTGGCGGCCGAAAACGGCATTACGCTCATCAGCCCCTTCGTCGGTCGCATTCTCGACTGGTACAAGAAGGAAACCGGCCGCGACTACCAAGGCGCGGAAGATCCGGGCGTGCAGTCCGTCACCCAGATCTACTACTACTACAAGAAGTTCGGTTACAAGACCGAGGTCATGGGTGCCAGCTTCCGTAACTCGGGTGAAATCGTCGAGCTCGCCGGTTGCGACCTGCTCACCATCTCTCCGAACCTGCTGGAAGAGCTGAGCAAGAGCGACGCCGAACTGGCGGAGAAGCTCAACGAAAGCGCCGCCAAGGACCTCGACATCGAGCAGATCCACCTCGACGAAAAGGAATTCCGCTGGATGCTGAACGACGACGCCATGGCCACCGAAAAGCTGGCCGAAGGCATCCGCAAGTTCGGTGCCGACGCCGTCAAGCTGCGCGACATGATCCGCAAGCAGATCGCCTAAGCAGGCTTACGCCTTTTTTAAGAAAACGCACGGTGGCCCAGCGCTGCCGCGCGTTTTTTTGTGCCCCCTCAAATCTCCGGGCGGCGGCGGTAGAAGAGCAGGTTGGGCATGGCGATGCCGACGGCCAGGGCGGTGAGCGTCAGGAATGCCGTCAGGCCCAGCTGGAGATCGGCCCCCAGCGCCTGATAGTCGATTGGCAACTCAGGGTTGGTGTGGCGCAGGAAGCCCACCATGGTGCGAAACATGAGGCTGCCGGGCACCATCGGGATCACCCCGGGTACGGTGAATACGGCGGGCGGCGCGTTGAGCAGGCGCGAAAAGAACTCGCCCAACAGCGACACCCCGCCAGCGGCGATCAAGGTAGCGGCCGCGAGGTGCATGTGGTGTTCGCTCCAGTGGAGCAGGCCCAGCCGGAGGGAGACGCCAAAGGCACCGCAGAGCGCGCAGGCCACCAGCGTTCGCTTGGGCACATTGAAGAGCACGGCAAACCCGAGGGCGGCCAGGGCGGCGGAGCAGGCTTTGTACAGGATTACAAACATCGCAGCACCCTCAGTATTTGGTGAAGCCTCCGAGATACATCGAGGCGAGCAGCCCGAGCGCGACCGCAAAGGTGATCAGCACGACGGTCGTGGCGCGGGCGATCCCCGTCAGCAGGTGGCCTTTCACGAGGTCGGCCACGCTGTTGATCATCGGGACGCCGGGCACGAGCATCAGCACGGAGGCGACGAGTGCGGCGTTGGGGTTACTGCTGTCGAGCAGGCGCGCCAACAGGTTGGCCACAAAGCTGGAAACGAGCGCGGTGGCAAAAAAGTAGAGCAGCGGCTGGAAGGCACGGTGGTGCAGCTCTTGCCGCACGAAGAGGCCGAGCGATGCCGCCACCACACACGCGACGAAGGCCTGCCAGTCGCCCTCGAAGAGCAGCGAAAAGCCCCCGCAGGCCAGCCCCACCATCGTGATCACGAGCCAGCGCGGGTAGTGCGGCGGCATGGCGGTCAGGCGCTGCAGCTCGCTCTCGACCTTGGCCAGGCTCAGCTCGCCCCGCTGGTAGCGCTTGAGCAGGCGGCTGATGCCGGAGACCATGGTGAAGTTCACGCTCAACGTATTGACGCGGATGATACGGGTGATGTGCTCTTCGCCGCGGGTGCCCGTCATCATGACGGAGCGGTGGGTGACGAGCACGTGCAGCTCTTCCACGCCGAGCGACCGGCCCATTTGCTGGACCGTCTCGAAAGTGCGGCGGGTTTCGGCGCCGTTTTCCAGCAACAGGCGCGCGATACGCAAGAGCAGGCCCACGAGTTGGCTCAAGGGGGCCAGGCCGGGGGCGGCAGGCAGGGAGGCAGAGGCTTCCATGGGGGGAGAGTAGGGAGGCCTAGTCTGGCTTGACCGCCAGCGGGGTCAGCGTCACCTCGTCGGTCCCGCTACGCTCGTAGCGAAACACCGTCGTGCCCTGCGCGTCGGCGAGGGCGAAGAGGGGGGCGAGGTCTTCCTCTTCCACGCCGTTGAGCACAAACACGGCTCGCTTGCGCTCCAGCACTTCGATCCGGCAATCGAGCGCATGCAGGCCAAACCGGCTCCCCAGAAACAGCTGCAGCTGCTCCGCCAGTTGCGGCAACTGTGGGCTGTCGAGGTTTACCTTGTGCTGGTCCACCAACGAAAAGAGGGGCAGCGCGTAATTTTTCACATCGCGCAGGCTAAGCGCCCGGCCCCAAGACACAAGCGAAAGCTCACGCCATTCCCGTGCCCACCAGAAAAGTTATTCCCATGCAGAAAAAACCAGACATCTATGTTGACTTCTTAAAGACTACTGAAATAGTAGGGAAATTATGAAGCTTTCCAAAAAGGCCGAATATGGCTTGCGAGCCCTCATCAACCTGGGAATCGCCCAGGAGGTGGGGCACGACCGGGTGCCAGCCGCTACCCTTGCCACGGCCGACAACTTGCCGCTCAAGTTCCTCGAACAGATCCTCCTGCAGCTGCGGGCGGCTGGTTATGTGGACACGGTGCGCGGCAAGAGCGGGGGCTACTTCGCGGCCAAGCCGACCCGCGAGATCAAGATCGGCGAAATCGTGCGCCTCCTCGACGGGCCGCTGGCCCCCATCGGTTGTGCGAGCAAGACGGCCTACGAGCGCTGCTCCTGTCCCGACGAAACGCACTGCGGCCTGCGCATGCTCATGATCGACGTTCGCAACGCCGTCTCGAACATCCTCGACCGCTACTCGTTGCACGACGTGGTCGAGATCACCCTGCGCAAGCTGCGCCGCGACGGGGTAGACCACTACTTTTTGACACCGCAGGACAGCCTGCCGCTGCCGGTTGACCAGGAACGGGCCAACCCGGCGGACGGCTTCCTCGCCGAACTCACTCGCCCACATGAATGATCCATCGCTTTCCTCTCCGGCGGTTTCCGCTCCCGAGCCAGGAACACCGCTGCCCGACTGGTTGGAGCTGACCGCCCGCTACGTCGGTGAATTGAGCTACGGACAAGTCACCCTCACGATCCATCAAGGATCGGTGATCGAAGTCCAGAAGACGGAACGCACCCGGCTCTCGCCTACCCGGCGCAAGTAGCCCCGCGTCCCTGTATTTTTCCGGCCGACCGGCACCAGACCGGAGGCATCTATCCCGCATCACTCACGAAATCCGCCATGGGATTTCGCTTTGCCGCTGACCGGACCACCGGAAGCTGGTTCTCGCAGAGACCAGCTATATGCCACACTACCTTGGGCCGCTTTCGCGCCCATTCTTCCGTAAGCAACTGCTTTTGGCCGCCAGCAGCTTTGCCGCCGTCACTCTAGGCGCACAGCAAAGCCCTGCGCAGGAGGTCGAAGCCCTCAAAGCCCAGCTCGCGGCGATCCAGAACCGGCTCGCCGCCCTCGAAAGCCAACCGCCACCGGCCCCTGCCGCCCCGAGCAGCAACGTCTCGGTGCAAGTCAACCGCCGCGGGCTCGTGGTCGAAGCGACCGACAAGTCGTTCAACATCCGGATCCGCCCCCGCATCCAGGTCGACGGTAACTTCTTCCCGGATGACGACGACGGCACCAACGGCTTCACGCTCCGCCGCGTCCGCCCAGTCATCCAAGGCGTCGCCGGCCCCGTCTCCTGGCGCTTCATGCCAGAGCTGGCGGGCACCGTGCGCATTATCGATGCCTGGGGTGAGTTGGAGCTGACCGATGGCCTCTCGCTGCAGGCGGGCAAGTTCAAGGGCCCCGTCGGCTACGAGCGCCTCCAGTCGTTCAGCAAGACGCTCTTCATCGAGCGCGGCCTGCCGAGCGTGCTCACGGCCACTCGCGAGATCGGCCTGCAGCTCAACGGCGCGGCGTTCGACGACGTGGTCTCCTGGAACCTGGGGGTCTATAACGGCACGCTCGACGATACCGACCAGTCCAACAACGCCAACCTGAGCGATGGGTTCGACGTGGCTGCGGGGCTGAGCCTGCGCCCCTTCGCCCACGCCGAAGACAGCGTATTCCAAGGGCTGACGGTGGGCGTGGCCGGGTCGATCGGCGACGAAAACGTCACCATTGCCGATAGCGACCGCGATGCCCGCATCCGCTACCGCACCTCAGGCCGTAACACCTTCTTCCGTTACGCCGACGGGGCGTTGATCGACGGCGATCATACCCGCCTCAACGCCTACGCCTCCTGGTACTACGGCCCGGTGGGTGTGCTGACCGAGTGGGTCCGCTCGTCCTACGACCTGACGCGGGGGGGAGTGGGCCAATCGGTCGATAGCGACGGCTTTACCTTCCAGGTCGGCTGGGTCGTGACGGGCGAAAAGGCCTCTTACGAGGGCGTGCGCCCGAAGAACCCCTTCAACCCGGCCGACGGCCACTGGGGCGCCTTCGAGCTCGGCCTGCGCTATCACACGCTCGAGGTGGGCGACGAAGCCTTCTCCGGCGATGCCACGACCCGCCTCGCCCGCAACGGCTCGGCCCAAAAAGCCGAAGGCTACGGCGCAGTCCTCAACTGGACCCTCACCGACAACACCCTGATCGCCCTCGCCTACGAGGTGACGGACTTCTCCGGCCAAGGCGCCGACCGCTCGACCGAACAAGTCATCCAGACCCGCTTCCAACTCGATTTCTAACCTCTCCCAAACGTTTTTTTGTCATGAACTTTCGCAAATTGATCTTCATGGGCCTCATTTCGGCCCTTACCGCCACCAGCGCCTTCGCGGCCAACCGCACGCTGCTCAATGTGTCTTACGACCCGACCCGGGAGCTCTACGAAGAGTACAACCCGTGGTTCCAGAAGCAGTGGAAGGAAAAGACGGGCGACAACCTCACCGTCCGCCAGTCCCACGGCGGGGCGGGCAAGCAGGCCCGTGCCGTGATCGACGGCCTCAAGGCCGACGTGGTGACGCTGGCCCTAGCCTACGACATCGACGCCATCGGCGAGCACACCGGCAAGATCCCGGACAACTGGCAGGAGCGTTTGCCCAACGGCAGCGCCCCCTATACCTCGACCATCGTCTTCCTCGTGCGCAAGGGTAACCCGAAGGGCATCCACGACTGGCCCGACCTCGTGCGCAAGGGCGTGGAAGTGATCACGCCCAACCCGAAGACCTCCGGCGGCGCACGCTGGAACTATCTCGCCGCCTGGGCCTGGGCCCGCGAAGAATACAAGGGCGACGAAGCCAAGACGCAGGCTTATGTGACGGAGCTGTTTCGCCACGTGCCGGTGCTCGACTCCGGGGCCCGCGGCTCCACCACCACCTTTGTCCAGCGCGGCATCGGCGACGTGCTCCTGGCCTGGGAAAACGAAGCCTTCCTGGCCCTTAACGAGCTGGGGCCCGACAAGTTCGAGATCGTGGTGCCTTCGCTCAGCATCCTTGCCCAGCCGCCGGTGACGGTCGTCGACGGCAATGCCAAGCCCGCCGGTAACCTCGACTTGGCGCAGGCCTACCTCGAAGGGCTCTACTCGCCCGAAGGTCAACGCATCGCGGCCAAGAACTACTACCGGCCCTTCAAGCCCGAGTATGCGGACAAGGAAGACCTCGCGCGCTTCCCCGACCTCAAGCTCGTGACCATCGACGAGGCCTTCGGTGGCTGGCAGGCCGCCCAAAAGCGCCACTTCAACGACGGCGGCGTCTTCGACCAGATCTACCTGTCCAAGCGCTGACCTTCGCCCCCGTGGCGGGAGCGCTCCACGGCTCTCCCGCCACATCTCACCCTCCACCCCCCGCCTTCATCATGACGCCCTCCACATCGATCACGCCACAAGTCCAGGCCTTGTTCCAGCTGCTCGTGCAGCGTAGTGAGCGCTCGGACTTCCTCTTCGCCTCCCCGGTGCCCACCCACGCCCTTACTCGCGAAGCCAAGGTGTGCATGTCGCGGTTCCTTGTTTTTGGGGCCGGGCGGCGTCAGCACCAGGCCCTCGTGGCCCTGTTGGCGGGGGCGGGCAATCAGGACGTGCTGGCCAGCGATTTCATCCTCCAGTTTGTCGAGCGCCTCTCCCGCCGGCGCGACGATTCCTTCCCGGATCTGGTGGCCTACCCCGGCCTCGACCTCAATACCCGCGAGAATCGGACCGAGGTGGCGCTCCACGCGCTCGATGTCGACTGGCTGGACCGGGCCGATCCGCTGACCACGGCCCTGATGGCCGATTTTCAACACTTTGTCTACGACGGTTTTGTAACCGTCCGCTCCAACGCGGGAGTGGTGCACCCTACGGTGCAGTTCCTCGGCTTGCCCGAGAAGCTGGCGCGCTCCTTCGATTCGCAAGGCTGGTTCCACTGGTCGTTGCTGTTCGAGAAGCGGCTGCCGGAAAACGGGCCCCTTTCGCTGGGGCCCCTTCTGCCGCGGCGGGCCTTCGAGCTCCGGCTCCACCTGCCGCTCGTCTTGAGCGATCCCGATTTCGAGGCGTCGCTCGCTGCCCTGCAAACGATCCTCTACCGCTTCGCGGCCCACGCCTCCGAAGCCTACGGCATCTGAACCCACTCACCCTTCGATACCATGAAGCACATCGAACATTTGCATCCCGAGTTTCGCGAACAAGCCCGTGCGCTCCTCAGCGGCTTTGTCGAGCACTGCGAGTTTTCCCGCACGCTCGTCGGCGACATCCGCCACTTCATCCACTTTGGCGGGCGCAAATACGGCCTGCCCATCTTCACGGTCTTCGGCCCGCCACACCCCGATCTGGAGACCCACTTTATCGGGCTGGTGGGGCACAACCAAGGCCGCGACACCACGCTGCCGGAGATCCTCATGCAGCTGATCGAGCGGCTCGCGCTGCAGCCCCGCGTGGCGACCGGCACCGTGCTGCGCGTGTTGCCCGTGGCCGACCCGGTGGGCTTCGAAGGCGATGCTGCCGCGAGCCCGGAGCTGGCCGCGTTGCTCGACCGCCAGATCGACGCCTTCCACACCTCGGCCCTCGACGGCGTAGTGAGCATCCGGACTTCGACCGACGATGCGCTGCATGTGAAAGTGGCCGGCCCTTCGCCCGTCCGCCAGGCCGTGCGTCGCTCCTGGGACGCCCTCGATCGCCTCCTGTCGGAAGACACCATCGTCGCGGAGGGCGCGAGCCTGCGGCTGTTGGAAGCCCCCGCCGAAGGCCCCTGGGAAGTGGAAATCGCCGTGCCCCGTAGTTGGGCCTCCAACCTCGCGGTCCACTGGATCAGCCAACTGCTGGTCGTTTTCCTGCGGGCGCATGCGGAGGCACAACTCCATGCCCTGCCCGAGCTCGCCGAATAACGCGCGTTAAACCCGATCCCATGTCATCGACCCCCTCCAACTACCCTCGCCGGGCGCGCCTGCCCGGCTTTGGGCTCACGCTGGGGCTCACCCTCAGCTACCTCGGGCTGGTGGTGCTCATCCCGCTTTCCGCCCTGTTTCTCAAAGCCTCCGGGCTTGGGCTGGGCGGCCTGTGGGCCGAGCTATCGCAGCCTCGGGTGCTGGCCGCGCTCCGGCTTTCGTTCCTCACCGCCTTCATCGCCGGCCTCGTCAACGTGGTCGGCGGCACGGCGGTGGCCTGGGTGCTCACGCGCTACCAGTTCCCGGGGCGACGCCTGGTGGACGCGGCGATCGACTTGCCGTTTGCGCTGCCGACTGCCGTCGCGGGCATCTCGCTCACCGCGCTCTACGCCCGCAACGGCTGGTTCGGCTCGGTGCTGGAGCCGCTGGGCCTCAAGGTGGCGTTTGCGCCCGCCGGTATTGTGATCGCGCTGATCTTCATCGGCCTGCCGTTTGCGGTGCGCACCGTGCAGCCTGTGCTCGAGAATTTCGAGGCTGAGCTGGAGGAAGCCTCCGCCACGCTGGGCGCGAGCCGCAGCCAGACGATCCGCCGCGTGATCCTGCCGGCCCTGTTGCCCGCGATTCTCACGGGTTTTGCGCTCTCGTTTGCCCGTGGGGTGGGGGAATACGGCTCGGTCGTCTTTATCTCCGGCAACATGCCGATGCGCACCGAAATCGCGCCCCTGCTCATCATCACCCAGCTCGAGCAATACAGCTACGAGGGGGCGACGGCCATCGCGGTGGCGATGCTCGTCGTTTCCTTCCTCTGCCTCTTCGTGATCAACCTCCTGCAACGCTGGGCCAGCCGCCGCCTCGGCCATAGCGCCTAAGCCCTTCAATTTTCTTCATCCCATGGCAGGTTCCCTACCATCCTTTAGCCGCCGCAGCGGCCCCGCCCGGGCGGTCGACGACCCCCGCTGGCTACGCTGGTCGCTGTTCGGCTTCGTTTTCACCTTTCTGGTGCTCGTGCTCGTGGCTCCCTTGGGCGCCGTATTTGCCGAGGCCTTTCGCAAGGGCGTCGAGCTGTTTTGCGCGACCTTTCAGGATCCCGACGCGCAACATGCGATTTACCTGACGCTGCTCGTGGCGGTGATCAGTGTGCCGCTCAACCTCGTGTTCGGCCTGGTGGCCAGCTGGCTGATCGCCAAGCACGACTTTGCGGGCAAGAGCTTCCTGCTCACGCTGATCGACTTGCCCTTCTCGGTCTCGCCGGTGATCGCGGGCCTGATCTTCGTGCTGCTCTTTGGCGCGCACGGTTTTCTGGGCCCCTGGCTCGATTCGATGGGCGTGCAGATCGTTTTTGCGGTGCCGGGCATCGTGCTGGCGACCGTCTTCATCACCTTCCCCTTTGTCGCGCGTGAGCTGATCCCAGCGATGCAGGCCACCGGGCGCGAGGAAGAGCAGGCCGCCTACCTCCTGGGCGCGAGCGGCTGGCAGATCTTCTGGCGCGTCACCCTGCCCAACGTGCGCTGGGCATTGCTCTACGGCGTGCTGCTCTGCAATGCGCGGGCCATGGGCGAGTTCGGTGCCGTCTCGGTCGTCTCCGGCCACATCCGGGGCATGACCAACACCGTGCCGCTGCACGTCGAGATTCTTTACAACGAATACAATTTCGTGGCCGCCTTCGCCATGGCGACATCTCTGGCGCTGCTGGCCCTCCTCACCCTCGCGGGCAAGTCGCTGATCGAATGGCGCCTCGCCCGCAACGCCGAGCTGCGCGAGAAGATGCGCCGGCCCGACAACACGCCCCTCCATCAGCTTTCCGTATCATGAGCATCGAAGCCCTCAACATCTCCAAGACCTTCGGCACGACCAAGGCGCTCAACGACGTGTCTCTGCACGTGAAGAAGGGCAACCTTGTGGCGCTCGTCGGCCCCTCCGGCTCGGGCAAGACAACCCTGCTCCGCATCCTGGCGGGCCTCGAAACGCCCGACCGCGGCAGCGGTGCCCTGCGCTTCCACGGCGAAGACGTCAGCCACACCACGGCGCGCGAACGCCGCGTGGGCATGGTCTTCCAGCACTACGCGCTCTTTCGCCACATGACGGTGGCCGACAACATCGCCTTCGGCCTCACCGTGCGCAAGGCCAAGGAGCGACCGGCGCGCGACGAGATCCGGGACCGCGTGCAGGAGCTGCTGCGCCTCGTGCAGCTCGCCGATTATGGCAACCGCCTGCCGCACCAGCTCTCGGGCGGTCAACGGCAACGGGTCGCGCTGGCCCGCGCGCTGGCGATCCGCCCCGGCATCCTGTTGCTCGACGAGCCCTTCGGCGCGCTCGACGCCAAGGTGCGCAAGGACTTGCGCCGCTGGCTGCGCCAGTTCCACGAAGAGATTCAGTTGACGACCGTCTTCGTCACCCACGACCAGGAGGAAGCGCTGGAGCTGGCCGACGAGGTGGTGGTGATGAACCAGGCGAAGATCGAGCAGGTCGGCCCGCCGCAGGAAGTCTTCGACCATCCCGAGTCGCCCTTCGTGATCGAGTTCATGGGCAACGTCAATCGCGTCACCGCCGGGCTCGGCCACGTGCGGATCGACTCCAAGGAGAGCCTCTACGTGCGCCCGCACGACATCGAGCTGCTGGAGCAGCCCGGCAAGACGGGCGTCGACGCGCGCGTGCTCCATATCTTCTCCGCCGGCAGCGTCGGGCGAGTGACGCTGGAACGCGTGGGTGCGGGCGAGATCCTCGAAGCCGAAGTGCCGCGGGCGGAGCTCGACCACCTCAAGCTCAAGACCGGGCAAGTGGTGGGCCTGCGCTTCCGCCACATTCGGCTTTTTGCCACCGGCGCGGAGGGTCGCCGCCAGTTGGTGGAGCAGGAGGTCGGCTGATACAAATCAACGCGCGGTCGCCGATTCCAGAATCGGCGACCGTAAATACTGGGTAAAAATACTCATATAGATTGAGTAAAAATACTCTAATTGCTATGATCTAGGCCCTATGTCTAAGATTATCATGATTATCGGCGCCGCTTTGCTCGGCGCCATTTCGTCTCATTCCGTCTCCGCCTCCGTAAACATCCTCGGGAATTACCCGCCGGCCAACGACTACTTCAGCAGCACGATTTCCGCTGGGGTTGGCCAGAAAGGAGTGCTCTTTACCATGCCGGAGCTCAGCTACACCGTCGATGCCGTTACGCTGCAGTTGGGCGGCTACAACTCATCCTTCGATACGGCAGCCATTGGCTTTTATGCCGATAGCGAGGGCATGCCTGACGCCTTGGTGGGCATGTTGCAGGCTCCTTCCTCCGATTCCGATACGATCGCAGACTTCACCTTCACGCCCACCTCGACCCTGACGCTCTCCGCCAACACGACCTACTGGCTCATGATCGACACCACCGCAGGCGGTTTTGACTGGATGGCGGCGCATATTGAAAGTACGCCGGGTGGTGAGGCTACCTACCTGGGCCACTACTTCTCCAACACCAATGGCGCGACTTACGGTGGCTCGAGCACGTTGAACACCTTCCAGATACTGGGCACGGAAGTCGCAGCCGTCCCGGAACCGGCGGAATACGCGGCCCTGCTTGGCCTCGGCACGCTCGGCTTTGTCGCCTGGCGCCGCCGTCGCAACGCATAGCCCCTCCCGAGCAACGCTTTGCTCTTATCAAAAAAGCCTCCCGGCGATCCGGGAGGCTTTTCAAATTTTACGGGCTGAATAGAGCAGGCGGGCAGTTTACTTTTCGCCGCCGCGCTTGGCCTGGATGTTGAGTTCGATTTCGACTTCGTCGCCCACCATACCGGAGCCGTAGGTGATGCCCCAGTCGGAGCGCTTGATCTTGGTTTCGGCTTCCCAGCCGGAGACCATCTGGCCGTTGCGGCCTTCCATTTCGCCGAGGTATTCGAGGTCGAGCGTCACCTGCTTGGTCACGCCGGCCATGGTGAGGTTGCCCGTCACCTTGAACTCGTCCTTGTCATCATCGTCTTGCTCCCACTTGGTGGATTCGAAGGTGATGGTGGGGTTCTTGGGGGCGTTGAAGAAATCTTCGTTTTGGAGGTGCGCATCGCGGTCGGAGTTGCGGGTGTCGACCGAGGCGACCTGGATTTCGCCCACCACCTTGCTCTTCTCCGGGTGATCCTTGTCGAAGTGGATCTCACCGGTGAAGTTCTGGAAGGCTCCAGGGACTTGGTTGAGGAAGTGGCGCACCTTGAAGTTCACGCCCGAGTGAACCGGGTCTACCTTGTAAACAAGGACTTCGGCCTGGGCCCAGGAGGCCGCGGCGAGGAGGGACATGCTGACGAGAGACGTTAATTTTGTCTTCATACCAAGATATTTATAGCCGGATTCGATTAAATGGAAAGTATCTTTCTCACATTTTTCTCCGGCGCCTTGGTCGTCATGATGTAGACCTGGTCGGGCGTGGTCCAGATGACGCAGCAATGGTCGTTGATCTTGGCCAGGCGAGGCTGCGGCAGGTCTTCGAGCCAAGGCATGTCGGCTCGGTTCATGGTAAAGAGGTGGTAGAGGTCTTCGTCTTTCTTGAAGCAGACGAGGCCGGTGCCGACGCCTTTGATCTTGAAGCTTTCGCAGGCCACGCTCGACTTTTTGTCCAGCTCGCCCGGCAAGGCGGCAGGGGTGGGGCTGTGGTGGGCCTGGAGGAAGGAGACGAGGCGCTCGTAATTGTTGTCGATCACGCGCGTATCGCCCGGCTCACTATACTCTTCGGCGGCGGCGAGGAGGGCGTAGACGTCGGGCGGCAACTGCTCCCGGCCCTGGTTGGGCGGGAAAAAGAAGGTGTAGCCGAGCGCGAAGAACATCACGACGGCGGCCGCCGCGCCGAGCAGCACCGGGTGGATCCACCAGAAAGGCGTGCGGGGTGGGTAGGCGTTGGCTGGCGCCGCTGCGGGCTTCTCGCGGGCTTCCAGCTGGGCGAGGATCGAATCGGCCAGCCCGGCGGGGACGGGGGAGGAGCGGAGCGCCTGGCCGATGGCATCGTCAAACGCCTGCTCGGCCTCGACCTCGGCTTGCAGTTCCGGGTCGCGGGTCAGGCGTGCACGCAGGGGCTCCAGTTCGGGCGCTTTGTCGTCGCGGCCGGGCTGATACACATGCTTCCAGTTGAGGCTGTCTTCCTGATCCATGGCTTATTCCCAGAGGGTCATTCGTAGGAGCGGCTAGGCGGCTACTTATTTCTCCCGTTCGGTCAAAATCTTCTTCAATTGAGCTTTACCGCGCGACAAGCGGGACATGACGGTGCCCATCGGGATGTCGAGGATGTCGGCTATCTCCTTGTAGGCCAGGTCTTCCAGGTAAAAGAGCGAGAGCGGCGCGCGGTAAATTTCGTCGACCGCTTCGAGCGCTTCGACTGCGGCTTTGGAATCGTAGCGGCGGGCGACTTGGGGGGCTTCGGGCGGTGTTTCCAGCTCCAGCAGCTCGGGCTCGAGCGCGGTCGTCTGCTTGTTCTTGCGGTGCACGCGCAAAAACTCGCGGTAGAGGGTGGTGAAGAGCCACGACTTTACCTTGTCGAGCTCGCGCAAGGTATGGCCCTTTTCCGCCCAGCGCAGGAAAGTCTGCTGCACGAGATCGGAGGCATCGTCCTGATTGCGCGTCAGGCTCACGGCAAAGCGGAAGAGATTCTGGTAGTGATTCTCGACCAGTTGCCGGAAGTCGGGCGATGTGGTGGCAGCGGGCATGGCTTAGAGGATCAGCATGGCGTCACCATAGCTGTAAAAGCGATACTTCATTTCCAGCGCGTCGCGGTAGAGCGCCTTCAGCCACTCGATGCCGTCCATCGACCCCGGGGTGAGGATGCCGGCGATGAGGCACATCAGCGTTGAGCGCGGCAGGTGAAAGTTGGTGATCATCGCATCGACGTGGAAGGCCGGGGCGGGCGGATAGATGAAGATGTTCGCCTCCCCGGTGTAGGGCCCCGTCTCGCCGCTGCGGCTGGCGGGCTGGCGGAAGTAGTCTTCGATCGCGCGAAGGGTTGTCGTGCCCACCGCGAGCTTGCGTGCGCCATCCTGTGCATGCAGGGCCGCACGGGTCTCGGCCGAGAGGTGATAGGCCTCGCTGTGCATCGGGTGGTCTTCGATCCGCTCGGTCTTCACCGGGCGGAAGGTGCCGAGGCCCACCTCCAGGCGCAGGTCGTGGAAGGCGTGCCCCTGGGCGGCCAACTGGTCGAGCAGGGTGGGGGTAAAGTGCAGGCCTGCGGTCGGGGCGGCCACGGCGTTGGGGTGCGTCGGGTCGGCAAACACCGTCTGGTAGCGCTGGAGGTCTTCCGGGCGGTTGCCTTGCGGGCGCTCGATGTAATGAGGCAGAGGCAGCTCGCCGATCGCGTGCGCCAGGTCTACCACCGATTCCGCACCTTGCAGGTCGAAGCGGACCCGGGCGCGGCCCTCGTCGTCTTTGGCCCGGACTTCGGCCTCGAAGGCCCCGGGCAAGCCGAAGGTCGCGCCGATGGGCAGTCGCCGGCCCGGCTTGACCAGGCACCACCACTCACCGGCCTCGGCCGCAGGGCGCAACAACAGGCACTCGACCGCGCCGCCACTGGGCCGCCGGGCCTGGAGACGGGCCGGAAGCACGCTGACGTTGTTGCGGAAAAAGCGCGTTTTGCCCGGCAACAGCTCGGCGAGTTCGTAAAAGAAGCGATGCTCATGCGTCCGCCGGGCACGGTCGACCACGAGCAGCCGCGACGCATCGCGCTGCTGGGCCGGGCTCTGCGCAATAGCCTCCGGCGGTAGTTCATAATCGAAAAGGGAGGTGTCCAACGCGGCGGGAGTATCGTGGCGGAGCCGCTGCGATGGCAAGCCTCTTGCTAAGCAGGAGCGATGAGAATGGCTTCGCATTTGTTGAATTACCCGCTTTGCTAACGCCCCACGCCGTTTTTTCGTTCGACCTGCCCAAAGGCACTACCTTAGATCGTCTCTGCGCGCGTGGATCAGCTCCTTGACCGCCCAACTTCCCCACATGGATCTGCGAACAGGATACCGGTATCGACTGCTCTTGGCAGCGCTGTGCATCAGCCAACCCCTGCGGGGGGAGAGCCTGGTGACCGAGACCTTCCTGCCCGAGCCGGAAGCCGTCGCGCCTGCGGTCGAGAGTGGAGTCGAGATGCCCACCTGGCTGGAGCAGGCCCGCATCCAGTCGGTCCGAGACCCGGCTGCCGCCCTCCTGACCCTGGAGGAAGGCCTGCAACAGCGCGGGTTGACGGGCGATGTGCGCCTGGCTGCCCTGCGGCTGCGCGGAAAGCTGCTCGCCCGTCAGCAGGATATCGAGCTGGCGCTGAACGCTTTTTCCGAGGCGGCCGAGCTGGCCCGCCTGCGTGAGAATCATGTGGTGGAAGCCCACCTGCGCATGGAGCTGGCCCAGCTCTCCCGCAGCCTGGGCGACCGCGAGACGATGGAGGACGAGCTGCGCAAGGCCATGGAAGCCGCGCGCGACGAGGCAGACCCGGTGCTCGAAGCCCGCATCCTCGCCCAGGCCGCCACCTACGCCCGCGAAGTCGCCAGCATGACGGAGGCGCAGGAAGCCTACCAACAGGCGATTACGCTGCTCAAAAGTACGGAAGAAAAGCGCCTCTCGGCCCAGATCCATTACGAGCTGGGCCGCCTCTACTTCATGCTCAACCAGTATGGGCAGGCGCTGGAGATGTATGCCGCCGCCAGCCGCCTCGAACGCAGCGCAGGCGCCAACGAGCTGATCCCCTCCATCTATCTCGAACGCGCCCGGGCCCACTTTGCGCAAGGTGACTTTTCGCTCGCCCGCGTCCACGCCGAGGCCGCGCTCAACCTCGCCCGGGCGCAGGACCAGAGCACCGTTATCTATGGAGCGCACCGCCTGCTGGCCGACACTTACGAATCGCTCGGCAACGCCAGCAACGCGCTCGACCACTACCGCCAATACGCCGAATCGCGCATCGCCAACCTGCAAGACCAGAGCGAGCGCCAGTTTTCGGCCATCCGGGCGGACTACCAGAACGTGGTCGACGAGCACCGCGAGGCCCTGCGCGAGACCAAGCTGGCCCAGCAGCAGGCCCAGATCGCCCAGGCAGAGGCCGATTTGCGCAGCCGCAACCTCTGGCTGATCAGCGCCGCCGTCATCATCGGCACCCTCAGCATTCTCGTCACCCTGCTCATCTGGCAGATCGTGACGCGTCGCCGGCAGGAAGACGCCATGCGCCGCCTCAACGAAGAGCTGACTGCCGCGCTGGCCAAAAGCCGCCTCGCCACGCAGGAGGCCGAGCGCGCGAACAACGCCAAGAGCGAATTCCTCGCCAACATGAGCCACGAGATCCGCACGCCGCTCAACGCAGTGATCGGCATGTCGACCATCCTCGGCGATACCGATTTGACGGTGGAGCAGCGCAACTACCTGCGCTCGATCATGAGCAGCAGCAACAGCCTGCTCAGCGTGCTCAACGACATCCTTGACTTCTCCAAGATCGAGTCGGGCATGCTCGAAGTCGAGCGCGTGTCGTTTGACCTGCAGGAAACGCTGGAGGAGGTGATGGAGATCTTTGCGGGCAGCGCGGCGGAGAAAGACCTCGAGCTGCTCCACTACCGCCACCCCGATGTGCCGCAGTTCCTCATCGGCGACCCCGGTCGCCTGCGCCAGATCCTGATCAACCTCGTCGGCAACGCCCTCAAGTTTACCGAGCAGGGCGAGATCATGGTCGAGGTGGAGACCGAGAGCGTCACCGCCGAAGGCGTCATGCTCAAGTGGTCCGTGCGCGACACTGGGATCGGCATCGCGCAAGACCGCATGGAGCGCCTCTTCAAGCCCTTTTCGCAGGCCGACAGCTCCCACACGCGCCGCTTCGGCGGGTCGGGCCTCGGCCTCGTCATTAGCCGCCGCCTCGCGACCCTGATGAATGGCGACATGTGGGTGCGCAGCCACCCAGGCGACGGCTCCACCTTTTATTTCACCGTCTTCTGCCTGCTCGACCACCAGCGCGACCTGCCCTCGATCGACACCGCGATCTGCGCCGGCAAGCGCCTGCTGATCGTCGACGACAACGACAGCAACCGCCGCATCCTCCGCGTCCAGGCCGAGCAACTGCGCATGCCCGTGATCGAGGCCGAAGACGGCCGCCAGGCGCTCAACCTCCTCAGCCGCGAAGAGCTGCCCGACATCGCGGTGCTCGACTACCACATGCCCGGGATGGATGGCATCGAGCTGGCCGAGCGCCTGCGCCAGATCTCCAGCCTGCGCGCCATGCCCATCATCCTCCTCAGCTCGATGTCGGAGGCGATCATCCGCCGCCGCGCGACCGAGCTGGGCATCAACGAGATGCTGATGAAGCCCACCAAGCGTGACGAGCTGATGACGGCACTCGTCAAGGCTGCCTCGGGCTACAAGCGCGACCTGCCCTTCGAAAGCCGTAGCCTCAAGGATTTGGGCAGCGCGATCCGTGGCCTGCATGTGCTCCTGGTCGAAGACAACCAGATGAACCAGCGCGTGGCCTCCCTCATCCTCCAGCGCATGGGGCTGACCAGCGATGTGGCCAACAACGGCGTCGAAGCCGTCGAGAAGCTGCGAGAACAGTCTTACGACCTCGTGCTGATGGATTTGCACATGCCGGAGATGGACGGCATCGAAGCCACTCGCCGCATTCGGGCCGAGCTGCCGCTCGAGCGCCAGCCGATGATCATTGCCATGACGGCCGCCGCCTCTTCCAAAGACCAGCAGGACTGCCTCGAAGCCGGCATGGACGACTTCATCACCAAGCCCGTCCGCGTGGAAAGCCTCGCCGCCGTGCTCGAACGCTACTCCCAGCACAACCAACTCCGTGCCAATACCACCGCCGGCGACGACTGCGGCGAGTAGTGCACAGCGTCAAAAGGCCTTGGATTGATCACCAAAAGCGCAGAGCCCGCGAAAGCTCCGCGCCTCTCCTGAAGATTCTCAAACTCGAATAGAAAACTGCGTCGAGGCGTCTATCTACCGCTTTCCTGACCCCTTTTTCTGCCTTTTCTGGTTAAAAGAAAATTCTACACCAGATCCGCCAGCGAACCGAAGTCCGCGTCGTAAAGCCGCTTGTAGAGCCGCACGGCGCTGGCATCGGTCAAGCCGCTGAGGTAGTCGCAGATCAGGCGACGCCGTGCCTTGGGGGCTTTCGGTTGCAGCACCCACGAGTGCATCGGCTCGGGCAGGATCTTCAACGTGCGCTGCCCCGCATCTTCCAGATAATGCCGCTCCACGGCCTGGAAAAGCTGAGTCAGCACGCGGCCGCCCTTGAATTCGATCTGCTGGATGGGCGCGCTCTGGAAAATCAGCTCGAACGCCAGCCGCTTGTAGAGCTTCGATTCGCGGGTGTATTTTTCGTCCACCTCCAGCGCAAACTGGTGCCGCGCCGTCTCGGCCTTCAGGAACGAATCCGGGGCCTCGACGAGCTGACAGGCGTGGATAAACCGGCCCAGCCGCGATTCGAAATACGGCTCGTAACGCTCCTTCTGGATCAGCTCCTGCAGACGTTCCAGCAGCTCCTTTTCGCGGTCGCCCAAGGTCGCCGCGTTGGCCTCGCCCCAGCGGTGCAGGTTTTCCAGCGTGATGAAGCGCGCACGGATGCCGTCGACGATGTCGTGCAGCGAATAGGCCGCGTCGTCCGCCCAATCCATGATCTGGCACTCGATGGACTTGCCGGGGCGGGGCTCCTTTTCGCCCAGCGTGCGCCCCCAGATAAACGCCCGCGTCTCTGCCTGCTCGTCGTAGAGGAAGTGGTTGTCCGGCGTGTGGCCGTCGTGCATGCAGGCTTCGGCATGCAGCGGTTGGTATTTCAGCACCCCGTCGAGCAAGGCGCGGGTGGGGGCCATGCCCTTGCGCTCCTTGCCGCTGGTGTAAAAAGTATCGGTGAGGATACGCAGGCTCTGGGCGTTGCCCTCAAAGCCCCCGTGCGAGCGCATCAGGTCGTTGAGCGTGCGCTCGCCGATGTGGCCAAAGGGCGGGTGCCCCAGGTCGTGCGCCAGCCCAACTGCCTCGACGAGGTCCGGGTCGATAAAGAAATCCGCCCCGAGCTCTGGGCTCTGCACGTTGAGGTGTTCCGCGATCGAGCGCGCGATCCGCGATACCTCAATGCTGTGCGTCAGCCGCGTGCGGTAAAAGTCGTATTTGCCGCTCTGAAAGACCTGCGTCTTCGACTGGAGCTGCCGAAATGGGGTCGAAAACACGATGCGGTCGCGGTCCACCTGGAAGGGGCGACGCGTATCCGGGCCCCTCTGCGGGCGGTCGCCAAAGGTGGCGAAGTCAAACTCTCCGTAAAAACGATTGGCGGCAACGGCGGAAGCACTCACAACCGCGCACCTTAGCCAGAGACCGACTCCAGCGGAAGCCTGAAAATGGGGAGCTTAATTCTTCCGGCCACGGATGAACACGGATTGGCACGGATAAGTTTTTAAGCCGCAGATGAAACGCGGATTTACGCGGATGATTTTCAGCAATCCATCTCCCCCTTTCTCCGGCTTCAAAAGAAGGCCCATTCGAATTCTGAATCCGCGAAAATCCGCGTTTCATCCGCGGCTAAAGAAAGGCATTGCCCGGATCGTGTCGACAGCTACGAACTTGCTGCATGGCTCGCGTTTACCAAAAATGCCTGGCGAACCGCCTGAAGATGTGGGAGCTGGCGTTTGTCTACTGCTGCATCTACAGTCTGGCTCTCGTCTATATTGATTGGCGCTTTGGCCACTGGCTTGAAGCCTTGTGGTTTCTAGGGCCTCTATGGGGAGGGCAGACTGTTCTACATCTGATTTTGTATCTGCGATACGAAATCAGCAGCAGAGACCTGATTGTATACGTGGATCAGGATAGCCGACGTTTCGACGTTGAGCAAAATCAACAACGCGTGACCTTTGATAAAGATGACATTCTGGAACTGAAGCTCACGATGGGGCGGCCCGTGTATCGGATCGCCATCTTCTGGGAGTATTTTGGCTACCTTTCAATCACGCTTCGGAGCGGCACGGTTATCCATGTGACGACGTTAGTCGCCCCCAAGCTCTACGAACTTATTCCCGACAGCTTGTTTGAAGAGGTCCACAGAACCACTAGTCTCTATCCGACTCCACCCAAGCGTGCTATCGTGTTGCCCGAAAGTTGAGCCCCTCTATCGGTTCAGCTCTTTCATCGACGTTTCGGGGTAGCGGGTGCCGGCGGTGGCGTCGAGGGGGAGGATGGCGTTGAGACGGGCGACTTCTTCGTCGGTGATGGTGACGTCGAGCGCGGCAATGTTTTGCTCCAGATACTTCAGGCGCTTGGTGCCGGGGATGGGTACGATGTCTTGACCTTGGGCGAGCAGCCAGGCCAGTGCGAGTTGGGACGCCGCAACGCCCTTCTGCTCCGCCAGGTGCTCCACCTGTTTCACCAGCTCCAGATTCTGGTAAAAGTTCTCGCCCTGGAAGCGCGGGTGCAGGCGGCGGTAATCGCCTTCGGGGATATCCTCCGGCTTAGCAAAGGCCCCTGTGAGGAAGCCCCGGCCCAGCGGGCTGTAGGCGACAAACGTGATGCCCAGCTCGCGACAGGTTGGGATCAACTCGCGCTCCGGGTCGCGGCTCCAGAGGGAGTATTCCGTCTGCAGCGCCGCCAGCGGGTGGACGGCATGGGCGCGGCGGAGGGTTTCCGGGCTGGCCTCGCTCAGGCCGACGGCGATCACCTTGCCCTCCTGCACGAGTTCCTTCATCGCACCGATGGTATCCTCAATGGGCACCTCCGGGTCTTTGCGGTGCTGGTAATACAAGTCGATATGGTCGAGGCCCAGCCGTTGCAGCGATGCCTCGCAGGCCTGCTTCACGTATTCCGGGCGGCCATTGACGCCTCGGATCCACGGGCTGTCGCCCCGCGTGATGCCAAACTTCGTGGCCACGACCACGCGCTCGCGTCGACCGTCGTGCAGGGCCTTGCCGAGCAGCTTTTCGTTTTCGCCCCGCCCATACATGTCGGCAGTGTCGAAAAACGTCACCCCGAGGTCGACCGCGCGCTGGATGACGGCGATCGACTCTTTTTCGGCGGCTGCGGTGGCATATTCGCCGTAGAATTCGCTCATACCCATGCAGCCCAGCCCAAGGCGGGACACGCGGAGGGGCGCATTGCCCAGATCGGTGAAGTCCATGCCGCTACTATAAGCCACGGGGGCAAAGACACGAGCCCTTTGCCACAATATCAGACTAGATGGTCTGGTGATGCGTTTCGTGGGTTGCGCCAGGCCCCACTTTGTTTAGAATTTTACCATCCCATCATGACGAAAACCTCCCCAGACTCTCCAATCGTCGTTGTCACCGGCGGAAATCGCGGAATCGGCCTCGAAATCTGCCGCCAACTCGTCCAGCGCGGCGCCCAAGTCATCCTCACCGCTCGCCGCCCCGAAGCCGGCGAAAAAGCCCTGCGCGAGCTGAAGAGCGACCGCGCCTCGTTTCACGTGCTCGACGTGACCGACAGCCAGAGCATCGCCGACCTGCGCGACCACCTGCAGGGCCAATACGGTCGCCTAGACGTGCTGATCAACAATGCCGGGATCATGGACGATGAAGACAACTCCGGCCTCGACGTGGGCACCGACGTGGTGCGCGAGACCTTCGCGACCAACACGCTCGCGCCGCTCGAGCTTTCGCAGGCCCTTATGCCCCTCCTGCGCAAGGCCTCGCCCGGGCGCATCGTCAACCTCTCCAGCGGGCTCGGCGCCATCTCGTCGATGGGCGCAGGGCATCCGGCCTACCGCATTTCCAAGGCGGCCCTCAACGCCGTCACCCGTATCCTCGCGGCCGAGCTGGACGGCGCGGTGGTGGTCAACTCCATGTGCCCCGGCTGGGTCCGCACCGACATGGGCGGGGAAAACGCCGAACGCGACGTCTCCCAAGGCGCCGACACGGCCGTCTGGCTCGCCCTCGAAGCCCCCACCGACCTCACCGGCCGCTTCCTCCGCGACCGTCAGATCATCGCCTGGTAGGGGAGGGCTTTAGCCACGGATGAAACACGGACAGGCACGGATGAAATTGGATTCTTATCCGCGTAAATCTGCGTTCATCAGTGGCTGAAAAACTTATCTTTGTAAAGTGATACTTTACGTTCATGCTAGGTGAGGAGGCTACCATGACCGAATTACACTTTCCCCATCCCGGTGAGATTCTGCGCACCGAATTCCTCGAAGAGCTGGATTTGACACAATATCGTCTTGCGGTGGCGACGGGGCTCCCGCACAGCCGTGTGACCGCCATCATCAAGGGGCGCCGCGCGGTGACCCCCGATACGGCACTACGCCTCGCACGTTTTTTCGGCAACTCAGCTGAGTTCTGGTTGGGCCTACAACAGGAATTCGACCTGCGACAGGGGCTCGTGCTACCCTAGGGCCTGAGATCGAGCGGGAAGTCGTCCCGCTGGGCAGGGAGTAGAATCCGAGGTTGGATGAGCATACACTTTTATCCGCGTAAATCCGCGTTCATCTGCGGCTAAAAAAAACCTTCTTGAGCTGCGTTGTCCTTTTGCGGCGGGTTCGTGCGTCATGAGGTAGGGCCGGAGCGAAAGAGCTTCGTGCCCGCTCACCTCAAACCTATCCGCTATGACCGTTTCGACTTCGAACGCTCCTCACCCGGTGGTGGACCGCGCCGCCTGGTTGGAAACCCGCCGCGCCTTACTCCAGCAGGAAAAGGCTTTCATGCAACAGAAGGACGCCCTTAACGCCGAGCGCCTGCGCCTGCCTTGGGTGCGCCTGGAAAAGGACTACCTCTTCGACTCCCCGGAAGGCCCGCGCCGCTTGTCCGAACTGTTTGCCGGACGCAGCCAGTTGTATCTCTACCACTTCATGTTTGGTCCGGAATGGGAGCAGGGCTGCGTGGGCTGCTCATTCATGGCCGACCACTTCGACGGTGCGCTGCCGCACCTCAATTACCACGATGTGACGCTGGTGGCAGTCTCGCGCGCGCCTTTGGATAAGATCCAGGCTTTCAAGCGCCGGATGGGCTGGCACTTCCCATGGGTTTCCTCCGCCTCCAGCGACTTCAATTTCGACTTTCAGGCCTCCTTTACGCCGGAGCAACTGGCGAGCGGCAAGGCGTTCTACAACTTTGAGGAGCGGGAGGTCGATTGCGAAGAATTGCCCGGCAGCAGCGCTTTTTACCGCGACGCCGACGGCACCGTCTACCACACCTATTCGTCCTACAGCCGAGGTGGCGAGACGGTGATGAGCACCTATGGCATCCTCGATATGATGCCGCTGGGCCGCAACGAGGAGGGAGACCTGAGCACCTGGGTGCGCCACCACGACCGTTACGAAGCAGCGCCCACGCCCTGCGGCTGCGGTCACTGAGCGCCGTCGGAAACAGAACAGCCCCGCCGGGGTGGCGAGGCTGTTCCTGTCTGTATCTGTGGTCTCGGTCTGTTGGCTACTAAACTCAAGATAGCCGCACCGGTCCCCACACCCGCGCGCAGCAGGCCACATTCCCCCAAACGATTCGCTTGCTGCACATCCTTCGGGTGTGGGGATGGTGCGCTTCCGTTGAGGAAAGGGAAGGGGAGGCTAGGCCCGACGGCGGCGACAGGCGACGAAGCCCAGCGCTACGAGTGCGGTCAGTGCGGCATAGGTGGAAGGCTCGGGCACGACGGCACCCGGCACGTAGGTCACCATCACGTTGGTAAAGTCGAGACCGTTATCGGCTTCGCCCGCCGCGTTGCTGGTGCCGAAGGTGGCGGAATTGACGTGCAGGCCGAACATATCGAAGGCCATCGTGGTGGCCGCATCGTCTTCTACGCTGAAGGAGGTGATTTCGCCGCCGCCCAGAATGCTCAGGACCGCCGTGAACTGGAGCGTGGTGGCGTCGAGCCGCGTGATCGAAAACGTGCCGGTATAGGTAGCGTTGTCGACCATCGAAAAGTCGCTGCCGCCTGTGCCGAGGGTGTCGTAAAAGCTGGTGGTGCCGAGCAGGCGGTTATTTGCCCCCGTGCCGGAGGGGTCCTGGCGCTTGAAGATTCCGGTGTCGGAGCCGTCAAGCACGTTGACGTCCATGGCGGCCATATAGCCCCGGACGGGATCCCAGGCGGCGTCAGTCGACGAGGTGTAATCCTGCGCTGCGCTCATGCCATTGGAGTTGAAGAAGCCGAAGCGAAAGGAGCCCGTGCGGTCGGTGCCGACGGTGTCGGGCGTATTGAAGGTAAACGAGGCGCGAAGGGAGTCCCCGACGTTGAGCGACTGGCTGCCGAAGACGGTATGGATGCCACGCCCGGAGCTGCCGGAGACGAGCCCGAGGTAGCCGGTAGCCTCTTCGTACGACTGGCTGCTGGTGCTCTTGTACCAGTTCGTATCGCTGGGCCCGGTGGCGGCGGCAAGGCCGTCGGAGAAGCTGTCGTCGAAGATCGTCGAGCCGAAGAGCCCGACGGGGAGAGACGCTAACAGGAGGAGGGAGTATTTTGTCATGAGGAGTGTGAGGTACTGCTGTTGTGTTGGGGGAAGATCAGGCGGGGGCGCGCATGGCGTCGAAGACGGTGAGGGCGGCGTCGAGGTCGGGCAGGTAGGGGTGCCACTTCTTTTCCCATTCGAGGCTCACCGGCCCGGCAAAACGGTCGCGCTCCAGCATTTCAAGGAAGGGCTGCAGCGGGAACTCGCCCTCGCCGAGGTGCACGTAGGTAAAGGGGTGGCGCGCGGAGGGCTTGCCGATGCTGTCCTTGAAGTGGATGTGCACCACCTGGTCTTTGATGCGCGGCCACATGCGCAGCGGGTCTTCGCGCTGCTTGCGCCAGGTGTGGTGAGCATCCCAGAGGATGTTGGCGGGGTGGGGCAGGGCGGCCTGCAGGCGCTCGATCGCTGCCAGCGAGCACAGGCAATCGTGCGTCTCCAGCATCAGCTCGACCTTCCAGCCGTGCTGCTGTTGCTGGGCGCGCCACCAGTCCAGGGCATCGCGGGCCGCAGCGAGGTCTTCGTCGCTCAGCTCCGGCGCCGGGGCTCCGCCGTCGAACACGCGCAGGTAGCGCACACCCAGTTGATCGGCCCAGGGCGCAATGGCCGCAAGCTCTTCGCGGTGTGCCTGCGTCAGCCCCACCAGCTTGGCGGAGGGGTCGAGCGCGACGATGCGGCAGCCGTGTCGCTGGGCCACCGCCGTCACCGCCTGTGCCGAGCCAAAGCGTTCGGCGAAGTAGGCGGGCAGGTCGACGCGGTCTTCCAGCGTGCGCAACTCCAGGTTGCGGATGCCGTGGCGCTCGGCCAGTTGCGCGGCGTCTTCAAGCGTGGCCTCGGGACAGCCGAGGGTGGAAATGCACCAGTTGAGGGAAAAAGACATGATGTGTTATTGGTCGACGTAGATGCGGCGGTTGTCTGCCGTGCTGTTTTCGAAGACGAAGACCCAACCGGCCTCGTCTCCGAAACGGTAAAACCAGGGCGTGACTTCGCCGGAGGTCCACCACCATTCAGAGGTTTCGAAATCGTAAATATACAGGCTGTCTCCGCTTTCGGAAGGGACGGGCCAGAGCCAGCCCAGTTGCGGATACCAGAGGTGGCCGCTCGCCACACGGTAATAGGTGCCGAGGGCGGGGGAAGTGAACCACATGGGGTAGCCGCGGATGCCGGTGCCACCGATGCGGTCGCGCAGGGGGGCGAGAGCAGCCTCGAAGTTGTTCTGCACCTGCAAGTGGTCGATCGTGACCTCTGCGATAGCGGCGGCACTCTGGTGGATAAAGACGCTGCTCAGGCCGCTGTCGCCGGTCGAGCTGTTGGTCGCATGCGGGTCGTCGAGCGTCACCGGGTCGACATACAGCGTGGAGATCGACTCGCTACTGTTATACTCGTGCTCGATCAACACCTGATAGGTCTGGCCGACCTCGAGCGCCTCCGGGTAGTCTGCTAGCTGGAAGGACGAGCCGCTCTTGGCCGTCACGCCGAGCCGGTAGGTGCCGGAGTCTGCATCTTGCTGGTGCAGCCAGAGGCGGGCGCGGTTTTTCGCCCCAGTGGAGTCGCTGAAACCGATGAGGTAGCCAGCCGCCGCGCCGTCGGTCGGCAGGGCGTTTACCGTGAAATAAAAGCTGAGAAACTGGTGCCCGGCGGTGACGCTCTCGTCTTCGAAGATCTGGGCCACCACGGTGCCCGGCATGGCTGCGGGGTTGTTGTAGAGCTTCAAGGCCAACTCGCTCACCACCATGGCGTCGCTCGATTCGCTGTCGCGCGTGGCCGTGGTGACGGCTTCGATCCAGCGCCCGTTGCCGTTGAGCGGGCCGTCGTTGTAGCTGAAGGGCTCGTTGAAGCCCTCGTCGCCCACGCCGCCGGGGTCGTCCGGGATCACGATTTGCCAGCTCGGACCCACGTCGCCCGGCTCCAGCGGGCCTTGCTTGATTGCGCCCGGCAGCACCTCGTCGGCTCCGATGTCGCGGCCGGTGGCGGGGCGGGTTTGGCCGTCCATATCGAGTGTGGCAGCGGCAACGGAGTCCACGGCGGCGTCGATCAACGCGCTGCCCGGCTGGGGGCGTTGCAGGCCATCGGCGGCCTCGGCAAACATCGGGTTCGCGAAGGTGAAGCCGCTGGGCAGGTTCGGTACGTTGGTCGAGGAAACGTTGGCGGCGTAGGTGTGGCCGATGGGGGCCGTCACCTCCACATACGGGTTGTTGGAGCCGGCGACGACGTTGTTGACGATCGTGTTGTTCTGCGGCGGCAGGGTCGTGTCGCCCTCGCTGGAAGTGGTGCCGATCACGATGCCCCGGGCGCTGTTGACGACCGTGTTATGGGCGATGGTGACGTTTTCGGCTTGCAGGTAGCGGTTGAGCGGCGAATTGGGCACGCCGTTCATCAGCACGATGGCGCCGCGCAACTCCGACGAGCTGCTGAGGCCGCTGAAGTAGTTGTTGATCACCACATGGTCGGGCCCGACTACGCGCACGCCGCCAGAGTCGTTGTAACCGTTGCCGATGAAGAAGTTGCCGTCGACAGTGCAGGCCGAGCCGTGGCGCAGGGTCAGTTGGCCAGCCGATTCGAGGAAGGTGTTGCCGCGGTAGACGTTACCGACCGATTTGTTGGAAATCGTTTCGATCTCGCCGTCGGTGTGGTGAAACAGGTTGTGCTCCACCAGCGCATTGGCGTTGAGCATCGAGCGGTCGCTGGTGCCAATGCGGATCGTTTCGTAGCCGTTACCGGTGCCTGGAGCGCGGTCGGCGAAGTAGTTGCGGGCGATATGGGTGCCGTTGGGCTCCAGGCTCTCGTCGAGGATCACGACCAGTTGCACGCCCTTATGGGTCATGCCGCTCAGCTGATTATCCGTGATCGCGTTGAACTGGCCGCGCACGGAGATCCAGTCGTAATCGGTCGAGCTACTATCGGGGTTGTAATCGACGATGGCGGAGTTGCGAAACGCGCAATGGCGGCTGCCGCTGGCAAACGATACGACCGCGCCGTTGGCCGTGCCCTTGGTAAAGAGCAGGCCCTCGACCTCCATGTAGGCGCCGTCGATCTCCAGGGAAGATTGGCCGATGAAGGCGACCCCACCCGGCGTCTCGGCGCGCAGGCGGATGGGGTGGGTGGCGGTGCCTCCCGTGCCGTTGGCGCTGTCCTTGCCGTCAAACGACCAGTTCTGGTTCACGTAGACGCCGTCGGCGATGACGATCGTCGTGCCGGGGGTCGCCTGTTCCAGCCCGTCTTCCAGTTGGGACTGGTTGGAGATGCGCACGACAGTTTCGGCGGGCTGGGCCTCCCACTGGGTCCATTCGGCGGCCCAGGTGCTCATGAAAGAAGGCACGCTGCCTTGACGGTCGGTCAGTTGGGCCTCGAAGAGCGATTCCGGCTCGACGGGCGTGCCCAGCGATTCGAGCACCTGCAGGTCGTCGGTCTCAAAAGTAGTGGCCGCGCCGTGGAAGCCCGCGATGATCGGGAAGAGGAAGCGGTCGCGCGTGTTGGCGTTGTTCTCGTCCCAGAAATAGTAATTGGACTGCGCGTTGTTGGTCTGCTCAAAGTTCCAGAGCGTGAGCCAGCGCAGGTGATTGGGCTGTCCGGCCTGCGTGCCTCCGGTGCGCCCGCGCAGCAGCCCGCCTTCGTTGGCGTCGAGCAGGGTCGCGTAGGGGCCCGAGCCATGGGCGTCGAACGACGAATTGCTGCCGTAGGTGTAGCGGTGGAAAACGGCGCCCGCGCTCTGGTAGCCGACCGACGGGCCGTGCCACTGGTTGGCAGTGTCGGCTCCGTAGGTCGCAAGAATGCCATTGCCGCGCCGCGTGTGGATGCCGAAGTGCCCGCCGTTGCCCTCGATCCGGGTCAGGGCGAGGGTGAAGAAGCTCGTGTCGTGCAGGTTCACCGCCTCGTTCCAGTTGATGAAACGGCAGCGCGTGATCCAGCCGTTGACGACGTTGTTGATCTGCAGCGCGCTCCAGGCACTGTCGTCGCGGGCGCTGCGGTGGTGCACGAAGTCGCTGACCCAGTTGCCGCGGAAGACGATATTCTCGAACCCAACCTCCTCAATGTGCGGGTAGGTGCGCAGGCTCCAGTCGTAGGTCGGGTCGATCTCCATGTGGATCGGCTCGGCGAAGGTCACGACATTGCCGTCGATCGCCACGATCTGGTGCTTTTCTTCAACCTTCAAGCCCTCATCGGTCAACTGGGTCCACTCGGGTTCCAGTTCCTTGGGGGCGAGAAAAGGCGCGGCGGCATCAGGGTCGCGCAGGTAGAGGCAGACCCACTGGCCGACTTGCAAAGCAGCCGGGTTCACCACCTCCACGCTAAAGCTCTCGCGCTCGGCCGGGGCGTTGATCGTCGCCAGGGTGGAGCTGGAGGTGCTGCCGCTGGGCTGCACGAGGAACATCTCCGGCGTCGAATACATCTGGTCGGGATTCTCCGGCTCGAAGGGGGCCTCCATGTAGAGCTCGGTGGGGTCTTCCCACACGCCCGCGCCGCGCAGCACGATATTGCTCCGACGGATGCGGATGGGCGAGCCGACCTCGCTCAGCGTGTTGAGATGAAAGCGGCCGCTGGGAAAGTAAACGACGCCGCCGCCCGCGTTTTCCGCCGCCACAATCGCCGCCTGGATGGCGTCGCGGTCGCTGCGGTTGTCGTCTGGCACCGCACCGTAGGCCGTTACGTCAAAGATCGGGCCGCTGACGGTAGGCAAAGGGGCCTGGCTGCGGTGGTAGCCGGCATAAGAAAAATCGGGCAGCGTGGGCTCGGTGCCGTTGGCGCGGGCGTCGACATAGTCCGTCCACAGGGCGGAGGGTACGGCGCTGGCGGAAGCAGCCAACAGACAGCCGAGCGACCCGCAAAGCGTAGTAAAGCGCATCAGAGTCATGGGGAATCTCGGGGTTGGGTAAGGGAGCTGTGCCCTGATAATCAAAAATTCTTGCCCGTCGGTCAACTAATAAATATAAGACATTTTCGCAACCCCTCTTGCATCTCCTCCAAACTACCTGACTGATATTACCATGGGAAAACTTGCTGGCAAAAAAGCGCTCGTCACGGCGGGCGGACAAGGCATCGGCCTCGCCATCACGCGCCAACTGCTCGCCGAAGGCTGCGACGTGGCGGTCCATTATTTTTCCAGCGCAGTCGATACGGCCGCGCTGCGCAGCGTCTGCTCGCGCGAAAACGCCAAAGTCTGCGGCCTTCAGGCCGATTTGCGCCAGCGCGACCAGGCGTCGGCGTGCGTCGAACAGGCGGTGGACGCGCTGGGCGGCCTCGACATCCTGATCAACAACGCGGGTTCGCTCATTGGCCGCCGTCGCCTGAACGAGCTCGACCCGGACTTTTGGCAAGACTCGTTCGACCTCAACGTGTCGTCGATGAACTGGATCACACAAGCGGCTCTCCCGGCCCTGCGGGAAGCCCAGGACGGCGCGAGCATCGTCAACCTCGCCTCGTTGGCAGGCCGCAAGGGCGGGCATCCCGGCTCGTTGGCCTACTCGACAATGAAGGGCGCGATCCTTACCTACACCCGCGCGCTTGCCCAGGAGCTGGGGCCGGAGGGCATCCGGGTCAACGCCGTCGCGCCGGGCCTGATCCTCGGCACGAGTTTCCACAACACCCACACGACGGAGGAATCGGCCCGTGCCACCATCGCGGGCATCCCGCTGGGGCGCGGCGGCAAGCCCGAAGACGTGGCGCGGGCGGTCTGCTTCCTCGCCAGCGAATTCGACGGTTTTATTGCGGGAGCGACGATTGACATCAATGGTGGTGTGTATGCCTGTTGACGCACCTTGCCCGACGCCCCTGACCTTGCTCGTGATGGGGGTCTCCGGTTCCGGTAAAAGCACCATTGCCCGCCTGCTCGCCGAGCGCCTGGGCGGCTGTTACCTGGATGCCGACGACTTCCACCCGCAAAACAACATCGACAAGATGCGCGATGGCGTGGCCTTGACCGACGAAGACCGTTGGCCGTGGCTGCGTACCTTGCATGAAGAGCTGCAGCGCCGCGAAGCGGAGGAGGAGATCGTCTGCCTCGCCTGCAGCGCGCTCAAGCAGCGCTACCGCGAAGTCTTGCTCGATGGCCTACGCCATAAGGCGGTCGTCATGCTCACGGGGACGTATGACTTGCTGCTGGAGCGCATGACCAGCCGCCAAGGGCACTTCATGCCCGCCCGCCTGCTGACGAGCCAGCTCGCCACGCTCGAAAAACCCGAAGACGCCCTCAATGTCTCCATCGCCGGCACGCCGGAGGAAATTGTGGAGGACATCATGCGCCAGCTCCCGCAACACGTGGGGTGAACATTAGCCAAAATTCAGGCCACGGATGAACACGGATTTGCACAGATAGAGAATTCAAAAGAAAAACCCGCTCCTCTTACAGGTGCGGGTTCTTATTTATCCGTACAATCCGTGTTTCATCCGTGGCTGAAGATCAGGCCTCAGGCGGGAGGCATTCCAGCAGCTTCAGCGGCTCTGATCCGACGGGGCGGATGTCCAGCCCGCCGCTGCTGGCCGGCACGAAGAACCGGTCGAAAGGCTCGACGGTCCATTCCCTGCGGCCGGCCTGAATCGTGCCGCGCCCGCCGGTAACGATGCCGATAAAGGCTTGGTCGACCGGTCGTCGGGAAGGGCCGTCGAACACACTGAGGTCGACACGGAAGCAGGGGGTCGTTTCTGGCCCGATCAGGTGGTAGTGCTTGCCCGAACCTTCCCACTTGCGCACTTCGTGCGGGCGAAAGGCATAGAGCTGGCGCATCGTCTCGACCGAAACCGCATCGTAGTTGAAGACGTCGAGGCAGAAGTCGAGCCCGCGACCCATGAAGCGGGCCGATTCGGGCAAGACGTAGCCCGCCTTCTCGAACTCGAAGCGTACCGCGAGGTCGGAGGGCTCCATGATCTCGACCATCATGATGCCTTCGCCGATCGCGTGTGGGAAGCCGCCGGGGATGAAGAAGGTGTCGCCCGGTTGCACGGGTATACGCTCAAAGCACGCCTCCAGCGCGGCCAGGTCCTGTTGCTCGATCATGCGTTTCAGCTCCGCCCGGGTGGGCGGATGCTGGAAGCCGAGGTAGATATACGGCTCCGCCACTTCCGGGCGGATGGATAGGATGTGGTAGGCCTCTGCCTTGCCCGACGGGCCGAGCCCGTGCTGCTGGGCAAAGGCCGCCGTTGGGTGCGCCTGGAAGTGCAGGCGCACGGCGGCATCGAGCAGCTTGACCAGCACGCGCGGCTCCGGACCGTGGCGGGCCACATGAGCCGCGCCCAGCCAGTCTTGCGCGTGGGCCTGCAGCAGGTCGCGGAAGTAGCGCCGCTCGCCGGCCAGCTCTACCTGCGCCAGCCCCTCGTCGTCCCGGGTGGGGTGGGGATTGATGGCGCGGGTGGTGGAGGCCAGCCAGTCTTCCGGCCAGTGGTCGTCGCGGGGAACAGGCTTGCCTTCCAGGCGGTCGAGTTCGCGACCGCCCGGGTAGGTGCGCCAGACGCGGTTGGGGAGGAGTGGCAGAAGGTCCATGACAGGCTCAGGCTCGGTTGGCGCGGGCGGCGCGGCGCGCCTTGATGGCTTCCTTGTTGTAGCCCCAGTAGAGCAGGTAGCCGAGGCCCATCATGAAGCCGCCGCAGAGGATAAACGTGATCCGCCCGCCGATGGGGTTGGGGATGAGGAAGAGCAGTGCCACGAAGAGCCCGTAGCCGCCCGCGAGCGTGCCCAGCGTTTTGCCCTGCCGGCCATCGAGGCTCACCTTGTGCTCGGTCTCCAGCACGGGCGTATTGATGTTGTCCCAATACATGCGGGTCTCATCGGCGCGCGCACCCTTAGGCTCGCGGTAGAAGAGTTTGGTGAAGAGGAACCAGGTGGGCAGGATGGTGCTGCTCAGGAGGATGCCCTGCATGGCATCGAGGTCGTTGATCTCGCGCTGCGAGAGGCCGAGGCTGAAGGTGGTGTCCCAGAAGGTGGCGTTGAAGTGGTCGCGGGCGAAGTAGCTGATGGTGAGGCCCAGCACCACGGTCGACCAGCCCGACCAGTCGGGCGTCTTGCGCACGACCATCATCATGATCAGCGGGATCGTCACCGGCATCGCCACGAGCGACCCAAACTGCAGCATGATGTCGAACAGGCCGAGCGTCTTCAGGCTGCTGAAAAACAGGCCGGCACCGATTACGCACAGGCCGAGAATGACGGTGACGCTCTTGCTGACGAGCATCTGCTCCTTTTCCGAAGCGGCGGGGCGGACCACGGCAAGGTAGAAATTCTTCACAAAGATGCCGGCGTTGCGGTTGAGGCCGCTGTCCATCGAGGAGATGGTGGCGGCAAACATGCCCGCGATCAGCAGGCCGATCATGCCCGCCGGGAGGGTGTCGATGGCCATCTTGACATAAGACGCTTCCGATGCACGCGCGCCGAGCTGCGGGAACACGGTCGAAAGGTCCGGGTAATAGACGGCGCAAACCATCGGCGGGATGAACCACAGGATGGGCCCGAAGACAAAAAGCATCGACGCCATCAGGCCGGCGTAGCGTGCGTTCTTGGAATCCTTGGCATTCAGATAGCGCGAGGCCTCCATGATGTTGTTGGTCGAGGCGAACTGCTTCACGAAGATCAGCACCATCCAGCTGATGATCAGCAGGGGGTAGTTCACGTCGTTGCCGAGGAAGATGTTTTCGGCCGGGAACTGCTCAAACAGCTCGACCGGGCCGCCGATCTTGGCCAGCGAAAAAATCGCGGTGGTGACGGCGATCATCATCAGAATCAGCGTCTGCATGAAGTCCGACGACACCACGGCCCACGCGCCGCCGATGGTGGAGTTGAACAGCACGATCAACCCGGTGACGATGATCGTCGTTTGCAGGTCGAAGCCGAACACCGTCGCGAGAAACACGGCGAGGCCGTTGAGCCAGATGCCGGCGTAAGCGATGTTGGTGGGGAGAAAGATCCAGGTAAAGAACTGCTCGTTGGCCCGGCCCAGGCGTTGCCGCACGGCCTGAATCGGGGTGATCACCCGCAGCTGGCGGAATTTCGGCGCGAAATACGCGTAGTTGATGAAGAAGCCGAGCGCGTTGGCGAAAAAGATCGTGAGGATGATCGGGCCGTTGCTGTAGGCGTGGCTCGCCGCGCCCGTGAAGCTCCAGGCGCTGAATTGGGTCATGAAGGCGGTGGCGCCAGTCATCCACCACAGCATCTGTCCGCCGCCGCGAAAGTAGTCGCTGGTGTCGGACACGAATTTGCGGGTCAGCAGGCCGATGGAGGCCAGGAACCCAAAGTAGAAGATGACCACGAACAAGTCGTAGGGGCTGATTCTCATGGTGGGGTGGGGGTAAGGAGCGGGGAATTTGGGCTTGAACCAATGTCGACTAATTTTTATTGGATTGGGCGATCCACAATCAATGAAAATCGGAACCCGGTTGGAAAAAATCGTCTCGTTTCCCCTTCAGGCCGCTGATTCAGGGTCTATCGGGTAAAAACTAATGATCTAATAAACTTGTGTTGCGATTTTAATCACAACGTGTCTTTCTTGGAGAATAAAGGATGTCGAAGAAGCGCATCAGTCAGACCGAGATCGCCCAGCAGCTTGGCGTCTCGCAAACCCTGGTTTCCATGGCCCTAAATGGGCGCACGAGCGAAGTGGCCAAAGCGACGTATGATCGCATCTGGGCCTTTGCGATGGAGCACGGATACTCCCCGCGCGGGATGAAGATCAAACCGCTGGGAGAAGTTCAGCCCCAACCGTTTACGATGGGTTACGTGTTGCGCAGCCCCATCCGTATGGCCACGAAGAGCAACTTCTTCAGTCACGTGACGCAGGGGATGCACGAGTATCTCAGCGACAAGGGGCTGAAGATGACGTTCCTCGGCTCCGAGAGCGATTTCTCCACCGATAATCCGCCATCGTTAGAAGGCTTCGCCCGCTACCTGCAAGGTATTGCGGTGATGGGGCAGGTGCAGCCGGAGTTCCTCGATCTCATCTGCCAGTTGAAGCGCCCCATTGCGATGGTCAGCGCCCGCGCCCCCGGCATCTGCCACAGCGTCAATTCCAACGAGCGCCAGGCGGCAGACCTGTTGGTCGGCCACCTGTATAACCTGGGGCACCGCGAATTCGCTTTCTTTTCCTCCCGCGCTACGCCCGGGCGGCACTTGGAGCGGTACGAGGCCCTCCTTTCAGCCCTGCGCGCGCGTGGGATCAACCTCAAGCCTGAGAATCTGTTGCTCGAAGACGAGGCGGAGCGCCGCTTCGGCTATCAGGCGGCGGAAAAAGTCCTCGCTCGCGAGCCCTCCCAAGTCCCCACCGCATGGGTGTTCCAGAACGGGCTCATGGCACGCGGCGCAGTCAATCGGCTCTTCCAGGCGCAGATCCGCCTCGGGGCCGAGGTCAGCGTGGCCGCCTTCGACCGCACGCGCGTGATGGAAGAGGAGATCCCCGGTATCACCGGTGCCGCCGCCCGCCCGGAAGATCTGGGCCGCGAAGTCGCTCGCATCCTCCTCGAATCGGCGCAGGACGAAGACAGCGCCCATGCCTATACCGACCTCGTGCTGCCGGCCGAATTGACGGTGCGCGAGACGACGGGGGCGCCAGTGGGCCTGCGCGCCCGCGCCTGATAATTACTTTTAGTTCTTCTACTCCACCCCTGCGTCTGTTTTCCTGCATCCCGCACCCCCGGGAAGGCAGGTAAAGACTGCGTATCCCCTGTTTCCGCCGCTTCACGGCGTGTTTTGCTGCCATTGCCCTGCTGATTTCATCGTCCCAAAGATTTCCTGCTAATTATCATTGACTGGCGCGTGCGGTTTCCAATAAATATTAGCAGCTTCCTGCTAGAAGGGCTTTCACTACCCCCGTGACGAAAGGGCCCTTCCGAGTTCCCCCAACCCCCGCTCACTACTCTACATGAACATTCGTGTTGTCCCCTCCCTGCGACAGCTTCGGCTTTTGGCCACAACCGGATGGGTGGCCGCCAGCCTTCTGCCCGCGACCACCTGGGCCCAAGATGAGGCCGACGAAACCGAGGTCTTCGAGCTGTCCCCCTTTGTGATCCAATCCACGGATGACGACGGCTACCGCGCCGCGACCAGTGTCTCGGGCACCAGCCTGAACACGCGGCTGCAAGACCTGCCGATGAGCATCCAGCCGATCACCGCCGACTTTATCAACGATACCGGCGCCACCGATTTCGACTCTGCGCTCGCCTATTCCTCCGGCGTCTTTACCGACAGCCGCGAGGCCTCCCGCGGCACCAGCGGCCCCAACGCCAACCGTAGCTCGTCCTCTTCGGAGCGCTCGGCCTCGGCCAGTGCTCGCGGCGCCCGCTTTGCCAACATCGTCAACATTCGCGGCTTCGACGTTCCTTTCCAGAATCGCTACGGCTTCCGCTCCGGCGGCCTCGTGATCGACCCGGGTGGCGACGCCACCGCGTTAGGCGGCCTGCTCGACTCCGTCAACATCGAGCGGATGGAAGTGGTCAAGGGCCCGAACTCGCTGCTCTACGGGGTAGGGGTGCTCTCGGGTATCGTCAACGTCATCCCCAAGCGCCCGATGCTGGAGGAAGCCTACGAGTTTTCCCTCGGCGTGGGCTCCTACGACTACTTCCGCACCACGGGCGACGTTACCGGCCCGATCTTCCAGAACGACGACCACTCGCTGGCCTACCGCATCCTCGGCGCCTACCAGAGCAACGCAACTTGGACGGACTGGCGTCAGGACGAAGACGAATACCTCGCCGGCCAGCTGGAATACCGCTGGAAGAACAAGCTGACCGTCTTTGGCGAAGTCCAGTACGGCAAAACCCGGCAGGAGGGCATCGGCAGCCAATGGATCTACGACGACCTGAGCGACTCCAACGACGACCTCTGGCGCAACTACTACGACGAGCAACACAACTACGCCCGCGAGACCGGCACGATCGGCGAGCTGGCCCCGATCGACTACTCCAGCGGCAATCCGCTGCACAGCACCCTCGACCAGAATGCGCGCGGCATCCAGGGCGGCGGTCTTGACTCCAGCACCCGCCTCACTGGGCCCGACACCTGGGCCGAGCGTGAGGAGATGAATTACCTGCTCGACGTGACGCTGACGCCCTTCGAGGGCTTCACCTTCTCCGTCGGCACCTACTATACCGAGACGGATACCGAGGAATTCACGGTCGATGCGCGGATCGAGAACAACCAGATTTCGAGCATCAACATCAACCAGATCCTTGACCGCGATGTGCCCGGTGTCTCCGATCTGGTTTACAGCCGCCTCAACCCCGCCGCTGGCAACCGGACCAATCGCAACCTTTCCTCGAACTACGACGACCTGAAGCTGGGTGCCTACTACTGGACTTACGAGCCGACGCATTCCGAGTCGTTTCAATGGCGCGCCCGCACGGTTTATGATTTCGACACGCCGTTCCTCTTTGATACCGAGGCTCGCCACACCTTCCTCCTCGGCTACCACTACATCAAGGACAAGGTCGACTACGTAGAAGGCAACGAAGAGGCTTTCATTGCCTGGAATCCTGAAGACCCGGCCAATGACGCGCTCCACTTCTTCGCACCCGACGACTATTCGGTGCTCCGCTACAACGGCGAACAGGTGGCCTTGGCGGGCGACTCCTACAACAACACCGAGATCTTTTTCCACGGCTTTTACGGTATCTACCACGGTCGCTTCTTTGACGACCGCGTGGGCCTGATCGCCGGGGTCCGCCACGACATCTACAACGCCAAGACCGCCCAATATGCCCGCGTGCCGATCTGGGACGGCGCCGGCAACCCCCCGGAAGGCTCAGACTACGTGACGCGCGAGCAATTGGCCACCGGCCGCTGGAGCGAAGCAGGCTTTCGCTACATCGACAATCCGACCAACAAGACCTACGGCCTCGGTTCCTACATCGACAGCTTCGACGAGGACGTCGAGGAAACGACCAAAACTTTTGCCGCCAACTACCGCCTGTTGACCGGCCTGACCGTGTATGCCCTCTACTCCGAAGGCATCGCGCCCAACACGGGCCTGATCGACGGCAACAGCAAGACCATCCCGGCCGAAAGCACCGAATCGCGCGAAATCGGCATCAAGTGGGAGATCCTGGAAAACAAGCTCACCGGCAGCCTCGCGGTCTACAACATCAAGCGTGAGAACGCCATCTGGTACTTTACCCACGCCCCGGCTCCCAACCGCTGGGAGGGCGTACCCGATGAGCTGCGCCCGCCGGGCTTTGGCGGCAATAGCGGCACCGAGTTCGATCCCACGCCCAATGATGACTATGTGCTGAATTACGGGGTCGACTCCTTCTTCATCACGGAAGAAGACCGCGAGCGTATTACCTGGATGCAAGACGGCGTCCGACTGCTGAGCAACACCCGCCCTGACGTCAGCGGGGTACCGGCTTCGACCCCCTACGTTTACCAGAATCCCGATAACCCGCGCGAATTTCTGCCTGCGACCGGCCTCTACCGGATCGAGGACCAGAGCGGCGGCAGCGCTTCCGACCGGCGGACCGTCTACTTCTTCAAATACGACGATCTCGATGCGGGCGGCCTCCGACCCATCATGGAGCGCGCCTTCAACGCCACCCAATACTCGTCGGACATCCCAGGCTCCTTCGACCCGATCCGCTATGTGCGCACACCGGCTGGTACCAGCAACAACAACACTGCTGGTAACAACCCCTCCGCCTCCCGCTCGACCGGTGCCAACGTGACGTTCGAGGACGAGGCTACCGGTTGGGACCTGTCCCTGATCTACACTCCGCTCGACAACTGGGAGATCGTCTTCAACTTCGCCCACACCGAGCGCGAAGCCCAGGGTGCCTTCAACATGTCTGACTTTACGGACCTGACGACCGGCATCTCCTATGCAGGCACGGAGTACGACCAGATCGTGCGCATCTTCGGACGCGAAGCTTTCGGCATCACCTCCAACGACACCGATGGCGATGGCGTGCCCGACCAGTTCCTCGACCAGAATGGCAACGAGATCAGCCAGAGCAACCCGCTGCGCCCGAGTGAGGCCACTGGCGGCATCGACGGGCTGAGCCTCTTTTTCCAATCCGAAGATACCGCGCGCCTCTGGACCAAATACACCTTTACCGAAGGTCCTCTGCAGCGCCTCGGCATCGGCTTTGGTGCCAAGTGGAACGGCCCGGCGCAAACTTCCATCCCCATCGGCGGCAACTCGCTAGGCGCCAACCGCTTTGCCACGCCCGAAGCCCCGGAGCGCTGGGAATTCGAAATGGGCGTCTACTACGGTTTCACCTGGAACGACACCAAATGGAACCTGCGCCTCAACGTCTTCAACCTGCTCGACGACACGTATGACTCCGCCCAGGTGCGCTATATCGACGACCTGACGGGCCGCGGCGAAGTCAACAAGCGCTACGAGCAGTATTACGCTCCGCGGACTTTCCGCCTCACGGCGTCCGTCAGTTTCTGATCACTACCACCCAAACATCCTCCACAAAGACATGAACTACCCGAAACTCCTCCCCCTCGCTCTGTGCACCACGCTCGCCGCCACGGCCTCCGCCGCCTGGCAACTGGTGGACGATTTTTCGACCGACACCGTCGCTTCCGGTGCCTGGACCTACGACATCAACCCTGTTGAAAACACCTCGCCCTCCATCGCGGTGGAAGACGGCAAGCTCGCCATTCACCCGGGCGTGGCCGACGAAAATACGCTCAACCTGGGCGCTTACCGTCAAATCCCCGACATCGACATTTTTGGCGCCGGCACCGTCTTCCTGCAGGTCCAGCAGCCAATCGTCAACGGCACCAAAGGCCAGATCGACACCGTCTGGGGCGTATCCGACCTTCAGGTCAATCAGGACCGCTACAACGATTTCATGGCGCTGATGCGCATCGAATACGATGAGTCGTTTGATGTCTACGACGGCACCACGATCGGCAGCAACCGCGTCGGCTACCAGACGGTGCTGGCCAACGGCGTGGGCGTCACCGGAGGCGTGTGGTACAATGTCTGGATCGTCCTCAATGCGGCCGAAAACGGCTACAAGGTCTACGTGCAGGGCGGGCCGGAATATCCGGAGCAGACCCTTGTCTACCCCGATCCGGCACTCCCTAACAACGACCCGGATTCCGATGGTTATGCTGGTTTCCGTAAGGTGGGCGGTTTCGACAATATCAATAACTTCCGCATCCTCTCCTCCGCTGGCCGCACGACCGACGTGATCAAGGGCATCGACCCGACCTACTTCGACAACCTCTACGTCGACACCAGCGGCGAAAACCTCGCCAACCCGCTCGGCGGCACCGCGATGGGCCCCGGCATCTTCGGCGGCTTTGCCCTGGAAGACGGCTCGGTGCACACCGGCCAATGGATGGGCCCGCTGTGGGTGGAAGACTACCCCTGGGTCTACTCCTACAATCTGAGCAAGTGGCTCTATGTGCCCGATGCCGACGGCTCGCTCGAAGCCGATGCCGGCGTCTGGCTCTGGGCTGGCCGCCCCGCCGCTGAATAAGCCTCCGGGCTTTGCTTTGGAGAACACACGACGGGTCCGACCCCCGCCCGTGTTCCCGCTCCCCCTTATCCGTTAATTCCGGGCCGTTCTGGCCTGGAGGGCGGGCGCTTGTGCCTGCCGCATGTCCCGAACTTTATGTCCAAAACCATCTTATTTGCCCTGACCGACTGGGAATGGCAGACGTTTTTCCCCGGCAAGATGCGCGCCGATGTGCTGTCGCTCGCGGGTAAAGCCGTCGTCGTCGATCCGCTCTCCTTCGATGAAGCGGGTTGGGCCCAGCAACTGCAGGATACGCAGCCCGACATCCTCGTCGCCGCATGGAAAACGCCGACGCTGCCCGACAACTGGGCCACGTTGACGGGAGGGCGCCTCAAATACCTCTGCTACCTGGCTGGGTCGGTGCGCAAGCTCGTCAACCCCCGCCAACTGGAGGACGGCCTCATCGTCACCAACTGGGGCAACACCATTTCCCGCGTCGTGGCGGAGTGCGCGCTGATGCTCGCCATCGCCTGCATGCGCCGCGCCAGCTACTGGACCATCTCCATGCACCGCGAGGGCACCTGGAAGACTCCCGACACCATCACCGGCTCGGTCTTCGAGCGCCGCATCGGCATCCACGGCTTTGGCGCGATCTCGCGCGAGCTGGTCAAGCTGCTCCAGCCCTTCGACACCACCATTTCGACCTACTCGCCGCGTGTGCCCGACCAGTTGCTGGCCGAATACAATGTGCACCGCGCCGACACCCTCGAAGACCTCTTTGCCGACAACGACATCGTCTTCGAACTGGCCGCGTTGACGCCCGAGAACACGGGAGTCGTGACGGAAGAGCTGTTGCGCCGGATCCCCGAGGGCGGGGCGTTCGTCAACATCGGGCGTGGGGCCGTGGTCGATGAGGCCGCACTGGCCCGCGTCGCTGCCGACGGCAAGATCCAGGTGGGCCTCGACGTCTACGGGCAGGAGCCGCTGCCTGCCGACTCGCCTTTCCGCCACAACGACGCCATCCTCACGCTGCCCCACCTCGGCGGCCCCACCACCGACCGCCGTCAGGATTCCGGTCGCCTCGCGATCCAGAACCTCAAGGCCTTCCTGCAAGGCGGCGATCTCGAATCCGTCGTCAACGTCGACGTCTACCAACGCGCTTCATAACCCATGACCACCCCCGCAGCATACCGAGAATGGCAACAAGCGGCCTGGGAGCTCCTGCAGCCCCTGACCGAGCTCATGCGCCCCGGCCTCTCCGAGCTGCCGCTGGAAGGGCAGGCGAGCGATCACGATGCCAATGCCGACCGTCTGGAAGCCTTTGCGCGCCCCTGCCTGCTGGCCGCCTTCTGGCTCGCCAGCAGCCCGGAGGAGCAGGACGAGGCGGAGAAGATCGCCAGGTGGTTCCGCGAAGCCCTCGCGCTGGGCACCGACCCGTCCAAACCTGAGCACTATTGGGGGCCGAACGCGAATTACCACCAGAACGGCGTCGAGATGGGGCTTTTCGCCATTGCGCTGGAAGTCGCCAAGCCCTTTCTTTGGGAGCCGCTGGACGAAGAGGCAAAGCAGCGCGTGATCCGCTGGATGGCCTCCAATCGCGGCACGGGGCACCACTGGAACAACCACTTTTACTTCGGCGTCTTCGCGCTGGAGTTTCTGGAAAGCGTTGGGGCGGGGCGCGCTTCCGACCGGCAGGCGATCGATCACTGGTTCCAGGAGATGGAGCTGATGTATCGCGGGCGCGGCTGGTTCATGGACGGCATGAACCAGAGCTACGACCACTACAACGCCTACGCCTTCCACTTTTACGGGCCCATGTGGGCCCACCTCTACGGGCACCGCAACCCCGTCCGCGCCAAGCGTTGGTGCGACTGGTCCCGCGAATTCCTGACCTCGTATCAGCACGTCTTCGCGGCCTCGGGCGAGCACCCGGCTTTCGGGCGCTCGATCACCTACCGCTTCAACGCCTCCGCTGCCTTCGCTGCCGCGCAGCTGGTCGACGCCACCGAGCTGTCGCCCGGGCGCTGCCGCCGCCTCTGCACGCGCAACCTCCGCTTTTTCCTCGACCGCGAGACGCGGCAAGGGCAGGGCGCGCTCTCCATCGGCTGGCACGATACCTTTCCGGGCGTGTCCGAGCCCTATTCCTGCGCGGGCTCCGTCTATTGGGCGGCCAAGGCTTTTGTGGCTCTGCTCGTGCCGCGCGAACACGCCTTTTGGCAAGAGCCGGAGCAGCCCCTCGTGGCTGAGCTGGAAGACGCCGTGCACGTGGTCGACCCCGCCGGGCTGATCTTCCGCACCCACGAAGGCGCGGCGGAGATCCTGAACGCCGGTTCCGAAATCTGCGCGGGCAATCGCGACAAGTTCGGCCCCTATAAGTGGGGGAAGCTCGCCTATCGCACCGACTTCGGCTTTTGCGTGGCCGAGCGAGGCGGTTATTCGCCCGACCTCGGCCTGACGGGCGTCGATCCGCGCGATGGTCGCCGCTTTGGCCGCCACTATACCGTGCCGCTCGAAATGGGCCGCTCGCACTATCTCAGCAGCTACAACCTGGGCGACCGCGAGCTGCAGGCCAACGTGTCGGTCGAAACCTTTGTCGCCTGGAAGGGCGGCTGGCTGTTGCAGGTGCACCGCTACACTGCCTACCAGCCGATGGAATTTACGCTGGGCGGCTATGCCCTACCATTGAAACAGCCCCAAGCCGCGCAATCGCTGAAGCAGCCCTTCCTGCAGGCCAGCGGAGAGGGCAGGGTGGTGGCGCTGCAGCCGCTGCAAGCCCACCTGCAGGCCGCGAGCAATTCCCGGCTGGAAGACGCCGCCCCGCGCCGTCACCTGCAGGCCCCGTATCATATCACGCCTTTGCTCACCGCTCCCGCCGAAGCCGATGAAGGTTGGCTCGCCGCCCTCTGCTTCGCCGGCTACGGTGACTCCGTGCAACCCTGGGAGGTTGTTTCGCTTGCCGCTGGCGAGTGGACCCTCCAGCACCCGCAGCTCGGCCCGTGGACCTTGCGCCACGCCTGGCTGCCCGCCCTCGACTAGACCCCATGCTGATCCGCCCCCTTACGCTCCTCCTGACCTTCGGGCTTTGCCTCGCCCTCCACGCTGCCCCTGCCGACCACGTGCCGGCGGAGGCCCCGCGCACCTGGGTGCCGGCGGGCGAGCTGCAAGGCTTCCGCGCCTTCATTGAGACGCCCGAAGGCCAGCAGTATTACGCCACGATCAAGCGCGACTTCGACGCCTACTGGATGGACTTCGCCTTCCCGGAAGAGCCCGGCACCTACGGCGATCCCGACCCCAAGAAGCGCACCGCCGACAAGGTGATCCTCTGGCGCGAAGCCCAGGACGTGAGCAACCAGATTGCGACCGTGGCCGAGGCTGCGACCATGATCTGGCTCGTCGAAGGCGATACGCGCTACCTCGACAAGGCCAAGAGCTTTCTGTTGCAGGTCTGCGAGTGGGACCCGCGCGGCGTGACGGATATTTATTACAACGACGAGGCTCACTTCCGCCTCTGGCGCAAGCTGCCCGAGGTGTTCGACCAGATCCGCGACGAGCTGACGCCTGCCGAGCGCGAGAAGGTGATCGCGGCCTTCCGCGAGCGCGGCAACCGTTCGGTGGAGTGGATCAAGCGCTCGGGCATTGAGCAGGTGAAGCGCAACTCCGTCGAGCACAAGCCGAGCAGCCACCCGGTCCGCTTCATGGCCATGACGGGCGCCTCCGGCCTCGCGCTTTGGGACGACATCCCCGAGGCCAAGGAGTGGTATGCCTTCGCCTACGACTTTTACCGCGACATCTTCACGCCCTTTGGCGGCGACGATGGCGGTTGGGCGGAGGGCACAGCCTACTGGCGCGGCGTTTATGAGCACGCGGTGTTTCAAGACGCCCTGTTGCTGATCGACGACCCGCTGGCCTACAACCAGCCGTTCTGGCAAAACACCGGCTACTTTCAGGTCTACTTCACGCAGCCCTACTTCGCGACCGGCTTTGGCGACCTGTCCAATTCCGGCAAGTTCGACATCGAGCCGGGCGTCTACCACTTCGTGCGTCACCTTTCCAAGGTGCTGCAAGACGGCTACCTGCGCGCCTGGACGGACCTCTATGACGACCCGCGCCCCCTGCCGAGCGAGTACGACCTCAAGGAAATCTACCGCGTCTACCCCAACCTGACCGAATACGTGTGGCGCGACTACGCGGTGGCCGGGCGCAAGCTGCCCGCTGCGAAGGACTTGCGCGAATTGCCCAGCAGCCGCTACTTTGCCGACGTGGGTTGGGTTGCCTTTCACTCCGCGCTGGGCCAGCCCGACGAGGATATCCACCTGTCATTCAAGAGCAGCCCCTACGGCTCGTTCAGTCACAGCCATGGCGACCAGAATGCCTTTATCCTCAATGCCTTTGGCGAAAACCTCGCCATCAATAGCGGCTACCGCGAATACCACCGCTCCAAGCACCACAAGTATTACACCCGCGAGACCCGCTCCAAGAACGCCCTGCTGATCGACATGCGCGGGCAGGACACCCAAAACCTAGCCGCGAAGGGCGAAATCACGCACTACGAGACGGGCGAGCGTTACGCCTGGGCGCGGGGCGAGGCCAAGCAGGCCTACCAGATCCTGCAACCGCAGATCGAGTTGGAGCAGGTGACGCGCGACATCGTCTTCATCGACGACCGTTACTTCGTGGTGCGCGACGTGGTGAAGGCCGACGACCCGGTGATGGTCAGCTACCTCCTGCACGCCGAAAAGCCCATCGCCAACAGCGATGCGGTCAACGCCGTGCACATCGTCAACGGGCAGGTGCATCTGGGCGTGCGTCTGGAGGCGTGGCAGAACGACTTCGAGTTCAACACCTGGCGCGGCTTCGATGTGGCGGTCGATCAGGACTATGTCGACCCCGAAGAAGTGGCCAAACGTGGGTGGCTGACGGCCCCGAACGTCGATCAGGAGCACTTCCGCGCCGACACCGCCGAATATTCGGGCGACGTCGTCATCTACTCGCTGCTTTGGCCTACCGAAAAGGCCAGCGACCTCGCCGATCTCACGCTGAAGGTGGTCGACCGCGATACGGTGGAGGTCCAGCGCCCTGGCGGCTCAACCGACCGCCTGCAATTTGGAGAAAACGAGATTCATCTGAAGTAACGTTAGGGTAAAACGTCCGGGGGAAGACCAGATCCCCCTTTCCTTAGTACGGCTGAGGAAATTAGAAGGTAGGATGAGACCGGCTGGCCAAAAGGGGGCCAGCCGGTTCTCGTTTAAGAGGGAGATGAATTTAACCATAAAAAGCAGAGAAGTCAGAAAAGGCTCCTCCTGTTCGGTTCCTTAAACAATTCTTCAATAAATAGGAGAAATCCGAATCAGGTCGTCCTTCTGCTGCCTTCCTGACCCGTTTTCTGCCTTCTCTGGTTAAACCCGAAGCCACACCCATCACGCCTCCGCCCGCTCGTCGTGGAGCAGCCAGGTGGCTTCCTTGATGTAGACGCGGTGGTGGTCCTGGAGTTCGCTGCGGTAGAGGTGGAAGGCCTCCACGCGGAAGGGCGGGGCGCTGAATTCGCGCTGCGCCTTCACAAACTGCCGCACGCTCTCCGGGCTGGCCTGGCTGACCCGCGCCAGCGTGAGGTGGGGGCTGTAGCGCCGCTTCTCCGGTTGGATGCCGAGGGCAAAGCAGGCGTCTTCGATCCGCTTCTGCAAGCCGAACAGCTCGGGATGGCCGCCGCCCAGCCCCGCCCAGACCACCTGCGGCCGCTGCACGCTCGGGAACACGCCGACCTCCTCGACCGGCAACATGAACGCACGACCGGCGACGCCTGCCATGCGCTCGATCACCTCTTCGGCCAGTTCGCCCGGCGTTGCGCCAAGGAATTTGAGCGTGAGGTGCATATTTTCGGGGCGCACCCACTGCCAGTTCTTCTGGTCGATGTAGAGGCGCAGCAAGGCCTCCTGCACGTATTCCGGCACGTCGATGGCGAAGAACAACCGGCGGTGGGGCAAGCGGGGCATCGGGCGCGCCGCATCCCTCCGGTCCATCATAGCCGCGTCAAATTGGGCGGGTCAGCCTGTTCGCCCGGGGTAGCCTTGGGAGCCTGCAGGCCCAGCAGTTCGCGGATGGCATCCAGCGTGCGGCGGGTCGCGCCTTCCTGCTCGCCAAACCAACTCCGCGCCTTGATCGACAGCTCCTGCCGCGTGTCGCCGTTTTCCAGCAGCTCCAGCACGACGGCCTGCAGCTCGGCCTCGTCGGCTGCGCGACGCGCACCGCCCGCACTCGTCATCGAGTGGGCGATCTCGCGAAAGTTGCTCATTTCAGGCCCCATGATCAGGGGACGCCCAAAGCCAGCGGCCTCGATTGGGGTCTGCCCCTGCGTATGCGGCGGCATGGATTTACCGATCAGCACCACGTCGGCCAACTGGACCAGTTGACGCAGCTCGCCCGTGGTGTCCGCCAAATAAGCCTGCACCGGCTCGGGCGCCTGATGGCCCTTCGAACGCTGGTGGAAAGTCAGCCCCGCCTCGCGCAGCTCCTGCACCACGTCGCTGGCGCGCTCGGCATGGCGCGGCACCAGCAGCAGGCGCACATTCAGGCCCCGCTCCAGAGCCACCTTGGTGATGCGCATCAGCATGGCCTCTTCGCCTGGCCAGGTCGACGAGCCGAGCAAGACAAGCGGCAGGGGAGCTTTTTCCAGTTGCCCCTGTGCGCCCCAGGCGGCGGAACGATCCTGTGGACCGGAGACCTCTGTCGAGCCGATAAAGCCCAGTTCGCGCAGCCATAGGCGACGCTGCATCTCGTTGAGCACCGGCTTCAGCTCCACATCGCACTTGATGTTGCCCACATAGTCGACCCGCGTCCTGTCGCCCAGCAATTGGCGGAAGCGCTCGCCGTCTTGTTGACTCGAAGCCAGCACGCGCGTCAGCCCGTCGAGCAAAAGGGGCCGGGCGAGCTTTTCCAGCGACTGGTAGCGGCGGAACGAGCGGTCGGAAAGGCGGGCGTTCATCAGCAGCACGGGCACGCTATCGCGCCGCGCCTGATGCAGCAGCTCGGGCCAGATCTCGCCCTCGGTCAGGATCACGATGTCGGGCTGCCAACGCTTCCACGCGAGCCGCCGGCACGGGTAAAAGTCGATCGGGAAAATCGCGACCAGCTCCACCTGGCGCTTGTAGCGCTGCCGGGCCAGCTTGTAGCCCGTGCTGGTGGTGGTGGTCAGGATCACCTCCAGATTCGGGTCGAGGCTCAGCTCCTTCAGCAGCGGGTCGAGCGCCAGAATCTCGCCCACACTCACGGCGTGCAGCCAGATGCGCTTGCTGCCGGGCAGCTTGTCCGGCTGGCGCGGCACAAAGCCGAAGCGGTGCCCGAAGTCGCGCGCGTAACCGCCACGGCGCACCATCCGCCACAGGTAATACGGCAGGCCGATGAGCAAGAGGGGCAAAAACAAGACCCGGTAACCCCAGATCAACATGCCCTTCAACACATGCAAGCCGCGCGCCGCCCTCAAGCCGAAACCGGCCCGGCTCAGGATTTTGTGCGTTGGGCGGTAGGGTGAAGAATGGGAAGTCAGCCGCAGATTCACGCAGATGGGCGCAGATAGGAAGAAGATGCTGCTACGCCGTAACTTCGCCCATGCAGGCCGGTTTGGGTTAGGCAGGTGCTGCTGTTATGACCAAGACGCAAAGTAAGAAACGGTTTGTTGGAGGATGTACCTTCTGGGCGGTGGCGGCTTGCTGCTCGGCCATCGGAGTTTTTATGTGGTTAGGACTATTCCAGATGCATGTGTCCTCAGAGTAACGAAAGCACCGCCAGCATATTTACCAACGCCAGCATTCAGGCTCCACTAACTCAATACCGTATCGACACCGGTTCTTACCCGACGACCGCTCAAGGCTTGGCGGCGCTTTGGGAAGCTCCGGCCGAGCATGCTGATAGCTGGAATGGTCCCTACATCGACGCCCCGGACGATGTGATCGACCTTTGGAGCCGCCCGTACCAATATCGCTTTCCGGGAGAACGTAACGAATACGGCGCACGGAAATACGACATCTGGTCCCTCGGCCCAGACTCTGACGATCCCGCCGACGACATCGGCAACTGGTAATCCCCATCCGCGCAAATCTGCGTCCATCTGCGGCTCAATTCCTGCCTTTCTTACTGCTCCCTAATCCGTGCCCATCCGTGTCGCATCCGTGGCCGGAATCCGCCGCGCCCACCTCCTCCCTTGACGCCCGGCGCGCACGCGCTTGTCTGTGGGGATGCCTGAAGATGCCGCCCAAGCGACGATCAGCGTGCGTCTGCTCACCCGGCTCGACCGGGAGCTGGGCTACCGCCTGCCGGAGGCGCTCGTCGGGCAGGTGGAGGTCGGGTCGCTCGTCAAGGTGCCCGTGGTGCGCCGCGTCGAGCTGGCGGTGGTGACGGCCCTCGCGTCGGATCCCAATTTCCCGCTGGAGAAGCTCAAATACGTGCACAGCCTGGAGCAGCCGTTCCCGGTGCTGACGCTCGACTTGCTGAAGCTCGCCCAGTGGATGGAGCGCTACTATGCGGCCGACCTCAACAGCATCTTCGAGACGATGATCCCCGCTTCCGTGCGGCGTGGGATGAAGGTGCAGCAGCGCGCGTTTGTCTCCATCGCCCGCACGCTGGACGCCGCAGAACTGGCGCAGCTCGAAAAGCGGGCCAAGAAGCAGGCCGAGCTTTATACGTTCCTGCGCGACCAGATCGACCCGCGCCCGTTGCCCAAGGCCTTGATCGTCAAGCGCCTCAAGACCAGCACCGCCGTCGTCGATGGCCTCGTGGCCAAGGGCATCCTGAGCGAAGGCCAGCAAGTCGTGCAGCGCGAGGCCTATGCCGACGATTTGGCCGGGGCCGAACGGGTCCGCGTGGCCAACCTCGTGCTCAACGAAGAGCAGCAGACCGCCGGTGAGGCCCTCGTGGCGAGCATCGACAAGCGCCAATTTGTGACCCACCTGCTGCACGGCGTTACCGGCAGCGGCAAGACAGAGGTGTATCTCCATGCGCTGCGGCACGTGCTGGAGCAGGGTGGGGGTGTGATCTTTCTCGTGCCCGAGGTGGCGCTGACCCCGCAGACGGTCGGCCGCCTGCGGGCGCGACTGGAGGCGGCGAGCGGCGAACAGGCCGTCGTGTGGCACAGCCTGCTGAGCGACGGCGAACGCTACGACGCCTGGCACGCGCTCTCGACCGGCGAAGCTCGGGTGGTGGTGGGCGCACGATCCGCCGTGTTCGCGCCGATCAAGGACTTGCGGCTGATCATCGTCGATGAAGAGCACGAGCCCGCCTACAAGCAGGAGGAGACGCCCCGCTATCATGGGCGCGATGTGGCGGTCTATCGCGGCTTCATCAACCAGGCCACCGTCGTGCTCGGCTCGGCGACCCCTGCGTTGGAGAGCCTGCACAACGCCTCGCAGGGCAAATACCAGATCAACCACCTTCGCCAGCGGGTCGACAACCGCCAGTTGCCGCTCGTGCACGTGGTCGACATGAAGCGCGAGCAATACAAGAGCAAGGGGCCGCCGCTCTTCAGCCGTCTGCTGGCCGACAAACTCTATGACCGTCTCGAAAAGGGCGAGCAGTCGATCCTCTTTATCAACCGCCGGGGCTACGATTCCAGCGTGCGCTGCCCGGACTGCGGCTGGGTGGCCTACTGCGACCATTGCGCGATCACCCTCACGCACCACCGGCACGACAACCACTTGCGCTGCCACCTGTGCGGGGCCGAGCATCCGGTGCCGAACGTTTGCCCCGAGTGCAAGAGCCCGAAGATCCACTATCGTGGCTCCGGCACGCAGAAGATCGAGGACTTTGCGCGTCGCCTGCTACCGAGCGCCCGCGTGCTGCGGATCGACGCCGACACGATGCAGCAGAAGCACAAATTCCGCGAAGTGCTGGCCGACTTCCGCGCGGGCAAGGTCGACATCCTTGTCGGCACCCAAATGATCGCCAAGGGTCTCGATTTCCCCAACGTGACCCTCGTCGGCCTGCTCGATGCCGACCTGACGATGCACTTGCCCGACTTCCGCTCGATGGAGCGCACCTTCCAGCTACTCGTGCAGGTAGCCGGGCGGGCAGGGCGAGGCGAACGCGCCGGGGAGGTGGTCGTACAGACTTATCTGCCGCACTCCGAGCCCATCCAGTTCGGACGCCAACAGGACTTCGACGGTTTTGCGAAGGACGAGCTGGAGCGGCGCCGCGAGTTCGAATACCCGCCCTACCGCCACCTCGTCCACCACCTCCTGCGCGGCCCCAATCCCGACAAGGTGGCCTTTTACGCCAAGGAATGGGTCAAGCACATCGAGCAAGAGCTGCTGCCGCACGACCCAACGCTGGAGATCCGCGGGCCCGCGCCCTGCCCGGTGGAGAAGATCAAGGACCACTACCGCTTCCAGATCTGGTATTTCACCCCCAGCGCCGCCCGCCTCGTGCCCAAGCTCAACGCCCTGCGCCAGTCCTTCAAGTGGGACTCCGAGGTGATCGAGATCCTCGACGTGGACGCGGTGAACCTGATTTAGTATCCAGTTGATTGGACCTTTTCCCAGTGGCACCCCTCCAGGGTGCAGACTCTAGCTCGGTCCTATCCGGTGGTGTCGGACGCCAAGCGTCCTCGACCACCGGCTATGTCGTTGGCATCCCGCCGGGATGCTGCATCATCCAGCAAGCCAGAGGCTTGCTAGCTCGTAGCCTGGGGTTGAGGTCCGCATCAGCGGACCGACACCCCAGGTTATCAAGGTCAAGAAAGCACCCTGGAGGGGTACCACCAAAGAATTGGCAAACGGTCAGATGGGTAAGACCTGTTTCCGTCTTTATCCACTCAACGAGACACGAGCGGACACAAAAAAGCCGCTCCCGAAGCACGGAAGCGGCCGATCTTGAAAATCGAATCGTCGAGCTTTTACGCCTTGCGACGACGCCAGAAGGCGAAGCCGAGCGTGGCGAGGCCGGCGAGCGCGGCATAGGTGCTGGGCTCGGGCACGACAGGGGTGGGTTCGGGTGCCCCGTTGGCGCTGATATTGCCGCTCATGCGGGATGCAAACATGCTGGCCAGAAAAACATCACCCGTAAACTCACCGATGCCGGCGGGATTGAACTCGGGTTCAGGATCAAATTCAATGCTGGTGGCGAAGAAGGTGAGGGTGTCGCCGACGCTGACAAAAATGCTGTCGATCGCAAGAATGCCGTCGTATGCGCTCAGGTCGTTCCAATCGCTGTACACGCTGTCATAGAGATAGTAGGCGCCGGCTGAGAGGACGGGTCCGTCGTTGATCTGATAGGAGATCGAACCGGAGGAGTAAGCCAACCTCTGGGTGGTATAGCTTGCTGACCATTCATCGAAAGCGATGTAATCGACCGTGCCATCGGTCGAGATGGTGAAAGTCAGGTCGTTGGTGAACTCGAGCGTGCCTCCGGTGGTGAGAATCTCGGGGCTGAGGTTGATGGCGCCATAGGCAGTCGAAGCCGCGACAGCGGCGAGTGAGACAGCGGCAACGACCGCGATGCGTGTTTGGAGCGACATGGACATATTGGTTTATGAGATGCGGGCTCTCGCCAAGACAACGGCTAATTGTCTTGATGCCCTTGGAGCTAGATCGGTCAATGTCCCTTACGCCTCGGCAGACTTATTGTTATTTACAATTTTTTGCTTCTATTTACCACGTAAGGGCGGATGTCCGCTGCGTCGTGAAGCCGACGTGGGTCTTTTCCGGATTATCGTTCTCCCTTGCAGGCCTTAGGTGGAGCGCAAAAAAGCCGCTCCCGAATTACGGAAGCGGCTGTTCTTGAAAATCGAATCGCCGACCTTTTACGCCTTGCGACGACGCCAGAAGACGAGGCCAAGGGTGGCGAGGCCGGCGAGAGCAGCGTAGGTGCTGGGCTCGGGCACGGCGACGGTCGCAACTTCCCAGGTGCCGATGATTTCGCTGCCAGCATTGTCGGTCGTGATGTTGCCGCTGTCACCCCAGGTCGGCAGGAATGACTCGATGGAGGACAGGTCGAAAATGGCGTAGCCGGTGAAGGCGGTGCTGGTCGTGCTGAAGGTTTCGACCTTGCCGGAACCGGTACGCAGGATCGCGGTGGTCTGCGACGGGCCGGAACGGCCGCCCAGGATGCTGTCGAGGATATCGCCGGAGGAGGGGCCTTGCAGCGTGGTTTCGAGCGCGCTGTAGGTCGTCGTGCCGGGGTCGACCGTGAAGAAGCCCTTCAATTGGACGGGGAAGTTGGCGGCATCGCTCGTGGCATTGATATCGGCAAAATTACCGGTGGCGGTGATCACGACCGCGCTGATGTCGGTCATGTCGATGGTCAGCAGGACAGCTGCCTGTGTTTGGATCGCAGCAGCGAATAGTGCGAGGAGGGTCAGGAATTTTTTCATAGTAAAATGGATCAGGCCGTCTACTATGGGTAATTATCCCCAGGGTGCAAGATTTAGAATAAGGCTGATGTTCACATTGCGTTTATAGTCATAGGTTTAACATTGTTTTTAATTGCTATGCCCCCGTTTTTGTCCGCAAAAAAAAAACCGCTTCCGATTTTCGGAAGCGGCTGGTAAAAACGAACCGTAAGACGCCCTTACGCCTTGCGACGATTCCAGAAGGCAAACCCGAGCGTGGCAAGGCCGGCAAGCGCGGCGTAGGCCCCGGGTTCGGGCACGGCGGGGGGAGCGTCGACGCTGACGATAGAAGAGACGCGTTGCGCGGTGTTGATATCCACCAGGAAGACTTCGCCCGTAAAGGTCTGAACCGCTTCAGGGTTAAAATCTTCGGTGGCTGCGTAAGTCTCCCAACTGCCGGCCAGGACCATAAAGGTATCGCCCGCGACAAGATCATACGCATCGAGGGCGAGGTAGCCGCTATTTAGTGACATGTCCAAGAGCGAAAAGGGCAGGTCGTCTACAATATAAGGGTTGGAGAGTGCCTGCAAAGGACCGTTGTTGATTTGAACGTAGATAGGGTCGGCCTGATAAATATCCAGACTGCCGTAGCCACCATCACTGTTAACCCACTGGTCGAAAGACAGGATCAAGTTCTGCGTGCCGCTGGTATTGATCTCCAGCGTGATGTCTTGCGTGATCGTGAAGACGCCTCCGGTCGTAAGAACATCACCTGTAAGGCTGATTGCTGCATTGGCAGTCGATAAGGGTGCCAGCACGGCCAAAGGAGTTGAGAGGAAAGCGCGTAAGATTAGATTCATGAGAGACATAACTTTTGATTTTATCAGGTGGTTCGCTCGTTAGCGAAGGGCGCTGCTGGAGGTGTGTCAAGGCTGTTTGCCCCATCTGATTCATGGGGTTCTGTCTGCGTTTTCTGACGCGCGGAGATGGAAAAAGCTATCCCCCGGAGTTTTCTAGCGGCAAATGCCGAGCGGAGTGAGGGCCCCCATAGGTTCCCAGGTACGGGCAGGAAAGTGCGGTCGTGTCAGCGGAGCTCGGATGGCGTTCGGGCGAGCGTCTTTTGCGCTAGCGCTCTCCGCTGGTTCGCCCTAGCTTGCAGAGCGATGTGTCGCCCATATCGCTGTCTGGTGGTCCTCTGGAGCCTGCTCTGCTTTGCCGGCTGCAAGCAGACCAACGACGACACGATGCTCGAGCTGGCCAACGTGCTCGTCTACTACATGCCGCCCAAAACGACCGGCGATGCGCTGCTGGCCCTGGAGCGCGACGAGTTCGGCGCTTACGACGAGGCAGTGCGGAAATTCCTGGGCCCCCGGCGCGTCGTTTCCACCCGAGCCCAGTTGGGCCGTGTCTATTACTTCTACGGCTACTACCCGGAGGCGGTGGCGTGGCTCGACGACCCCTCCGTCTGGGAAGGCGGGAGCCGGATCGAGCTGGAAGGCGCGCGGCTCTGCCTCTTCAGCGCGGTGCTGACCGGCCAAAGTGGCTCCGAACTCGCCCCTATGGCCGCACTTTTCGAGCGGGGAGACCCAATGCCGGCCTTGGTGCGCCGCCTGGCCGCTGGCGAGGCAACCGTTTTCCGCCGCATCCTCGACGAGGCAGCCATGATGACGTGGACGCCGCGGGAGCGGGGCAGGACTTTGCCCGTGCCGCTTTCTTACCACGATTTTCTGGCGCGCTACACTTTACAGCGGGGGCTGACGCTTTCCGCCACCGAGGCCCGGATGCTGTTCGACGATGCGCTCAAGTTTTACCTGAAGGATGAAAGCTGGGAGGCGCACGTGCGCAAGATTCCGCTACAGGCAGACGATCCCAGCCAGCGGCAGGCGCGCCCTTACCTGCTGTCTTTGCTCGCTTCGGCCGCGCTCTATTATCAAGCGCAGGGAGACGAGGCCCAGCGGGAGCAATGGCTGGAATTGCTCCGCGAACTCGGTGAGCTCAACGTGCGCGAGCTGCCGCTGGAGACGTGGAATCAGATCCAGTGGGCGCAAAAGCAGGCCGAGCCTTCGCCTTCGCACTAAAAGCTGCGCATCGAGCAAAAGGCTGCAGAATGTATTCGGTATTTTGTTACGACGCACCAGCCATTCTAATACGGGCTGCCATCTCCTACGTTCTGAGGCCCCACGGGTTGATCCGCGACGGGCAATTCGTCAAATGAGGGGCGCGTTGGCTGGGTTTGAACCGGTCGTGTTGCCAACGATTAGCAACAGTTCTTGACCACCCCGTTTTGTGCTGACCAGAATGAATGCGCTCCGACGATGAAATTGTTTACCCAGGATTTCGATCCCACCACCGAACCCCGTTGCGCCGTCACCCCCGACACCGCCCGTAAGCTGATCGCGCTCGGGCTGGACGTCAGCCTGGCGGCCGATACGGGCCACGCTTCCATGCACCCCGACCGGCAGTTTACCGACGCCGGTGCTTCCATTGCCCCCGATGCCTCCGCTGCGCTTGCCGCCGCCGACATCGTGGCTGCGGTGGACAAACCCACGCCCGAGACCATCGCCCGCCTCAAGCCCGGCTCGTGGTTCCTCGGCATGATCGACCCCTTCAACCGACGAGACCTCTTGCAAGCCTTCGCGGCGGCACAGGTCAAGGCCGTGAGCCTCGAGATGATCCCACGCACCACGCTGGCGCAAAAGATGGACGTGATCAGCTCGCAGGCCAACCTCGCCGGCTATGAAGCCATCATCGAGGCCGCCAAGGTCAGCCGCAAGCTCCTGCCGATGATGATGACCCCCGCCGGCACGATCTCGCCCGCCCGGGTCTTCGTCATCGGGGTAGGGGTGGCCGGCCTGCAGGCGATCGCCACCGCCAAGCGCCTCGGCGCGCGCGTGGAAGCCTTCGACACGCGCCCGGTGGTGGAAGAGCAGGTCAAGTCCCTCGGCGCCAAGTTCATCAAGATCGACCTTGGCGAGATGGGCCAGACGGATCAGGGCTACGCCAAGGAGTTGACGCCCGAGCAGCTCGAAAAGCAGCGGCAGGCTCAAGGCGACATCTGCGCCCGCAGCGACATCGTCGTCACCACCGCCAAGCTCTTCGGCCGCCCCGCGCCCAAGCTCATCCTGCCCGATGTGGTGGCCAGGATGCAGCCCGGCAGCGTCATCGTCGACCTCGCGGCGGAAACGGGCGGCAACGTCAGCTGGACCGACAACGAAGCCGAGCTGAAGGCGGCTGGCGACATCGTCTTGACGGACAACGGCGTGACGATTCTGCGTTACGCGAAGTTCGAAAACCTCGTGCCCACCCACGCCAGCCAGGTCTACGCGACCAATATCTACAACTTCATCGAGCACTTTTGGGACAAGGAGGCGAAGACCCTCAAGCTCAACCTCGACGACGAGATCCTCAAGGGCTGCCTGATGACGAACGACGGGCAGATCATCCATCCCAAATTCCAGCAAGCCTAAGCCATGCACGACCTGCTCCTGCTACTCTTTATTTTTACCCTCGCGGCCTTCCTCGGCTTCGAGTTGATCGCCAAGGTGCCCAGCCAGTTGCACACCCCGCTGATGAGCGGCAGCAACGCCATCTCGGGCATCACCATTGTCGGCGCCATTGTGGCCATCCTCGACAACCCCGTCGGCAGCGTCGCCTTCCTCATCGGGATCGGCGCGATGATCCTCGCGGCGGTCAATGTCGTCGGCGGCTACCTCGTGACGGACCGCATGCTCGGCATGTTCAAGAAGAAGGACAAGCCGGCGCCCAAGGCGTAGCCCCCTTCGCATCAACCCCTTTCCGGTTACGCTTCCATGGAAGTCATCATCAACCTTTCTTATATCGCCGCCTCGATCCTCTTCATCTTCGGGATCAAGATGCTGGGCAAGGCCGACACGGCCAAGCGCGGCAACCTCGTCTCTGCCTGGGGCATGGGGCTGGCCATCGTGGTCACCTGCATCCACCCGGCTTTTGCCGACAAGATCCTCTGGATCGTGCTCGCCTTCGCCATCGGCGGGGCCATCGGTGCCGTCGCGGCCAAGAAAGTGCCCATGACGGGCATGCCCGAGATGGTCGCGCTCTTCAACGGCGTCGGCGGTCTCTCCTCCGTGCTCGTCGGCTGGGCCGAATACGTGCGGTTGGCTAAACCCTATTGGGATCAGGCTCGCTTCAACGAACAGACCGATACGGCGCTCCTGCCGCCGCTCGACCTGCTCCCCCCGCTCAGCGGGTTTACCATGGCGGTGATCTTCCTCGCCGTGTTCATCGGCGCGGTGACGTTTACGGGCTCGATTTACGCTTGGGGCAAGCTGAGCGGTAAGCTCGGCGGCGCGGCCAAGACGTTCCCGGCGCAAAAGGCCTGCAACGCCCTGCTGCTGGCCGTCACCGTCCTCTGCGGCGTGCTCTTCCCGCTCATGCCGGAGGGTGAAGTCGGCCTGCTGCTGCTCACCGGTGCCACCCTTGGCGCGCTGCTGCTCGGTATCTTCGGCGTCATGCCTATCGGCGGCGGCGACATGCCGGTGGTGATCTCGCTGCTCAATTCGCTCTCGGGCCTCGCGGCGGCTGCCGCCGGCTTTGTCATCGTGAACAACGTGCTGATCGTCGCGGGCTGCCTTGTCGGTTGCTCGGGCCTGATTCTCACCGTGATCATGTGCAAGGCGATGAACCGCACCCTCACGAATGTGCTCTTCAGCGGTTTCGGCTCCACCCAGAGCAGCCAGCAGGTGGAGGGCGAAATGAAGGCCCTGAGCGTCGAGGATGCCTATTACGTGCTCGAATCGGCCCGCAACGTCGTCTTCGTGCCAGGCTATGGGATGGCCGTCGCGCAGGCCCAGCACGTCGTGAAAGAGCTGGCGGAATTGCTCGAAGAAAACGGCGCGGAAGTGCGATTTGCCATTCACCCGGTGGCGGGCCGCATGCCCGGCCACATGAACGTGCTACTCGCCGAGGCCGACGTACCCTACGAGCAGCTCTGCGAAATGGACGCGGTGAACCCCACGATGGAGATGGTCGACGTGGCCATCGTGATCGGCGCCAACGACGTGGTGAACCCGGCGGCGGGAGAGGACCCAAGCAGCCCCATCTACGGCATGCCGATCATCAACGTGCACCACGCCCGCACCGTCTTCGCGCTCAAGCGGGGCAAGGGCGCGGGCTTCAGTGGCCTCGTCAATACGCTCTTCTTCCGCGAAAACACCCGCATGATCTACGGCGACGCCAAGGCGACCATCGCCGGCCTCGTCGGCCAGTTCAAGGAGAAGTAGGCACTGCCTCCAAGACTTGCATTAACAAAAGGGCGACCCGTAAACGGTCGCCCTTTTGGTTCGAAACGCCTTCCGTGCGGTGGAGTAGGGCGGCAATAATCGCTTGACCAAATGGATTGCCGGCCCCAAGTAGTATGCCGCGATGTCCGGTTCTAGCTTCCCGGCTGGCCGGACGTTCTTGATAAGATGTTGCTCAGGAAGCGGGTGTGACTTTTAGGCTCTGCAATATAAACTCTGTCTCTTCATGATTCTATATCTAGCCGATAACCGCTCGCGCCCCAATTGGGGATGTCGTGCGACCAGCATGGCCCTTGGTGCGCTCCTGCAACAAGTCGGACCGATTAGCGATATTATCAATGGAGTTGAGACTTCGGCTTCAACTATGACCCCACTGAGGAGCGGGATCGCCCTGCCCAAAGGAGTGCGGCGTTTTTTCCGAGGTACTAGAAGAATCAGTTGGAGTGTGTTTTACGCGTTGGATTCTTTTCTGGATCTCTCTCATGACTTTCTGGAGGTAGACACTCAACGCTCAGTTGAAAGTTTTCTTCGTCTGAAAGGACGCTTTCCAGTTTTGGAAGGAATCTACCAGAAGTTTGTGCGATGCGAAATGCTCGTAATAAACGGAGAGGGGACTTACATTTTTACCGATCGACCACGGCGAGATACCCTGTACTATAACTTCGCGATTGCGCTTGCCAAGAAGATGGGCAAAAAAGCATGCGTCGTGAACGCGATGTTTTCCGACGAGCCGGAATTCGGTAAAAACAAGAAGCTTTATGACGAAACGGTTCGCGTCCTGCGCCAAACAGATTTGATTACCACTCGGGATCCAGAGTCTTATGATTACTTGATGCCCGACCTCGAGGGGCACAACGTGAAGTATGTCCCGGACGCACTTTTCACTTGGTCAGCGCATATGGCCGAATGGAAAGAGCACATGCGGGGTGGCGTTGAGGCTTTTGAATCTTTTGGATATGAGACGCACAAGAGGGTTCCTGATGTGGACCTTTCGAAGCCATACATTGCTGTGAGTGGCAGTTCGTGGGCCGCTCGTGATCAAGATAGGGCCTACAACACCTACAAAGGTCTCATAAGCGAACTCCAGAAATTGGGACTTCCGTTGTTGATCGTCCCGACTTGTGGAGGTGATGTCTTTCTGAATCGTCTGGCAGAAGATCTTTCCCTTCCAAGCGTGCCGGTTGGTATCCCGATCCGAATTGGCGCCGCTATCCTTGGTAATGCAGAAGTATTCGTCTCGGGAAGATTTCACCCGGCGGTTATGGCTTCGTGTGGTGGTACACCTTGCGTGTTCCTCAGTTCCAACTCCCATAAAACTCGGAGTCTGCAGAACGTTCTGGAGTATGATAATGTGGTGGAGCATCATGCAATGCCAGACGCTGCAGCAAGTGCTCTGATCCGCCAACAGTGTGAAGATTACCTTGCGGTCTCACGGAGAGAGCGGATCGCCGAAGTCACGCGGCGCTTGGGGCAACGATCTTCCACGGTCGTGGACCTCCTCTCACAAATGAGGGACGCGCGCTAGTTTCAAACAAAAAAGGGCGACCCGCAAATGGTCGCCCTTCGTTTTTCAGGATACGAAAGTCGTTCCGCTAGCTGTTGAAGACCTTCTGGACTTCGCCGGCTTTCTTCTGGGCCTTGCCCTCGGCCTTCTCGGCGGCGCCCTTGGCTTCCAGATTGCGGTTACCCACCACGCGGCCGACAGTTTCCTTCACTTGGCCGGTTACCTTCTTGGTGTTGCCTTCGGTCTTGTTCTTGTCGCTGGGTTTCATGAGTATGAGGGGTTTGAGTTGTTTGGATCAATGTCCTCTTCCCCTCTTGCATAACCCGTGCCAGCGACGCACGGCTTCCATGTGCAGCGCGTGCGCCCAAAGAAAAAGGGCGACCGTTTAGCCGGTCGCCCTCGTGGGAGTGAAAAGGGAATGGCAATCCTACTTGCCCAAGACCTTCTTGACTTCGCCGGCCTTCTTTTGGCCTTTGCCTTCGGCCTTTTCAGCCTTGCCCTTGGCCTCCATGTCTCGGTTGCCGACGACGCGGCCAGCGGTTTCCTTTACCTGGCCGGTTACCTTCTTGGTGTTGCCTTCGGACTTGTCTTTATCGCTGGGTTTCATGGTTCTCAGGGGTTGAGGTTGTTAAACTGTTTCCGCCCTAACCATCGCAATTCATATGCCAGTCCATGGCGCGTGGGTTGCTGCACCTACCCGCGTGAAGCCCCGTAATCGCCTCCCATCGCCCAGAAACCGCGCTGAACCGCCTACCCGGCGCAATCGTGCCGCAAATCGCAACCGTGCACGACGCAAGGCGGCTTTGGGCCGCCGGGCAGAGCGCACGAGCGCATATGCCGCCGGTGCTCAACGTCGCCTCGCGCGATTTCGGGCCGGTTCGATGCTGGCGGTGACATTCACCGCCCTCCTGCTGCTCGTCTTCGGGTTGTCTCCTGTCGATCTCTCGGCGCAAGACGAGCCGGAGGCACCCGTGGTGGAGCAACCGACCGGGGACGCGGAGGCTCTGGATGCCAGCGAATCCATCCGGCAGGCAGGCTCCACTCTCAGCGATCTGGGCGACAGCCTCGTGCACCTGCTGCCCCGCATCGGGGTGGGGCTGGCCGTTATTCTGATCGGGGCGCTGCTGGCGCGGCTCTTTGCCTATATCCTGCGCCGTAGCCTGCACAACTGGCGGCGTGCCGATGCGGTGGCGGCCTTGACGAGTATTGCCGTCTACCTCCTGGCGGTCGGGGCGGCGTTGAGCGTGATCGCGGGGGACGCTCGGGCGCTGGTGGGCTCGGTCGGGCTGGCGGGCCTCGCCCTGTCGTGGGCCTTACAGACGCCCATCGAGAGCTTCAGCGGCTGGCTGCTCAATTCCTTCAAGGGCTATTACCGCCCGGGAGATCGCATCGCAATCGGGGATGTCGTGGGCGATGTCTACGAGATCGACATCCTCACGACCACCGTGTGGGAGATCGGCGGCCCCGACAAGCCGGTGCAGGGCGCACAGCCGACGGGCGCCTTGATCACCTTCCCCAACGGCGAGATCCTCCGCAGCAGCATCGTGAACTACACCCGCGATTTCCCTTACGTGTGGGACGAGGTGACGGTGGGCATCGCCAACGAGTCGGACTTGCCTTACGCTGCCCGCATTTTGCGCGAAGTAGCCGTGCGTGAGCTGGGGAACAGCATGGCGCAGTCGGCCGCTGCCTACGCCGAGTTGCTCAAGCGTCGCCGCCTCGATAGCGATGTATCGCTGGAGCCGCAAAGCTACGTGACGCCGACCGATGCGTGGACCAATGTCACCGTGCGCTATCTGGTGGAGGTGCGCTCGCGTCGTCGGGCGTCGAGCAACCTCTTTATCGCCCTGTCCGAAGAGATGAACAAGGCTGAGCACCGGGGGAAGATCGTGCCTTCGCTGCCGCGTCAGCAATTGGACGTATTGCCACCCCCGGAGGATTACCCCCCTCGTGGGCGCAGCTCCCAGTAGGCTTACGGCGTTTTGGGCCCTAGGCTTTATGTCTGCTTTAGGGTCGTTTGCTTGTTTCTGGGCGTCTGGGTGAAAGGGGCTTGCCGCGTTGGGCGGTCCGGCTCAGAACGCAAGAGACGTCTCTCGGCCCGCCTCCATGACACTTACGGCTGCCTCCGCCCGCCCGGTCTCTCTCTTGCGTGCGCTCGTACCTCCCACGATCGCGCTGGCTTTGCTGTTAATCGCCACTTTGACGGTCCAGCCCTGGCTCGAATCCCTTTGGGGTTTCGAGCATCCTCGCTGGGTGGAGCGTCTGCATCGGGGCATCTTGGCCGCCTATGCCGCTGTCGGCGTCTGGTTTGCCTTCGCGCTCGTCTGGATCGTGGGGTTGGAGTGGATCCTCAGCCGGGCGACCAAGAAGGCGGTGCCGCGTATCATCAAAGACTTCTGCGGCGTCATCTTCTTCTTCGTCGCGGTGGCGATCTGCATCGCGATCCTCTTCGACGGGGTCTTCGGTTCGCTGCTCACGCTGTCGAGTATCTTCGGTATCGTGATCGGCCTCGCGCTGCGCCCGATCATCCTCGATGTTTTTTCCGGGCTCAGCAGCAACCTCGAATCGGCCTACCAGATTGGCGACTGGATCACGCTCGAGAGCGCCAAGGGTAACCACACCGGCTGGGTGATGGAGGTAAACTGGCGCACTACGCTCCTGCGCACCCGTGCCGGGACGATCGTCGTCTGCCCCAACAGCCTTTTCAGCACCTCCGTGGTCCTCAACCACACCCGCCCACACATCGAGAGCCGGATCGACTTTCGCCTGCGCCTGCCCCCGGAAGTGCCCTGCGAGCGCGCCATCGAGCTGATCATGCGTGGGGTGATGGCGGAGACCACGCACCCGGAAGGCCCGCGGGTGCATCCGGCCCCGGAGGTGCTGGTGTCCGACCTTTCGCACACCGGCGTCGAATACTGGGTCCGCTTCTGGATGGACAACACCGCATATTCGCAGAATACAGTCATGAGCCGGGTGCAGCAGAGCGTGATGCGGCACCTGCGCATGGCGGGCATCCGCCTCTCGTCGGGCCGGCAGGAGATCTATCTAGGCCGTCTGCAAAACGGCAGCGCCCACCTCGACGATGTGGCCGACCGCATTGCGGTGCTGGAGGGGGTGGCACTCTTCCTCGGGCTGGGCCGTGATAGCCTGCGCACCCTGGCCTCCAACGTCCAGCTGCGGCGCTTTGGGGCAGGAGAGGTGCTGGTAAAGGAGCACGCCCATACTACGGAGATGTACGTGGTGCTGGAAGGTCATTTGCAGGCTTATACCGACAAGGGTGGGCGGCGCATCCAGTTTGGCCGCCTGCTGCCGGGCGACTTTTTTGGCGAAATGGCGATGCTCACCGGCGATCCACGCTCCGCCTCCGTCGCGACCACCACACCCGTCGTGCTGTTCGAGATCGAGCGCGGGACGATCATGAAGCTCGTGGAAGAAGAGCCGGCACTGCTGGAGACATTGAGCCGCAACCTCGCCAACCGCCGTCGGCAACAGGAGCAGGCCATCGAAAGTGCGGAGGCCGACCGCCTTGGCTCGGCGGAGCCGCTGCAGTTGACGCTCCTGCGGCGCATGCAGCTGATCTTCCGCTCCAGCCGCATCCCTTGGAACTCCCGCTAGCCCATAACGATGATTCTGGTACGTCACCTGCGAAGGTAGACGGCTATGAAGCGCTCGATGATCTACCCCTTCGCCGTGCTGGCCGGCACGGCCATGCTCACGGCCCAGCAGCCCGTCTTTTCGTCCGACGATGAAGTCGAATCCGTCCTGACCGAAGCCGGCCCGGTCTCGGTCAAGGAAATTGCCAAAGGCCTGAATCACCCGTGGGGGCTCGCCTTTTTGCCCGATGGACGCCTGTTGGTGACGGAACGCGCCGGAGACCTGCGCGTGCTGGAAGGCAACGGCAAGCTCTCCCGCCCGGTGCGCGGCGTGCCCAAAGTCTTTGCCGACGGGCAGGGGGGCTTGCTCGACGTGGCGCTCGACCCGGATTTTGAGCAAAATGGCTGGGTCTACCTGTCCTACGCCGAATCCGGGCAGGGTGGGGCGTCGACCGCTCTCGGGCGAGGCAAGTGGCAGGACGGCCGCATTCAGGACTTTGAGGTGCTCTTCCGTCAGGAGCCGCGCATCGACGGTAACAAGCACTTCGGTGGGCGGATCGTCTTCGACGAGGAAGGCCACCTCTTCCTCACCCTGGGCGAGCGGTTCCAGTTCGACCCGGCGCAAGACCTCTCCAACCACCTGGGCACGGTGGTGCGCCTCAACGCCGATGGCTCGGTGCCAGATGACAACCCCTTTGTCGGCGAAGCAGGCAAGCGCGAAGAAATCTGGTCTTACGGGCACCGCAACGTGCAAGCTGCGGCCGTGCATCCCGACACGGGCGACTTGTGGATTGTCGAAATGGGGCCCTTGGGCGGGGACGAGCTCAACCAGCCCCAAAAAGGCCATAACTACGGCTGGCCGGTCGTCAGCGCGGGTTATCACTACAACGGCTCGGAGATCGCCAAGCCTGAAACGCATCCAGAGTTCACCGGCGCGGTCAAATACTACTCGCCCGTTATATCCCCCTCCGGCATGGCCTATTATACGGGCGAGAGCTTCCCGGAGTGGCAAGACAGCTTCTTTGTCGGCGGCCTTTCCAGCCGCCAGCTCGTGCGCATCGAGATCGACGGGCAGGAAGTCGCCCACGAGGAGCGGATCCCGCTGCCGGAGCGGATTCGCGATGTCGAACAAGGCCCCGACGGGATGCTCTACGTCATTACGGATACCAAAGACGGGGCGATCTGGCGGCTGGAGCCTCTGCGCCCCAGCGGTCAGGACAGTTAACGCCGCCTTTTAGTTCCGCAACCTGCCCAGCCTTCCGCCACGGAAGGCTTTTTTGTGCGATAAAACTCGGCTAAGGCGGCTCTCCTTGCTCACAGCCATCAGGTAATCTCGTTTGAGAATAAGCGCTAGTGATGACCGCGGAATCCCGAAGTATTCCCTTGTCCTCAAGTTAACTTGAGGTCGTATAAACCTCGGCCATGACACCGGAAACACCTCCCACGGCCATGGCTGCACCTCGGGCCAAGCGACGCAAGACACGGGCGATCCGCGTGGCGGCTAGAGCAGCCGAGGCCCCGCGCCCTGCAGCCCCAGCTCGTCGTCGGGGTTGCGCAGCGGGCAGTCCTTCGTCGACAGGCAGCCACAGCCAATGCAACGGCCCAGTTGGTCCTTCATTCTGTTCGCTAATTCAATTTTTTCTGTGAGCGCCAGCTGCCAGTTGCGGCTGACTTTTTGCCAGTCTGCCTTCGTCGGCACGCGGCTGGGCGGCAGGTCGCGAAAGGCCTCCTTGATCTCTTCCAGCGTGAAGCCGAGCCGCTGCGCCACCTTGATGAAGGCGAGGATTCGCAGCTCGCGGCGGGAAAAGAGCCGCTGGTTCTGCCCATTGCGCACGCTCCGGACCAGCTGCTTCGACTCGTAAAAATGGATCGCCGACACCGCAATACCGCTACGGCGGGAGATCTCGCCCACGGTCAGCAACGACTCTTTTTTGGACATGTCACGCAGCGTGGCCTCAAGCGAACTTGAGGTCAAGCGCAGGCCCGTCCTCTCTCCGAACCGACTTAACTCGAATCCCAGAAAGATACACAGCTCATGAACAAGGAAAACGAGCGTATCGCTCTCGTCACCGGCGCGACCGATGGCATTGGCAAGGAAGTGGCCCGGCAGCTCTGCCTGCAGGACATCAAAGTCGTGATCGGCGCGCGTAACGTGGAAAAAGGGCGGGGCGTCGCCGCCGAATTCCGCCGCGACGGCCTTGAAATCGACATCGTCCAACTCGATGTGACAGTGCAGGAAACCGTGCAACGTGCGGCGGAAGAGCTGGAAAGCCGCTACGGGCGCCTCGACATCCTCGTCAACAACGCGGGCATTGCGCTTGATCGCGGCCCCTGGAGCACGGCGCCCTTCGAAGACGTAATCGCCACCTACGAGACCAACCTTTTCGGTATGATCCGCGTCACCCAGGCCTTCCTGCCGCTCTTGCGCCGCTCCGCCCACGGGCGCATCGTCAACGTCTCCAGCAGCCTGGCCTCCTTCGCCGGCATGACGGACGAGAAGAGCCCCTACTACAACGTCCTGCTGCCCGTGTATGCCTCCAGCAAGGCTGCCATCAACGTGCTGACTGTGCACCTCGCGCGCGAGCTGGAAGGTACCGGCATCAAGGTCAATGCCGTCGAGCCGGGTCTGACGGCCACCCGCGCGGTCAAGATCCCCGGTGCGCAGCCGGTCGAAGTGGGCGCAGAAGCCCCCGTGCACTACGCGTTGATCGACGACGACGGCCCCACCGGCCAGTTCTTCGACCGCTTCGGCACCTACAAGTGGTAGGGCGGGCCGCTCTCTTTTTTTGGAGAACACCAGCTAATAGAAGCCAGCCTCAAGTAAAGGCCCGTTTCCCTTGTGGAGACGGGCCTTCGTGTTTTTAGTGAGGCGGAAGGATCAACGGTCGGTAACTTCCATTTCAGGAAAGATTTTTCGCTGAATGGTTTTCACCTGCTTGATGGAAACGGTTACTGCTGCTAGTTTCTCCCGCTCCCGTCTCACATGTCCAAATTTCGCTCGCTCCTTTTTGTCTCGGTAGTTCTGTCCCCCTCGCTTTTCGCCCAGGACGTCGGCTCTCCGCCCGATGCCTCGTTTGGCGAGCTCGATATCGAGGAGCTGCTCAGCATCCCCGTCTCTTCAGCGTCTCGCAAGGATGAGGTGCTCTTCGAGACGGCAGCCGCGGTCGACGTGCTCTCGGCCTCCCAGATCCGGCAGACGGGAGCGCTGCGCTTGCCCGATGTGCTACGTTATGCGACGGGGGTCCAGGTGTCTCAACACACCAGCCGAGCCTGGGCGATCAGCATTCGGGGCTTCAACCTCGATACGTCGAACAAGCTGGAAGTGTTGATGGACGGCCGCAGCCTCTACAGCCCGCTCTTCTCGGGCGTGATCTGGGACGGGCCCGACTACATCCTCGGCGATCTCGACCGGATCGAAGTCATTCGCGGGCCCGGGGCCACCATGTGGGGCGCCAATGCCGTCAACGGCGTGATCAACATCTACACCAAGCCGGCGGAGGATACGCAGGGCGTGCGGCTGGAGACGACCTGGGGCGCACCGGAGACTTTTGTGCAGTCGGGCCGCGTGGGCTTCCAGCCTTCGAAGAACTTCTACGCCCGCGTCTACTCCAAGTATTACACCGAAAACGCCACCTGGTTCCAGGGCGGCGACAAAAGCCCTTACGACCGCACGGAAATGGCGCGCTTCGGCTTCCGCACCGACTACCTGCCCACCGAGCGCGGTCGCCTGGTGACAACTGGCGAGTATTTTACCGACAAGCTCGGCCTCCACTACGACGATTACCAGACCTACGAAGGCGGGCACCTGCTCGCCCGTTGGGAGCAGGCGCTGGCCGACGATTCGACCCTGCACGTGCAAACCTGGTACGACCGCTACGACCGCCTGCACCTCGGCGCGCTGGACGAGTTTCGCGAGACGGCAGAGCTGAGCCTGCGCCACCACGTCGGCCATCTGGAGCGGCACGACATGGTGTGGGGCGGCGGTTACCGCTATTCCTGGGACGAGACCCGGCAGGTTTCGATCCCCTACCTGCAGCCGGAAGACGAAGGCTTTGGCGTGGCCAACCTCTACCTGCAGGACGAGTGGACGATCCACCCGGCCTTCCGCCTCGTGCTCGGCAGCAAGTACGAATACAACGGCCTCGTCGATCGGGCGGAAGTGCAGCCCAGTGCCCGCTTCAAATGGCTGCCCGACGATCGCTACATGTTCTGGGCCGCCATCTCCCGCGCGGTGCGCACCCCCGCCCGGGCCGATACCGACTTGCGCTGGGTCACGCCGCTCTTCTCGATCGAAGGCAACGACGACTATAAATCCGAAAAGCTCGTTGCCTACGAGCTGGGCCACCGCTTTCGCACCAACGACACCTTTTCGATCGAGCTTTCGCTCTTTTACCACGACTACGACGACCTCGCGACGGTCGAGCCGCTGGGCGGCAGCCGCTACGTCTATGCCAACGGCCAGCGGGGCGAAACGTGGGGTGGGGAGGCGCAGGTGGAATACCGCCCCCTCTACTGGGTGCGCCTGCAGGCCAGCTACAGCTACCTGGGGCAGGATTACGACCTCAAGCCGGGCAGCCGGGCCGCCCTCGCCAGTTCGGAACAGCTGCTGGGCAACGACGCGCGACACCTCGCCTCCTTCGTCGCGCATTTTGAGCTGCCCCGCGCCACGGAATTGACCACGCATCTTCGTTATGTTGGAGACTTGCCCGCGCCGGCCGTACCCGATTATCTGGAAATGGACGTGCGTCTCGCCTGGGCACCCCGCCCAGGGATCGAGCTTGCGTTGATCGGGCGAAACCTGCTCGATCGCTACCATCCGGAATATCGTCAGGCGTCTCCCGTGCGCCGCGAGATCAGCCGGATGGTGGCAGCACAGGCTGCGTTCACTTTTTAGGGGTACATGCTGCGCTCTCGTTTCTCACGCCTCTTCAGTGTGTTTTTGGCCATCCTGCTGGCAGGGTGCGGCACTGCTTACGCGCAGCACGACGACGAGCAGATCCCGGTGGCGGCCGAAAAGCTCAAGGCCGCCTTCCTCTTCCGCCTCTGCTTCTTTGTCGACTGGGAAGAGCTCCCGGCCGACCGCCCCTTCGTCTTTCTGGTGATCGGCGCGAACGAGATTGCCGAGGAGTTGACGGAACTGGTGCGGGGCAAGGACGTGGAGGGCCATGCCATCGAAGTCCGCACCACCGATTCCCTCGACGTAGTCGACGACGCCCACGTAGTATTCGTCAGCCGCTCCTTCCGCCGCTGGACCGAGCGGATCGTAAAGGACTATGAAGGGCGGCCCGTCCTCACCGTAGCGGATTATCGAGACTTTCCCAAACGCGGAGGCATGGTAGGGCTCTTTTATGAGCGCGACCGCATTGCCTTGGCTGTCAACCCATCCAAATGCCAAGACGCCCGTCTGCAACTGAGCGCCCGCCTGCTGGCCGTGGCGCGGGAGGTGATCGAAGCGCCATGATGAAGCTTCCCGGCAAGTCGATCCGGATGAAAGTGACCCTGGCCCTCCTCATGACCAGCGTCCTGAGCCTCGTCGTCTCCTTTACCATCCTGCTCATCTTCGAATGGCGCTCGGCCGAGCGGGAACTCGTCGACAAGCTGCATACGGAGGCCCGGATCGTGCGCGACAACCTGAGTGCGGCGGTCGCCTTCCGCTCCGCGCCCGATGCTCGCCGCATGATGAACGGTCTCAAGTCGGACCGCGAAGTCAATGCCGCTGCCGTCTACCTGGATACGGGCGAGCTGATCGCCAACTTCGTCCAGCCCGGTTCCTCCTTCGAAATCCCCCCGGCGGCACCCCCGATCGGCGTCAAGACAGGGGCCGATGCCATCGAGATCGTCCTGCCCATCGAAGTGGGAGGCAGCGAAGTCGGTCGGTTGCTGTTGGTTGCCGGTTACGATGCGCGCGACGAGCGCTTCGTGCTCTACCTGATCACGGCCGCCTGCGCCTTCCTGCTGGCGGCGGCCAGTTCGCTGCTGGCAGCCCGAATGCTGGAGCGCCGCCTGTCCACGCCGGTGCTGGCTCTGGCCGATCTGGCCCGCCGCGTCACACGCGACCGCGATTACTCCGTCTACGTGCCCGACGAAGGCTCCGACGAGATGGCCCAGCTCGCGCAAGCCCTTGCGCTCATGCTCCGCGAAGTCAACCAGCGCGAAGAAGAGCTGAAGCAAGCCGTGGACCGCCTGCACCTGGCGCTGGAAGCCTCCCGCACCTTTATCTGGGAGTGGGATCACGAGCGCGACGCCCTCTACTGGCAGTCGGTCGAGGGGCTCCCCATCGCGCTGGAAAGCCTGCAAGGCATCAGCGTGGTCGACCTGCTGGAGCGCGTCCACCCCAACGAACGGGCTCGCCTCGTCAATGCCTTCCACACCGCTGCGACTACGCAGGACGAGTTTTCGGTGGAGTTTTCCGTGCTCGAAGGCGAGCAGCGCGTCTACGTATCCTGCCGCGGCAAAGGCTTTCGCGATGCGGAGGGCAACCTGACCCGCGCCATCGGCGTCGCACACGACATCAGCCAGCGCCGCCAGGCCGAGCGTGCCCTCCACTGGCGCGAGCAGGAGTTCCGCGCCCTCGTCGAGCACTCGCCCGACGTCATCGCCCGCTACAACCGCGAGCTGCGCATCATTTACATCAACAGCGCCGTGTTGGACCTCACAGGGCTCACCTCCGATTACTTTACGGGCAAGACGCTGAACGAACTGCAGGTCGCTCCCGAGCGTCTGGAAGCCTGGCGTATCGCGATCGAACGCATCTACGAAGGGGCGCAGCATGCCGAGCTGGAGTTTGACTACCCACACCAGGACGGCACCCTTCGCACCTTTCACACCCGCCTTGCGCCCGAGCTGGCGCCAACGGGCGAAGTCGCGCAAGTCCTCGCCGTCTCGCGCGAGATCACCGAGCGCAAGCGGACCGAGCAGGAGCTGCGGCGGGCCAAAGACCGGGCCGAAGAAGCCGCCCGCGCCAAGTCCGTCTTCCTCGCCAACATGAGCCACGACATCCGCACCCCGCTCACCGCCATCCTCGGCTTTGCGGAAGTGCTCGACCTGCACGGTAATGGCGAGATCAAGGAGATTACCGCCATGATCCGCAGCGGCGGCAAACGCCTGATGGATACGCTCAACTCCGTGCTCGACCTCGCCCGCCTCGAAGGCGGCGAATCCCCGCTCAAGCGCGAGCCGATCGACATCCGCGGCGAGCTGGAGGAGCTGGTCGACCTCTTCCGCTCGCAGGCGAACGAAAAAGGCATCGAATTTAGCTACACCTACTGCCGCGAGCCCGTCTCCGGCATGGTCGACCGCGCCGCCTTCACTCGTGTGATGATGAACCTGATCGGCAACGCCCTCAAGTTCACCGCCGAAGGCAGCGTATCCGTCCGCCTCTGGGAGCAGTCCGACCGCTTTTACGTGGCAGTGGAAGACACCGGGCTCGGTATCCCCAAGCACGTCATCCCGCACATCTTCGACGCCTTCACCCGCTCGCGCCAGAGCGAAACCCGCCAGATCGAAGGCAGCGGCCTCGGCCTCACCATCACCCGTCAGCTGGTCCGCCTCATGGGAGGCGAAATCCACGTCGAAAGTGAGGAAGGCAAAGGCAGTTCCTTTACCGTTTCATTAATGAAAAGCCCGAAACCGCTCACCTCCGACCCGCGCCAGACCGAGCCGCAGCAAGCAGCGGAAGGCAGCGATGCCCGGCGCTCGATCCTCGCCGTGGAAGACAACCCCAGCACCCAGCGCCTGCTCGGGATGCTGCTCAAAGACCAGTACGACGTCGCCCTCGCTTCCACCGGCGCCGAATCGCTCGAACTGGCCAAGCAACGCCCGTTCGACCTCGTGCTCATGGACCTGAGCCTCGAAACCAGCGAAGCCGGCATCCAATACATGCAGGAAATGCGAGAGATCGAGCCCTACCAAAGCGTCCCCATCCTCGCCTTCACCGCGCATGCCCTGCCGGGCGAGTCCGAGCGGTTCCAGCGCCTCGGCTTCGACGGCTATCTGGGCAAGCCCTTCTCGATCGACGTCTTGCGCAAGACCCTGGCCGACGCCCTCGCCAACGGCCGCCAAGAGCTTTGAAGCTGCCATCGCTTGCGTTAGAACCAGGCCAGAAGGGGCAAGTTTACCCTCGGGCCGACTTTTCGCTTGCCACCCCGCGCGCGGGCGGTTGTCTTTTCACCTTTTCGCGCACGGAATTCCCGGGCTGGAAAAGAACGAAACCACCAATAACCAACGAAAAATAAAGCTGGCACCGCCCCCCCCTGCGCCAGCTTGTCCCGAGAGGGATGGGGCAAGTACGACACATGAATATCACGATCCGAGACCTCCTGGACGCCGGCGTTCACTTTGGCCACCAAGTGCGCCGCTACAACCCGAAGGCGAAGAAGTTCGTCTACGACAATCGCCACGGCATCTCCATCATCGACCTCGAGAAGACCTACGCTCAGCTCGAGAAGGCCACCGCGTTTGTCGAAGACCTCGTCGCCAGCGGCAAGGATATCCTCTTTGTCGGCTCCAAGAAGCAAGCCCAGGAAATCGTCCGCGAAGCCGCCAACTCTTGCGGCATGCCCTACGCCGCAGCCCGCTGGCTCGGCGGTACCCTGACCAACTTCACCACCGTGCGCCGCTCGATGGACAAGTATCAGAAGTACCAGAAGTGGGAAGCTGACGGCACCTTCGACAAGATGCACAACAAGGAAGTGGCCGCGATCCGTCGCGAAATGGTCCGCATGACCCGCAACTTCGAAGGCATCGCCAACGTGCGCGAAATGCCCGGCGCCATGTTCATCATCGACACCAAGAATGAACACATCGCCGTCGAAGAAGCCCGCCGCCTCCAGATCCCCCTCGTCGCCCTCGTCGATACCAACAGCGACCCGACGGTGATCAACTACCCGATCCCGGGTAACGACGACTCCATCAAGTCGATCCGCATCGTCGTCGAGACGATCGTCGACGCGATCCAGGCCGGCCTCGCCCGCCGCGAAAGCCCCGAGACGATCCAGCCCCGCAATGTGGGCAACGTCATCGCCGCTCCCGCGACCGAAGAGCAAGTCGTGCCCGTGAACCCGCGTGGCGCGTCCGAAGAAGTGCCCCAGTCCTACAGCAGCGACAACGAGTAAAGACTGCTCTTTCCTCCTCCGACTTATCCTCTCCGTAACGACTTATGAGCCAAATCACCGCTAAGATGGTCTCCGACCTCCGCGCCCAGACCGGCGCGGGCATGATGGATTGCAAGAAAGCCCTTCTCGAAACCAACGGTAACGTAGAAGAGGCGATTACCTACCTGCGCAAGAAGGGCATCGCCAGCGCCGACAAGAAGTCGGGCCGCGAAGCCGGTGACGGCCTGGTGGAATCCTACATCCACATGGGTGGCAAGGTGGGCGTGCTCGTGGAGCTCAACTGCGAGACGGACTTCGTGGCCAAGACCGACGACTTCAAGGCCCTCGTGCGCGACATCGCCATGCACATCGCCGCCGCCAGCCCCGTCTGTGTGAGCCGCGAAGAAGTGCCGGCCGAACTCCTCGAAAAGGAGCGCGAAATCGCCGCCGGTCAAGTCGAAGGTAAGCCCGCGAACATCGTCCAGAAGATCGTCGAAGGCAAGATCGAGAAGGTCTATCAACAGATCTGCCTCATGGAGCAGCCCTTCGTCAAGAACCCGGACATCACCATCACCGAGCTGATCAAGCAACAGATCTCCAAGATGGGCGAAAACATCGTTGTGAAGCGTTTCGCCCGCTTCCAGATCGGCGCCTAAGCGCTGCTGGTCCCAGGATTCGCAAAACACCTTTCAGCCTGATCCGCGCACCGGATCAGGCTTTTTTTGTGCTCGTGCGGGAGGGGCAGGAGCATATGCTAAAACCTGTCATTACTATGAAATCCTCAAATCGAAGCCCTTGGGGTGCGGCAGGTTGTATGGTGGGATGGATTGCACTGACCGGCGCCCTGCTGCTGCCATGGATTCGCGGCAGCATTGAGCTGCCTGGGGTCGAGGAAAAGGAAAAGAAGCACTCTACGGTGGTTACGCTGGGTGAGCAGAAAGATCCCCTCCTTTCGTTTACTTTCAGAAAGCAGGAAGAGCCTGAGCCTGAATCGGAGCCGAAGGAAAAGCAGAAGACGCAGTACCTATATATGGGCGTTATTGGTTTGGGCATGATCGGATCGGCATGTGGCCTGGCTTCTCTGATTCGGGGGGAAGAGCGGCGCATCTCGGAAACCGCGCTGCTACTTGGCCTTTCGGCGGCCATGTTCCATTATCTCCTGTGGGTGATTGCGATATTGCTCTTGATCTGGATCGTCAGCCACTTCTTCGCTGGTATGGCAAGTTCATGACTCTCATGGCTGGATACATCGACTGGCATACTCACCGCTACCCGACGGAGGTCGCGCAGGCCCCGGCTCAATGGGCGGCCGAGCAGGGGGAGCACTATTGGGGCCTGCTCGTGACGCGCGGGCCGCAGGGCTGGGCCGACCACGAAACCATGGTCGCCGCGATGGATGCCGGGGGCGTCGAGAAGAGCGTGCTGCAAGGCTGGTACTGGATCCACCAGCGCACCTGCCACTGGCAAAACGAGCTGTTTCTGGAGTGGGCACGGCAGGACCCCGAGCATTTCGTCCCCTTTGCCACCGTTCAACCTGCCGCCGGCGAACTGGCCTACGAGCAACTCGTCTGGGCGCTCGACCAAGGCTGCAAGGGCATCGGTGAGATGATGCCCACCGTGCAGGGCTTCAACGTGCGAACCGATGCCACCTGGCTGAAAATCTGCGCCCTCGCGCAAGAGCGGCACGTCCCGATCACCCTGCACGTGACCGAGCCGGTAGGGCACGACTACCCGGGCCGCATCGAGACCCCGCTGGCCGACTACTTCTGGCTGGCCGAGCAGTTTCCGGAGCTGCCGCTGGTCTTCGCCCACTGGGGTGGGGGGCTGCCCTTTTACTTCCTCAACCGCCATGTGCGCAAGGTGCTCCACAATGTTTACTTCGACACCGCCGCCAGTCCGCTGCTCTACGACCGCCGCGTCTGGCAGACCGTGCTCGGCCTCGTCGGCCCCGAGCGGATCCTTTTCGGCACCGATTACCCCCTGCGCGTCTACCCCCGCACGGAGAAGGAGCCTTCCTTTGCCCACCTCGTGCAGGAGGCCGAAGCCGAGATCACCGATCTCGAAGCGCGTTCGCTGGTGATGCAAGGCAACGCCCGTCGCCTGCTGGGGCTCTAAAACACGATCCGCATCGGCAGCCCGGTGGCGTCGTGCGGCGTGGGGCCCCACGGCAACGTGCCCCGCTCTTGCCTCGGGCGTCGGGCCACCCGCCAGCAGAGCAAGGCGTCGATCAAGTCGTCCGGCTGAGCTGCGCCCCGGATCAAAGGTCGCCAGGTCGCATAGAGCTCCCTTGCGCGCGGGATGACCGCCTCCAGCACCTGTAGCCGCCGCTCAAAACCGGCGCTCTCCTTCTTCGGCGGCAGCGGCACCCCGCCGTTCAGCCTTGCGGCCGCGATCTCCGGATGCGCTTCGACAATTCGCTCCCGGGCGTCTGGGACAGCCTGGAGCAGGGCATCGAGTTCGCGAATTTTCGGCAAGATGTGATAAGCCTGCTGGCTGAGCCCGCGCCCACCCACCTGCCGGTGCAGCTTCAACACCTCTGCGTACGGCGCATCCACCGTCAGCGCCAGCACCTCGCGCACCGGCACCGGGAAGACGCGACTCGGCGCGCCCCGTCGCAAGCGCAAGGCTACATGGGCCGCGCGGTCGCAGGCCCTCCGCTGGCGCCCGCTGGCCATGCCGATGGGCATGTCGATCGCGATGGTAGAGGCGTCGCTGTAAGCCTCCCATAGCTCCTGCACGGAGCCGAAGACCCGCATCGTCGTCGGCTCCGCGCCACCTGCCACCGCGATCCAGCCGCTGCGGCACCCGTCGACTCCCACCACCTGATTTGGCTCGGCACTCATGCGTGATCAGGGTTAAAGGATCGAGGATGAACTGGGCATGGCAGATTTCAAGCGCAAGCGGCCTCTTCCTGCTGGGCCTGATCTGGACGGTGCACCTCGCGCTCTACCCGCTCTTTCGGCAGGTGGCCGCCGAGTGCTGGCCGGCCTACCACGCCCAACATGCGCGTCGCATGGGCTGGGTTGTCGCGCCCGTTATGCTGGCCGAACTGATCGCAACCGTAGCATTGTGCTTCGACGGTAGCCTTCCGCTAGCTCTCCGCCTCATGCTGATCGGCCTGGTGGTGACGAATTGGCTGACGACCGGGTTGGGCGCAGTCCCCCTGCATCAGAAATTGGAGCAACGCCCCGAGCCTGCCCTGATCGGCCGCCTGCTCGTGGTGAACCGTGGCCGCCTCGTCGCGTGGAGCCTCAAAGCCCTCCTGATGCTGGGGTGGGGAGCCCTGTAGATGCGGGCGACGCCAGGCTGCAAAAAAAAACGCAGCATCCGGGAGCGGATGCTGCGCTGAAAGTCGATCTAAGATCTTGCTTACTTGTCGCCCTTGACCTTGGCCACCAGTTGGTGGAACTCGTCGAAGAGCGGGTCGCTGTCGTGCGGGCCCGGGGAGGCTTCCGGGTGATACTGCACCGAGAAGCAGGGCAGGTCCTTGTGGCGGAGGCCTTCGACGGTCCCGTCGTTCAGGTTGATCTCCGTCACGATGCCGCCGCGCTGCTCCACTTCCTGTGGGCTGGCCGCAAAGCCGTGGTTTTGCGAGGTGATCGAGACCTTGCCCGTTTCGAGGTTCTTGACCGGCTGGTTGGCGCCGCGGTGGCCAAACTTCAGCTTGTAGGTCTTGCCGCCGAGGGCGTGGGTCAGGATCTGGTTGCCCATGCAGATGCCGAAGGTCGGGTATTCCTGGATCAGCTTGGCCACGGTCTGGTGCACGTAGGTCAGCGGCGCGGGGTCGCCCGGGCCGTTGCTGAGGAAGACGCCGTCGGGCTGGAGGTCCTTCACCTGTTCGGCGCTCATCGTGGCCGGGACCACCGTCACGTCGAAGCCATGGTAGGCCAGCTTGCGGAAAATATTGTACTTCGCGCCGAGGTCGAAGGCGACGACCTTGTAACGCTTGCGGCCTTCCATGCTCGGGGCGATCAGCTGGGTGCCGGGCACCGTAAACGGCGTGGCATCCACCTGGCGGCTGTTCCAGTCGAACGCCTCCTTGGTGGTCACTTCGCGCACATAGTCGGCCCCGACGAGGCCGGTCCACTCGCGCGCGCGCTTGACGGCCTCCTCATCGGAGATGCCCTCTGTGCTGATGCAGGCCTTGAGGGCGCCGTGCACGCGCAGGCGCTTGGTGATCGCGCGAGTGTCGACGCCGCTGACGCCGGGCACGCCGTGGGCTTGCAACCAGCCGTCGAGCGTCTCCGACGCGCGCCAACTGCTCGAAACGCGGCTGAGCTCGCGGACGACGAAGCCAAAGACTTGCGGCCGATCGCTCTCGTTGTCGTCGAGGCTGATGCCGTAGTTACCGATCTGCGGGGCCGTCATGGTGACGATCTGCCCGTAGTAGGAGGGGTCCGTAATGGTCTCCTGGTAACCCGTCATCGCAGTATTAAAAACCGCTTCGCCCACCGCGGTGGTGGTAGCCCCGAAGGCCCGACCGCGGAACACACTTCCGTCCTCCAGCGCGAGAACGCCCATCTTGAAAGCATCCGTCATGATTAACCGGTGGACTAAAGGCCCGCACGCGCCTCTCGGCAAACGAAAAACCCATTGTTTACCGAAATTTAAGACGGGAGTCCTTCCGCAGCTCGACCAGAAGAGTTGTCGAACCGCCTTGGATCGCCCACATTGGGAGCATGTCCGGACGATCCGCCTCGGCCTCATCCCTGCGTCCCACCGTGATTGGCTGCGCCTGCGCCAGCCCGACGGCTGCCGGCCTGCTCGACCCGGTCAGCGACCGCGACCAGTCGGGCGAATGGTTCAAGCTGGCCATCGCCCTCGTCTTCGTGGGGCAGGGGATGACCTTCGGCCTCGGTTATAATAATGCTCGGCTGGCTGGGGAGGCCCCCGCCTTCGGCAGCCCGATGTATTGGTGTATTCACGGGGGGCTGCTCTTTTCGGCGCTCATCCCGCTGGCCCTGCTCGGGCGTCCGCTGCTTCGTGCCACCTGGGTGGCTCTCACGCGCGGGCAAGTCACCATCGAGTCGCTCTTTACGCTGAGCATGATGGGCGCGCTGGGCGGCTCTCTCGTCTCGACCTTCACCGGGCAGACGAGTGTCTATTACGAGATCGTGGCCGTAGTACTCTCTATATACACCATCGGGCGCCTCGTGGGGGCGCGGCAGCGGCGCAAGATCGAGCAAGAGCTCGCCGCCCTGCGCGATGCCTTTTCGACCACGTGGGTGGCTACCGATGGGGGAGGGCGCCGCGAAGTGGCCGTCGGCCTGGTCGACCCGGAGACCGACCGCGTGGTGGTGCACCCGGGCGAACCCATCGCGGTAGATGGCGAGGTCGTGGGCGGGCGGGGCTACGTGCAAGAGACCAGCCTCACCGGCGAGCCCGATGCGGTCGTGCGCCAAAAAGGCGATACGGTGCTGGCAGGTACCTATTCCGTCGACGGCCATTTCATTATTCGCCCCCGTGCTACGCGGTCTCGTCAGCTCGACGAAATCCTCACATTGGTCGAGCAAGCGGGTGAGCGCCCCTCGCGGCTGCAGGCCCAGGCCGACCGCCTGATGCGCTATTTTGTGCCCATCGTAGTGTGCGTCTCGCTACTGACTTTTGTGGGCTGGACCCTCGCCGGGGCCGTCTGGTGGCAAGGGCTCTTCAACGCCATGGCGGTGCTGCTGGTTGCCTGCCCCTGTGCCCTGGGCCTCGCAACGCCTCTGGCAGTGTGGCGTGCGCTGTATGGTCTGAGCCAGCTCGGGCTCGTCGCGCGCTCTGCCACGGTGATCGACGGTCTGGCGCTCTCCGAGGGCGTCGTCTGGGACAAGACGGGCACCCTGAGCGAAGGCGTCTTGCAGGTGACGAACTGGCAGTTCGCCCCCGCCGCCGAAGCCGAACGAGCTTGGATCACCACTGCCGTGGCCTCGGTCGAAGCCCTCTGGCCGCACCCGGTCGCGCGAGCCCTTGCCACCGCCTCCGAGCAGCGCCTGTCGGTGGAGGACACGCAGCTCCTGCCCGGGCTCGGCGTGCAGGCAAGCGTGGAAGGCCGCACGGTGTCGATCGGCAGCTTCGAACTGCTCGCGCAACGCCCAGCCTGGGCCACGGCGAGCGAGCACCGCGAGATCTGGGTGCTGGTCGATGGCCAGTCGGTGGCACAGATCCATCTGGTGGAAGGTCTTCGGGCCGATGCGGCCGAAGCCATGACCGCGATGCAAGCCCTCGGGCTCTCCGGGCGGGTGCTGACGGGTGACCCGCAGCCGCGCTGGCAGGAGATCGGCGGGGCCCCGGTCGAAGCAGGGCTCGACCCGCTGGAGAAAGAGCGCCGGGTGCGCGCGCTGGTGGGGGAGGGGGCCTGGCTCTACGTGGGCGACGGCATCAACGACGCGGCCGCGATGACGGCAGGCGTCACGGCCATCGCGATGGGGAGCGGCTCAGCTCTTACGCGCTCCACCGCCGAGGCCGTCTTGCTGGGCGACTCGCTGGCCGCGCTCCCTCAGGCGGTGCAGCTCTCGCGCCACGTGCGCAAGGTCGTCCATTGGAATCTCCGCTTTGCCGCCAGCTATAATATAGTCGGTATGGGCTTGGCCGCGATGGGGTGGCTGCACCCAGTGGCGGCGGCCCTGCTGATGGTCGTTTCCAGTTTCCTCGTCTCAGCCCGTGCGCTGGCGGCAGCCAATCCCTACCTGCCTGCAGCCGCCTCTCGGGTAAAGACGAAGTAAAACCGTGGCTGATTTTTAGCATTAGCTCCGGTTATTTGGGAAAACTTGACCATACCCTGTGCAATATTTTCCACCCTGATGGGCTGCTTAAGCGCCATAAATGCAGGGTCTGCGACCTCCTTGACAGAATTTGCCCAGTGGGGCCAGTAGCCGAGCGGCCTCCGGTAGGATGCAGATAACTACCGAGTAGTGAGCGCCTTGTGTGAGATTCTGTCGCAATAGAAGTTCTCCCCATCTCGTTCATTTTTTTCTGTTGCCTTGATCCCGGGATACACACGTAATTCCGGCTTTCAATCGCGATGCGAGGTCGGCGTCGCAGCTTCGACATTCTCACGTCTCACCATCAACCATGGCACAAGAGCGAATTTCGCGTAAAAGTTTCCTGCTGTCGGCTGGTGCACTTCTCGCCGGGGTCTCCCTGGTGAAAGGTCAAACGCCGCAGAAAGAGCCCACACGATCGACTGAAGCGTCGGATTTGCCGCGCCAGTTGGAGCGCGACAAGCGGTCGGTCCCTTACCAGGCCGATCAACGGTAAGCCATTTTTCGGAGATCTCATGCCCAACATCTTTTCGCGCTCCGCTAACAGTGTGCCGCTCCAGGTCATTATGGTCCTGGTTGTACTGGCCTGCACGGTAGCTGCAGCGGTTTGGTATTACTACCCGCCGCAATACACCCGTGTCGGCTACATGCCGCACCAGCCGGTCTATTACAGCCACAAGATCCACGTCGATCAGCTTGGCCTGGATTGCCGCTACTGCCACTCTTATGTCGACCAGTCGGGCCATGCCAATGTGCCGGATTCGCAGACGTGCATGAACTGCCACTCGCAGGTGCGTCGCGACAGTCCCGCCCTGGCCCCGATCCGCGAAAGCTTCGAGAGCGGCGAGCCGGTCGAGTGGGTCCGCATCCACGAGATGCCCGACTACGTTTACTTTAACCACTCCGTGCACGTAAACCGTGGCGTGAGCTGCGTGGAATGCCACGGCCAGATCAACGAGATGACGGAAGTCTGGCACGACAAGCCCCTCTCGATGGGCTTCTGCCTCGATTGCCACCGCAATGCCGACCAACACGTCCGCCCGCTCGACAAGGTTTACGACCTGACCTGGCAACCGGAAAACCGTGAAGCGTTCCTGGAACAGGCGCACGAACGGGTCGTCGACTGGAACATTAATCCTCCCCAAAGCTGCTCGGGTTGTCACCGATGATTCAGGACTTCCAAAACTCTTCCGCCTCCGGGGCGGGCACGACGGGCAAGAGCTACTGGCGTAGCCTTGACGAACTCGCCGACACCCAAGGTTTCCGCAACTGGCTCCACCGCGAATTCCCGGAAGGCGCCTCGGAAGCCACCGGCGTGAACCGTCGCCACTTCCTCAAGATCATGGCGGCCTCCTTCGGTGCCGCCGGCATCGGTCTTGCCGGTTGCCGCCGCCCGGAAGCCAACATCCTTCCCTATTCCCGCCAGCCGGAGAATAGCATCCCGGGCCTGCCGGTTTTCTACACCACCTCCTTCCCGGACGCTGTCGACAGCATTCCGCTGGTGGTCGAAACCCACCAGAATCGCCCGACGCACCTCGAAGGCAATCGCGGCTACCAGCTCTACGGCGGCGGCATGAACGCCTTCGCTCAGGCTTCGGTGCTCAACCTTTACGATCCCGACCGCATGACGGCCTCTTCCGGCGCGAACAATCGCCGGATCAGCAGCGCCGAAGTCGCGGACGTGCTCAAAGCAGTGGGTGACAAGTTTGGCCAGACGGGCGGCCAAGGCCTCGCGATCCTCGCCGAGCCCAGCAGCTCGCCGACCCGCCGCCGCCTCGCCCAGCAGCTCAAGCAAAAGATGCCGCGCCTGCGCTGGGCCGAATACGCCCCCGCCGGCCGCACGAATCCCGACAAGGCTCTCAGTCAGGCCCTCGGTCGTTCGGCCCGTGCGCTCTACAGCCTCGAGCAGGCCAAGGTCATCCTCGCCGTCGATAGCGATTTCACGACCCAGGAGCCCGGCTCCCTCGGCCTCGCGCGTGCTTACGCCAAGGGCCGCAAGGTCGAGAACAAGGCCGACGCGAAGAACATGAACCGCCTCTACCTCGCCGAGAGCGCCTTTACGGCGACCGGTGCTATGGCGGATCACCGTCTGCGTCTGCCCACCTCCCACATGCCGGCCTTCGTCGCCCTGATTGCGGCGGAAGTGCTCAGCCAAAAGGGTGGGGACGCTGGCCTCGTCCAGCAACTCCGCGAACAAGGCGCCAGCGCCGGTATCGACGCCTCCTGGATCAAGGAATGTGCGGCCGACCTGCTCGCCAACGCCGGCCACGCCGTTGTCCACCCAGGTGCCCACCTGCCGGCTCCGGTGCACCAGCTCGTCCAGCTGATCAACGCCCAGCTCGGCGCAGTCGGCCACACCGTCCAGTATGTCGAGCTGCCCGCCGATGAAGCCCTGACCATTCAGGAGCTTGGGCAGGCGATGGACGCTGGCGAAGTCGAGACGCTGATCATCCTCGGCGGCAACCCCGTTTACAATGCCCCGGCCAACCTCGGTTGGGAAGCCCTGCAAAAGAAGGTCAAGCAGGTCATCCGTCACGGTTACTACTACGACGAGACCTCCCTCCTCTCGCAGGTCAACATCGCCAGCACGCACTACCTCGAAAGCTGGAGCGACGGCCTCAGCTACTACGGTGCCCTGCTGCCGGTGCAGCCGATGATCCTCCCGCTCTTCGAAGGTATCTCGGAGCTGGAAGTCGTGGCCCGCCTCGGCGGCCAGCAGACCTCCGACACCTACGCCCTCGTCGTCGAGACCTTCGGTGCCTTTACCCAGGAAGCCGACAGGGCCAAAGCCTTCAACCGCTTCCTGGCCGACGGTGGTCTGCTCGATCGCCGTTTCCCGGCCATCAACGCCACGGTCACGGCTGGCGCCATTCGCAGCCGCCTCGGCGGGTTCGACTTCAGCGCCCCGCGCCTCGGCAAGGACGCCCTCGAAGTCCGCATCAAGCCCAGCGACAGCGTCGGCGACGGCTTCTGGAACAACAACGGTTGGCTCCAGGAAGTGCCCGACACGATGACCAAGCTCACTTGGGACAACGCCATCCTCATCAGCCCCAAGCTGGCGGAGGAAAGCGGTTACAGCACCAAGGACGGCAAGTTCCTCATCGGCGGCGTTGCCAAGCAGCAAAACTCCTTTACCAAGGACACCCAGACCAGCCCGGTGGCTGAGCTGAGCCTCGATGGCACCACCATCCGCGGCCCGCTCTACATCATGCCCGGTCTGCCCGACTACAGCGTGGTCATCACCCTCGGCTACGGCCGCAGCAAGGTGGGCCGCGTGGGCAAGGGCACAGGCTTCAACGCCTACCCGCTGACCCATAGCGATTCGCCCGGCGCCCGCATCGGTGCCAAGATGACCGTCCTCGCCGAGCGCTACCCGCTGGCCAACACCAGCCAGCACTGGTCGATGGAAGGCCGCGCCATCGTGCGCGAAGCCAACGCCTCGCACCACGCCGAGCATCCAGACTGGGTCGACCACGTGGGCATGGAATCGCACTCGCCGCCCATCTACGGCACGGCGAAAGACATGTCGCTGCAAGAGAAGTCCCTCAAGCAGCCCCGCGGTAACAGCCTTTACGAGCACCCCGAGTTCGGTGCCCCGCCGCCCAACGTCTCCGCCTGGAAGAAGGAAGGCGCGATGGAAAAGTTCATCCCCGAGCAACAGTGGGGGATGAGCATCGACCTGAACACCTGCACCGGCTGCAACGCCTGCATCATTGCCTGCCAATCGGAAAACAACATCCCGATCGTCGGCAAGGAGCAGACCGCCATGGGCCGCGAAATGCACTGGCTGCGCCTCGACCGCTACTTCAGCTCCGGCGACATGGAGCAGAACCGCGTCTCGCTCCCGGCCAACCCGCAGGCCTCGTTCATGCCCATGGGCTGCGTGCACTGCGAAAGCGCCCCCTGCGAGCAGGTCTGCCCCGTCAATGCGACCGTCCACGACAGCCAGGGCCTCAACGTGATGGCCTATAACCGCTGCGTCGGCACCCGCTATTGCGCGAACAACTGCCCGTATAAGGTCCGCCGCTTCAACTTCTTCGATTACAACAAGCGCAATGTCGACGAGCTGTATGCTGGGCCGCTCGGCACCGACAAGTACAAGACCGAAGGCGGCACCCTCGCAGCCATGCAGCGCAACCCGGACGTGACCGTCCGTATGCGCGGGGTGATGGAAAAGTGCACCTATTGCGTCCAGCGCATCCAGCAGGCCAAGATCGCCCAAAAGGTGAAGGCCAAGGATAGCAACAACATTCACATCCCCGACGGCCTCGTGCGCGTCGCCTGCCAAAACGCCTGCCCGACGGAGTGCATCACCTTTGGTGACATCTCCGACGCCAACACGGCGGTTTCCAAGGCCAAGGCGAATGACCGCGACTACGCGCTGCTCGGCTACCTCAACGTCCGCCCGCGCACCACTTACATGGCGCGCCTCCGCAACCCCAACCCGAAGATGCCCGACTATTCCGAGCCGCTGAGCTACAAGGAATACAAAGGTGCCAGCGGCGGGGACCACGGAGCCCATGGCGATGAGGCACATGCCGCCCACGGCCACGACGCCGAAGCGCACGACAGCCACGACAACCATGACCACGCCGCCGGCGATGAGCATCACCACTAAACCGACGCTAACCTTTAACGATCGATAACCTTGAGCAGCGCACACAGTACAGCTCATGCCTCCGCCAAGGAGCCGGCCGTCCTCAAAGAGGTACGCCCGGCCAACATGCCCCGGCGTGAGATCATTGAGAACCAGCGCGACTACGGCTGGATCACTCAGAAGATCTGCGGCATCGTCGAAGGAAACGCGCCCACCTGGTGGTGGACCGCCTTCATTTTGGCATGCCTCATGGCGAGCTTCACGCTCGCCGGCCTGATCTACCTCGTCTCCACCGGCACCGGTGTCTGGGGCTTGCGCAATCCCGTCTTCTGGGGTTGGGCCATCGTCAACTTCGTGTTCTGGATCGGTATCGGCCACGCCGGCACCCTGATTTCCGCCATTCTATGCCTCCTGAAGCAGAAATGGCGGACGTCGATCAACCGGGCCGCCGAGGCCATGACCATCTTCGCGGTGGTCTGCGCCGGCATCTTCCCGCTCTTCCACGTCGGCCGCGTCTGGTTCGCCTGGTTCCTCACGCCCTTCCACAATTACCAGTGGGTATGGCCCAACTTCCGCTCCCCGCTGGAGTGGGACGTGTTTGCGGTCTCGACCTACGGCACCGTCTCCGTGCTCTTCTGGTACATGGGCATGATCCCCGACCTGGCGGCGATCCGCGACCGCGCCCACGGCGTCCACGCCGAGCGCATGAAGCTGATCACCGGCAAATTTGCCCAAGGCTGGGAACGCGGCTGGTATACCTTCCGCAAGTATTTCTACGGCGTGCTGGCCATGGGATGGCGCGGTAGCCACCGCCACTGGAACAACTACGAAATGGCCTACCTCCTCCTGGCAGGCCTCAGCACACCGCTCGTGCTCTCCGTGCACACCGTGGTGTCGTTCGACTTCGCAGCTTCCAACCTCCCCGGCTGGCACACCACGATCTTCCCGCCCTACTTCGTCGCCGGCGCTATCTTCTCCGGCTTCGGAATGGTGCTTACGCTGATGCTCCCCTTGCGCGCCATCTTCGGCCTGCAAGACCTCATCACCCAGAGCCACATCGACTGCATGGCCAAGATCTGTTTGGCCACCGGCACGATGGTCGGTTACGCCTACGGCATGGAGTTCTTCATCGCCTGGTACGGTGCGAACCCCTATGAAGGCTTTGCCTTCGTCAACCGTGCGTTTGGTCAATACGCCTGGGCCTACTGGATCATGATCTCCTGCAACGTGATCACGCCGCAGTTCTTCTGGTTCAAGGCCGTGCGTGAAAACCTCTGGCTGGTCTGGATCCTCTCCTGCATCATCAACGTCGGCATGTGGTTCGAGCGCTTTGTGATCACCGTCACCTCGCTCGCCAACGACTTCCTGCCGGCCAACTGGGACTACTATAGCCCAACCGTGGTCGACATCTTCACCTTCTTTGGCACCTTCGGCCTGTTCAGCGTCCTGTTCCTGCTCTTCATCCGCTTCCTGCCTCTCATGGCCTTTGCGGAAATCAAGGCAGTGTCGCCTCAAGCCGATGTGCACGGTCACGCTCACGAACACCACATTACGCCTCCGACGGAATGAGCAAGCCCTACGGAATTCTAGCTCTTTTTGATACCGCCCAGGAGATCTACCACGCGGCCGAAGCCGTTCGGGACGCGGGATACAAGCGCTGGGACTGCATCACGCCGTTCCCCATTCACGGGATGAACGAAGCGATGGGCCTGCGCCGCTCCCTTGTCGGCGCCTTCACGCTCGTGGGTGGCATCACCGGCTTTACCACGGGTATGACGATCGCCTGGTTCATGGGGCAGGTCAACTACCCCCTGATCGTGCAGGGCAAGCCGTACTTCAGCTTCGTGTTCCCCTTCCCGGTGGCCTACGAGCTGACGATCTTGCTGTCGGCCTTCGGCACCCTGCTCGGCATGTTCCTCATCAATCGCCTGCCGCGCCACCACCACCCGGTGATGGACTATTCGAAATTTCACCGCCTGATGGACGACAAGTTTGCCGTCGTAATCGAAGTGGACGATCCCCTGTATGACGAAGCTCGCACCCGCTCCCTCCTCGAAGGGCTGCACCCGAGCGAAGTCGTGCTGCTTGAAGATGTAGAGGAGGTGAAGGCCTGATGAAACAGTTCCTCGTCATCTACGTCTTCGGCCTCATCGCCTTCATCTCGCTGATGGGCTTCCGCGGCTGCAAGTTCCGCCAGGCTCCGCTGGAGATCTTCCCGGACATGGACCGTCAGGCCAAGTTCCTCGAACAGGCTGGCAATGGCTACTTCGCCGACGGCCGCAACGACCGCCCGGCGGTGCCCGGCACCATGCCGCACCTGACCGCCTTCCAGGAAAACTACGTGCACACCCAGCCCGACGGTCACTTCCGCGAGGATGACTACCTGGCCACCGGCGCTGGCAACCTGGGCACCAACAACGCTTTCGGCGACGGCATCCCGGTCGACTTAACCCAGGAAAACATGGACCGCGGCCAGGAGCTCTTCAACATCTACTGCATCGCCTGCCACGGCGAAGTGGGCAACGGCAAAGGCGTCGTCGCGGCCGAGCGTTACGGCTTCGCCACGATCGTCAGCCTGCTGGACACCCGCATCATGGAACAGCCCGACGGTGAGATCTTCAACACCATCACCCACGGCAAGAACACGATGTATGCCTACGGCAGCAAGATCCGCGTTGAGGATCGCTGGAAGGTCGTGATGTATGTGCGCGCCCTGCAGCGTGCCTCCGCCTCGACCATCGACGATGTCCCCCCCGAACACCGCGAAGACCTTTAAGGACCATGAGCAGCAGCTCGGATACATACTCTCCCTCCATTGCCGCCAGTGCGGGCGGCCGCAAAGAGCCCTCGACGATCTTCCTGATCGCGGGCGCCATCCTGCTGGCCCTCAGCACCATCCTCCTGTTCGTCACGGGCAGCGAGGTGGACCCGGCTCGCAGCTTCTCCGGCTGGCTCGTGGGCGCCTCCTTCTGGGTGTCCATCGTTATCGGCACCCTTTTCCTCACGATGATCTGGTATCTCTTTGATGCCGGTTGGTCCATCGTGGTGCGTCGCCAGATCGAGCACTTTTTCGCCGCCACCCCGTGGCTCCTCGTTTGCTTCCTCCCCCTGATCGCCCTGGTGATCATGAACCCGGAAGGCGGCAAAGTGGCCTGGACGTGGCTCGGCGCTGCCAAGGAAGCCCCCGGCGGCCACGGCACCGTCGCTGACGACGTGCTGTATCAGGCCAAGTCGGGCTACCTCAACCTCGCCTTCCTGCTCATCCGCTTCTTCGGCGTGTTCGCCGTGTGGATCGGCCTGACGCACCTCTTCCGCAAGTGGTCGCTCAAGATGGACGAGACGGGTGACCACAAATACGTGCACTGGGCTCGCAAGCTCTCCGCCGCCGGCATCCCACTGTGTGCGTTCGCGACCACCTTTGCCGCGATCGACTGGTTCAAGTCCATGAACTACCACTGGTTCTCGACCATGTATGGTGTCTGGTTCTTTGCTGCCAGCATGCGCGCCGGCCTCGCCGCCACGGTGCTTGCCCTCTTCTGGCAATCCCGCCGCAACGGCAGCCTGGAAGGCATCGTCAAGCGCCCGCACTTTTACCTGATGGGCTGCATCATGTTGGCCTTCACGATCTTCTGGGCCTATATCAGCTTCTCGCAGTTCTTCCTCATCTACAGCGCCAACATCCCGGAAGAAACCTTCTGGTACAACATGCGCGAGTTTGCCGCCGATGGCTCGAAGAACAGCTGGTACATCATCAGCCGCCTGCTGATCTACGGCTACTTCTTCATCCCGTTCTTCTGGCTCTTGTTCTACACCAACAAGTTTGGCTGGCGCATCCTGGCCGCAGCGGTCTACATCCTGGCCTTCCACATTGTCGACCTCTACTGGAACATCATGCCGCAGGAGCTGGTGGGTGATCACCACGAGACCTTCACCCGTCCGTTTTCCATCATGCCGGTCGACGTGCTGACGTTCCTCGGCACCGGGTGCATCTTCATCTGGGCCTACCTCCGCAGCAGCAACCAGTATCGGGCCGTCCCGATCCGCGACCCGCGCATCCTCGAATCGCTGAACCCCAATGAGTAACGCACACACTGATATCCATCAGCCGGAGCCCTCCGATCGCAAGATTCTGTTTTCCGCGATCGGTTGGGTAGGGGTTATCCTGCTCTTCGGCGTCATCGTGCTGATCGCCTACGGCCCCAATCAAGGGACCAACTCCATCGAGGCCGGTGGCGACGCCCGCCTGCAGATCAAGCGAGAAGTCTTCGCCGCCCAGAACAAGCTCGCCACGGGCTACGTGTGGGTCGACCAGGCCAACGGCCAAGTCCGCGTGCCCATCGAGCGCGCCAAGGCTTTGACGCTGCAGCAACTGCAGGCCGAAAACCAGCAAAAGCTGGAGGGTAACGCGGCTCAATGAGCTGGCCGGAATACATCGGCATAGGTGCGGTATTCGCCAGCCTCTTTTTCTTTGGCGGCGTGTTCGCGCTCTATTGGGCGAAGAAGAACAACCAGTTCGATAATTTAGAAGAAAGTGCCCGGGTCATCTTCGATGAGGATGAGCCGGAAGGCACTCAAACCGACTTTTTCCCGGGCAAGAAGTAATCTACCCTGCCTGCCAATTTTGCCATGAGCAGCCAATCTCCTACTTTGCTGGAATCCCTCAGCCCCACCGCGCCGGAGCAGCATGAGCAACTCCGCGCTCGGTTGAGCGAGGTAGACCGCTCCATGCGTCTGCCCGGGACCTTCTTTGTGGTCGCCTCCGTGCTGTGGCTGATGGTGGGCACGCTCTTCGCGCTGCTGACCGCCATCAAGTTCACCAACCCGGGGTTCCTCGGCGATCTCGAAGCCTTTACTTTCGGCCGCGTTCGTGCCGCTCACCTTAATAGCGTCATCTACGGTTGGGCCACCAACGCCGGCTTTGGCGTAGCGCTGTGGATCATGGCCCGCCTCTGCCGTACCCGCGTCCGCCACATCAACATCCTGATGACGGGCGGCGTGTTCTGGAACCTCGGCGTGACGGTCGGGGTCTTGGGCATCCTGCGCGGCGACATGATTGCGGTAGAGTGGCTCGAAATGCCGGCCTACGTGACGCCGCTGCTGGCCATCTCCTTTGCCATGATCGGCGTTTGGGCGATCATCGCCTTCCGCTGGCGCCAGTCGGACCACGTCTACGTCTCGCAGTGGTATATCCTGGCGGCCTTCTTCTGGCTGCCCTGGCTCTACTGCGCCGCCCAGATCCTGCTCGTGTTCGAGCCCGCCAAGGGCGTCGTGCAAGCGCTGACCAACTGGTGGTTCGCGCACAACGTGCTCGGCCTCTGGCTGACTCCGATCGGCCTTGGCACGGCTTATTACCTGATTCCCAAGGTGCTCGGCCGCCCGATCTACAGCTATTATCTTTCCGTCTACGGTTTCTGGACGCTGGCCCTCTTCTACAACTGGGCTGGTGTGCACCACTTGATCGGTGGCCCCGTTCCCGCCTGGGTTATCTCCTGCGGCACGGTCGCCAGTGTGATGATGGTGATCCCGGTCGTTGTGGTGGCATTGAATCACCACATGACGGTCGTGGGCCTGCACCGCCAAGGCTGGGCCAGCCCGACTATCCGCTTTATCGTGTTTGGGGCCATCAACTATACGGTGGTGAGCCTCATCGGCTCGGCCATGGCGTTGCGCGATGTGAACCTGAATACCCACTTCACGGACTTCACCGTTGGGCACGCGCACCACGGCCTGTATGCCTTCTACACGATGATCATGTTTGGCGGCATCTACTTCATGCTGCCCCGCCTGCTCAACCGTGAATGGCCGAGCGCCTTCCTGATCAAGACCCACTTCTGGATGACCGCAATCGGTATCCTGTTGATGGTGAATGCGCTGCAGATCGGTGGCTGGCTCTTTGGCGAGCACATGAACGCGCTGACGCCCGATGGCTCCAGCTATGCCTATGCGTTCCAACAACTGGTGGAAGACCGCATTCCGTGGCACTGGCTGCGCTCGATCTCGGGCTTCCTGATCACGATCGGCCACTTTGCCTTCTTCATCAACGTGATGTGGATGTTGTTCCGTCCGTCGCAGGCTGGCCGAGCCTCCGAACCTACTTTGTTGACGCGCCCTACTGCTGAAGCCAATGCGTAGTCTACCTTTACTCTTTTTGGGGATCTTCTTCACCCTCGCGTTCTCCTGGACGGGGATCGTGTTGGTTACGAATCGCCAGCTGAATGATTTGGACCCTGTCAGCTCCACGCTGACGGACGCCACGGAGACGCCCATTTCTGGCGTCACTTACGAGGACCCGGATACCGGCGTAGTTCTCCCCGGCCTGAACCAGGCCAACGAGCCTCTCTACCCGCAGATGGTCTCGGGCAGCGCGCTGCGAGGTCAGCGTGTCTACGAAGAGATGGGCTGCCTCTACTGCCATAGCCAGCAGGTGCGCCGCAAGGGCTTCGGTTCCGACTTTGAACGGGGCTGGGGGCAACGCCAGTCCGTCGCACGCGACTACATCATGCAGAGCCGCGTGATGCTCGGCACAATGCGGACGGGGCCAGACCTCGCCAATGTGGGCATTCGCTACGACGCTACCTGGCAGTTCCAGCACCTTTACAACCCCAAGATCACTTCGCCTTACTCGATCATGCCGCCTTACGCGTTCCTGTTCGAAGAGCAGAAGATCTCGGAAACGCGCGGGCCCAGCCCTGAAGCCATCGTCCTGCCGGGCGATTGGGCGCTGGAGGACGGCTACGAGCTGGTTCCCACGCAGCGGGCGAAAGACTTGGTGGCGTATCTGCTGAGCCTTCAGCAGGAGTACGAACTCCCCGAAATGAAATTTGAGCAATAAAGCCGCATGAGCGACGACATTCGCAAACAGTATCCACCGGACGGTGAGTCGCGCGACACCTTCGAAGGCAACCGCTTCGAGGATGCCCGCATGCAGCGCGTGCACAACCAGCTGTTGCGCGAGCGTCCGGAGCCGACCGAGAGCTTTGCGCCTCTGCCGCTCGTCCTGACCGCCATGGTCATGTTCCTTTGCGTGTGGGCTGGCCTCTACCTGGCGAAGTACACCTTCAGCTTCGACCCCTTCCACTATAATGAAGACAAGGTGGCGGGCGCGGCGGCCGACGAAGGCCCCGTGGAGGTCGATATGATGGCGCTGGGCAAGCGCACGTTTGCGCAAAACTGCGTCGCCTGCCACCAGACCAACGGCCAGGGTATCCCGGGCACTTATCCGCCTCTCGCCGGCTCGGACTGGGTCCAGGGTGCTCCGGAGCGCCTGATCGCCGTCGTGCTGCACGGCCTGGCGGGCGAAGTGACGGTGAACGGCAATACCTACAACAATGCGATGACGCCCTTCGAGCGCTTGAAGGACCAGCAAGTCGCGGCCGTGCTCACCTACATCCGTACCACGCCCGACTTCAACAACAACGCGGCTGAAGTGACGGAAGAAATGGTTGCCGAAGTCCGCTCGCAAACGGCGGACCAGGGCCAGCAGTGGACGGCGGCCGAGCTCGACGAGCTTTTCGGCCCGGTCGGCGGCTGATTTCCGGGCCTTCAGAGACAGCTTTACCGCCAGCCCTGCCATCGGGGCTGGCTTTTTCATGCCCAAATGTCGAAAATGAGTTGCAGGAAGGGACTCATACTTTAGTCTCTTAGGTAGCATACCCAATTAACCCCTTTGCACCTATGGCACTGCGCGCAGACAACATCATCCGCACGGTGGGCAATACCCCGCTGATCAAGGTAAACCGCATGGCGGCCGGTCTCGAAGCCGACGTCTACATCAAGGCCGAATGGTTCAACCCGCTTAGCAGCGTGAAAGACCGAATCGGCCTGGCGATGATCGAGACGGCTGAGAAGGATGGCCGCCTGAAGCCCGGCAGCCTCGTGATCGAGCCCACCTCGGGCAACACGGGCATCGCACTGGCCTTCGTTTGCGCCGCCAAGGGCTACAAATGCGTGCTCACGATGCCGGAGACGATGTCGATGGAGCGCCGCATCCTCCTCACCCTGCTGGGTGCCGAGATCGTGCTGACCCCGGGGCCGAAGGGCATGCCGGGCGCGATCGCCAAGGCCCGCGAGATGGTGGAGAGCGAGGGCAAGGCTTTCATGCCGAGCCAGTTCGACAATCCGGCCAACCCGGAAGTCCACCGCCGCACGACGGCTGAGGAAATCTGGGCCGCGACCGAAGGCAAGATCGACATCTTTGTGGCTGGGGTAGGCACCGGCGGCACCATCACGGGGGTCTCTGAAGTGCTGAAGGATCGCAAGCCCGGCCTGAAGACGGTGGCCGTCGAGCCGGAAAACAGCCCGGTGATCAGCGGCGGCCAGCCCGGCCCGCACAAGATTCAGGGCATCGGCGCCGGCTTCATCCCCGGTAACCTTAACGTCAACATCATCGACGAGGTGATCAAGGTGACGAACGAAGCCGCTTTCGACACCGCCCGTGCCGCCTCGATCAACGACGGCTTGCCGCTCGGCATTTCCTCGGGGGCCAACCTGTGGGCCGCGCTCGAGCTGGCCAAGCGCCCGGAGAATGCCGGCAAGACGATTGTCACGGTGGGCTGCAGCCCTTCCGAGCGCTACCTCAGCACCCCGCTGGCCGAAGCCGCGCGCGAAAAGGCCGCCGGTCTGGTCACGGTCGAGCTGTAGACCGCCTACCGCTTGCCGTTCAGTTTTCGCCGCTCATCTGCCCGATGCGCGGCTTTTTTGTGCTCGGGCTGGTGAAGCTCGGCGACTGCCCTATGGTGGGGCCATGTCTGCACCTACCATCGTCTGGTTTCGCCAGGATCTGCGTCTGGATGACAATGTGGCCTTGGCGGCGGCGCTTGAGCAAAGCCGCAACGTCGTACCGCTCTTTATCTGGAGCCCGGACGAAGAGGGTGGGCGCGCGCCCGGTGGGGCAGGGCGGTGGTGGCTACACCATGCCTTATGCGACCTGCAACAACAGCTCGCCGGTTGCAACCTGCGTCTGACGATTCGCCAGGGTACGGCTGAGCAGGTGCTGCGCGATGTGGCCAAGGACACCGGCGCGGAGCGGATTTACTGGAGCCGCCGCTATGAGCCAGAGGCAATCCAGCGCGACAGCCGTCTCAAGACTACGCTGAAGGACGCCGGTTTCGACGTCGATTCCTTCAACTCCAGTCTGCTGGTCGAGCCGTGGAAGGTCGCGAAGCAGGACGGCGGTCCCTACAAAGTCTACACGCCCTACTCGAAGGAGGTGCTGAAGCACGCGTTGCCCGAGCCGGTAAAGGTCGACATGCAGCAGGCGATCGGGCCGGGCAAGTGGCCGCAAAGCCTGAAGGTGGACGAGCTGGGGTTGTTGCCTAAGATCTCGTGGGATGCGGGCTTTAACGCTGCCTGGGACCCTACGCGCGAGGGCGGGTTGAAGCGGCTGAACGACTTCGTGCAGCATTCCGCCAGTGATTACGCCGACGCGCGCAACCTGCCGGCGGAGGACGGCACCTCACGCCTCTCGCCCTACCTGCACTGGGGGCAGATCGGGCCGCGCGAGGTGGTGGCGGCGCTGGGCAAGCGGGCGGAGAAAGGGGGAGGGCATACCTTCCTCAAAGAGCTGATTTGGCGGGAATTCGGCTACCACATCCTCTACCACTTCCCCAAGACGGTGATTGAGCCGATGAACGACCGCTTCCGTGCCTTCCCGTGGACGCAGGACGAAAAGGCGTTGCAGGCCTGGCAACGCGGTCAGACCGGCTATCCCATCGTGGATGCCGGCATGCGGCAGCTCTGGGCGACAGGCTGGATGCACAACCGCGTGCGCATGATCGTGGGCTCGCTGCTGGTCAAGCACCTGCTGCTGCCGTGGCAGGAGGGCGAGCAGTGGTTTTGGGACACCTTGGTCGATGCCGATCTGGCCTCGAATATCTTGGGCTGGCAGTGGATCGCTGGCTGCGGGGCCGACGCCGCGCCCTACTTCCGCATCTTCAACCCCATGACGCAGGCCGAGAAGTTCGATCCCGACGGGGCCTACATCCGCCAATGGGTGCCGGAACTGGTCAAGTTACCCACCAAGTATCTTTCTGCGCCCTGGGAAGCCCCCGAAAATGTGCGCGAGTATGCCAAGGTGGAGCTGGGTGAAACGTATCCGTGGCCGATCATCGACCACCAGAAGGGCCGCGAGCGGGCACTGAAGGCTTTCGAGAAGGTGAAGACGAAGGACTGAAGGGCTTGCCACACGACACGTTTGGTATAAGTTAATCAGCGTGATACCTTCGTCGTTAAAGTGGCTTTTGATCTTGGTAAGCCTGGCGTTAGCTGGGACTCCTGGCCACCTCCTGGCAGAGGCGGAAACCGCCAGCTGCGCTTTCGGCGACGCCGCTACAATGGACAAGCTGGAACTGCTTTACTCTGTCGCCGACTACTATGTGAAAACAGGGGTTTGGCCGGAGAGTCAGGAGCCCCTTGTCCAGCACATGCGGCAAAAGTCTGAGGCTGCTTCCGCTCGGATTTCATCGATCGCAATCAGGATGGAGCAGCGGGGCACCGGGCTGGTCGTATGGCGCCTTTCTCCATCTGGTGAGTCGGATTGGGGCTTCCACGTTAAGCCCGGCACATCCGTGGAAGCAATTATCCAAGGCGCGAAGGCGGTGAAAGCACGCCCGACGACATTTTCCCGCGCTCGCCGCTGAAACTAGCGCGCGATATCCGCCTGATCGAGGATCTTGAGCCCCTTGGAGATCAGCACCTGGGCTGCCAGGTCCATATCTTCGAGGTGCAGGGCGAGGGCGGTGCGCTCCATCGGGCGGGTGAGGAAGGCGTAGAGGTAGTGGATATTGATCTCTGCCTCTACCAGCCCGCAAGTCACCTCGCGCAGGGCGTCGGCGGAGGGCAGCTCGACCACGAGGATGGGGGTGACGCTGAAGGTGTAGTTGAACTCCTCCAGTAGCGCCTTGGCTTCGTCGTGGTAATTCACGATCAGCCGCATGATCGAGCACTCCGTGGAATCCACCTGGCTGAGAGCCGCGATGTGGATGTTGCGGGAGGCAAAACGGCCGATCAAGTCGTTGAGACGGCCCACCTTGTTGTCGGCGAAGACCGAGAGCTGGTGGACCTGTTGGCGGTTAGAGCGCGCTGCCACTTCCGTAGGCATAAGCACGTATTGTTTTCGATTGCACGAGATTCGCAACGCAAAAGATCATTTAGATCCCTCTCTGCGAGCGAGTTGCAAGGAGCCCGATCAACGGGAAAAAGGATACCCCGGCTACGTTGGCCGTGAGTAAGAAAGTGGTGCTCAGGAAGGGACTCGAACCCTTACACCTTGCGGCACTGCCGCCTGAAGACAGCGTGTCTACCAATTCCACCACCTGAGCAAGAACACTTCAGCATCAAATGACTCAATGCTGGAAAGTTGAAGATCGTGCGGAAATCTCCCTGAGCGTCAAGCGCATTTGCGGAGAATTTCGCAGGTCGGCTCAGCGTCCGCTGAAAAAAACGAGGTAAGCCATCTGCAACAGGATGTAGATGAGGATCGAGATCAGCACCCAGGGCAGGGGGAAGAGGTCTTTGCGCTCCTGCTTGGCAGGGGCGGGTTTGTCGGAGGGCATTTCGGCCATCGAGGCACATTGAGCAAAAACCCCGGCGCGAGCAAGCGATGTGAAAGCCGATATGGGCAGCTTTTTACCTGCTTTAGGGTGAAATCGGCATCTGCCCCTTTTCTTGTAAACTGCGGGTTGACGCCGGGGGCCGTTTGCGTATGTTCACGGTTCCTTTGGCCCTCTGCGGTGTTCGGAAGATTTTCGAAGCGCTCTTCCCTGATAAGCTTAATAAGGGAGCCTAAAGCCGCGAGTCCCTGTCATGCCGTCCATCGGAAGACAATCGCTCGTGCGCAGGGCACCCACCTATAACACAACATAGGAAATGAGCTCGTTTTTCTTCACGGCACAGGCGGAGGGCCATTGCTTGTACTTAGAGCATTTCAAAATCCTGTTGCCGCGCTTGCTTGGTGCTTTGAACAGCGCAAAACGCGGCCACTTGCTCTTGAAATGCTCTAGTGTCATATTGAGTGAACAGTGCCGGATGCGAGTGCTCTTGATCCGGGTCTTGGTAGGCCCTATGGTGGCACCCCGCCGGGGTGCATTCTTGATCCTGAAGAACCCGGGGTGTCGGTCCGCTACTGCGGACCTTAACCCCGGGCTAAGAGCTGGTAAGCCTCTGGCTTGCTACAAGTTGCAGCATCCCTAAGGGATGCCATCACTTAGCCTGCAGTTGAGGTTCGCAATGCGAACCGACACTGCAGGTAACCGTCCAAAGAAAGGATGCACCCTGGAAGGGTGCCACTACGGAAAGGTTCATTTAATAAGACTTTAGGCTGATGCGGCCTGCTCCAGGGCGGCGATGTCTCCGCCGACGATCAGCGGCAGGTGCGCGGTAACCTTTTCGATGGGCCAGCTCCACCAGGCAATGGCTTCGAGGCGGGCGATGTCTTCAGGCGCAAAGCGGGCCTTGATGGGCTGGGCCGGGTTGCCGCCCACGATGGTGTAGGCTGGGACGTCGCGGGTCACGACCGAGCGGGCGGCGACGATGGCGCCGTTGCCGATCTTGACGCCGGGCATGATCAGGCTGTCGTAGCCGATCCACACGTCGTGCCCGATCACCGTGTCGCCCTTGTAGGGCAGCTCGTCCATCGCGGGCATCACCTTTTCCCAGCCGTGGCCGAAGATCTGGAAGGGGTAGGTGGAGAGGCCCGCCATCTTGTGGTTGGCCCCGTTCATGATGAATTTCACGCCGCGAGCGAGCGCACAGAAGCGCCCGATCACCAGTTTGTCGCCGATGAAGGGATAATGGTAGAGCACGTTGCGCTCGAAGTCTTCCGCGCCATCGGGGTCGTCGTAGTAGGTATACTCGCCGATCTCGATGTTGGGGTTGCGCACGGTGTTGCGGATGTAGCACACCTGCGGGAAGCCTTCCATCGGGTGGACGTTCCGGGGATCGGGGCCGTGCATCGCAGTTCCTTTAGCCAAGCGGGTAGGGGTGGCGGCGCGTGATTTCGTCGATCCGCTCCAGCACATCGGCGGGCAGCGTGGCGTCGGCGGCGGCGAGGGAGGGCTCGAGCTGCTCGACGGTGTTGGCGCCGACGATGGTGGAGGCGACAAAATCGTGCTGCTTGCTCCAGGCGAGGGCGAGCGTCACGGGGTGGAGGTCGATCTCGCGGGCCAGCTCGATCAGCTCGGCCGTGGTGCCGAGGCTGCGCTCGTTGACGAAGCGCTCCGCCATCTGTTTTTGCCGCTCCAGGCCCATGCTCAGGTAGCGGGAAAAGCGGGCGCCCTCCGGCAGCTCCGAGGCGTTGTATTTGCCGGAGAGCACGCCGCCGCCCAGCGGGGAAAAGGGCAGGCAGCTCAGCCCCTCGCGGCGACAGATGTCGGCCAGGCTGTCTTCAAAGCGGCGGTTGATGATGGAGAAGTTGTTCTGGATCGTCTCGTAGCGGCGCACGCCGTTGTCTTTCGCCACCTGCAGGGCCTTCATGGTGCCCCACGGGGTTTCGTTGCTGCTGCCGATCACGCGCACGAGGCCCTCTTCATGCAGCTCGTGCAATACTTCGAGGGTCTCTTCGTAGCCGAAGTCATGGTCGGGCCAGTGCGTCTGGTAGAGGTCGATGTAGTCTGTCTGCAGGCGGCGCAGGCTGCCTTCGATCGCGGCACGGATGTGGTGGCGGTCGAGGGCCGTCTTGCCGTGGCGCACAGGCGGCGTAAACCACGCGTGCGCGGCACCGGCCACCTTGGTGGCGAGGATGATCGACTCGCGGGGCTGGTTCTTCAGCCAGCGCCCGACGATTTCTTCCGTGCGGTGCACATAGCTGATGTCGGGCGGCACGGGGTAGATCTCCGCCGTGTCAAAAAAGTCGATCCCGGCGTCGAGGGCGCGGTCCAGGATCCGGTGGGCTTCCGCCTCGTCGCAGGTCGACCCGAAGGTCATGGTGCCGAGGCAGATTTCAGAGACGGTGATGCTCGATGAGCCGAGGCGTCGCTTTTGCATCCCCGAAAGGTGTCACGGGGAGGACGGTCTGGCAAACCAGAACAGACCGATCAGTCTTTGAGGCAGTCTCCGCCGTGAAACTTCTGCAAGGCGGCAAAACGTCCTCGGGGGTCTACGGCCTTCGCCGGTACCCAGCGCATCATATCTTCGGCAGACGGGCGCGGATACGTGTGTTGTGCCGATGACCCCCGCAGCAGGATCAGGCGATCCCAGAATTTTGGTGGAAGGGGCATCATGGTGAGGATTGGGTTTATGTCCCTATATATCGGCAGTTCAGTTAACAAGTTTAGGCGGGTGGGGCGGGGGTGCCCTTTGGGCTTGCCTCGGTGAGGGCTTCATGCAAAACAGGCGAATCTTGTCGCTCGACCATGGGCAGGCCTGTTTTGGCGGGTCGGCCCTTGCCCTGTTGCTCATCGAATCTGCCGGATGTCCCTCGACCATATCATTGTCATCACCGATACCGGGGTGGTGAATGGCGGCCTCGCCTATGTGGCGGTCGAGAGTGCGCTCGGCCTCGCCCGGCAGGGCCACCGCGTCACCTTTATCTCCGGCACCGAGGCGGTCGATCCGCGCCTGGAAGAGGCCAGTGGCCTGGAGGTGGTCAAGCTGGGCCGCGAAGCCTTCCTGGACCGGCCGGATCGCAAGCAGGCGGCCATCGACGGCATCCACGACCGCGAGGTGCAGCGCCGACTGGAGGCGCTCCTGCAATCGCGCCCCAAGGAGGGCACCGTCGTCCACCTGCACGGTTGGGTAAAAGTCTTTTCGCCCTCCGCCATCTCTGCGATCGAGCACGCCGGCCTGCCCTGGATCTTCACCGCGCACGACTACTTCGGCGCCTGCCCCAACGGTGCTTTTTACCAATACCCGGCGCAAAAGATCTGCACGCTGTCGCCGCTGGGCGCGCGCTGTCTGACCACCAACTGCGACAGCCGCTCGTACCCGATGAAGCTCTGGCGCTCGGTGCGGTCGTTCTCGCAGGCGCACATCCTGGGCAAGGCTCGCCATCTGCGCGCGATCGTCTACCCGTCGGACTTTACGCGCAAGGTGCTCGCCCCGCATCTGCCCAAGGTGGCGGCAGAGGTCCCCACCTCGCCCATGCGCATCGAGCAGCGCCCGCTCGCGCCCTGGAGTGAAGACGGGCCGATTGTCTTTGCCGGTCGCATCTCCCCGGAAAAGGGCTGCCACTTGCTGGCGGAGGCCGGGCGACTGCTGGGGCGTTCCGTCACGCTGATCGGCGACGGCCCGGCGCTGGCAGAGCTGCAGGAGCGTTACCCTGAGCATAGCTTTCTCGGCTGGCAGCCGCAGAGCTTTGTCTGGGATTTCCTGCCTACCGCCGGCTGCCTCGTGTTCCCCTCTGTTTGGTATGAGACGGCGGGGCTGACTGCGCTGGAGGCGATGGCGCTCGGCTGCCCCGTCATCGTGCCCAATGGCATTGCGACGACCGAATACGTGCAGGATGGCGTTACGGGGACGATCTTTGAGCGCGGCGATGCGGCCTCCCTCGCCGAGGCCATCAAGAAGACCTTGCCGCGGGGGGAGGAGCTGCGCCGCACCGCTTACAGCCGCTACTGGGCCGCCCCGTGGACGGTCGAGCGCCATTGCCGGGAGCTGATCCGGATCTACGGACAGGCGTTGGTGGATTAGAGGAAGGCGATTGCGCCTTCAGTAATTCTGATAATAAGGGCTCAATTTGTGCATTTGCCCTTTACTTGACCAGTTGGTCAACTATATTGCGAGATAATGGGACGTACCAGCGACGCGAAGGAACGCCTTTTGGAGGCCATCTACGACCTGATGTGGGAGCGCAGCTACTCCTCGCTGACGATCGACCAGATCTGCAAGGCGGCCGACGTGAAGAAGGGCTCGTTCTACTACTACTTCAAGTCGAAGACGGAGCTGGCGATCGAATCGCTCGACGTTTCCTGGCAGGAGATGCGGGCCAAGCTCGACACCATCTACTCTGCATCCAAAGACCCGCTGCAACGCCTCTTCGACCATGCGGACTACGCGCTGGAGAAAGTGCGCAAGATCCAGAAGGACAAAGGGCGCGCGCTCGGTTGTCCCTTCACCAGCATGTCCAACGAGTGCGCCTGCGTGGAGCCCGAATTGGCGGAAAAGATCGAAGAGATCAACCAGCGCTACCTCCGCTACATCGGCAACGCCATCCGCGAAGCGATTGCCGAAAAGCAGATCGACGAGATCGACCCCGATGAGGCCGTGCGCCTGATCGACTGCCTCTATGACGGTATGATGAGCCAGGCCCGGATGCGGAACGACCCGGAAATCCTGCGCGACCTCAAGCCGGGCTTCCAGCGTATCCTCGGCCTCAAGCAGGATGGCCAGTTGGTGGGCAAATGATTCTTTTGCCTTTCTCGATTTTTGACTAGACAGTCAACTATTCTGTGGTAGGGTGCATCTCATACTCGCCGTCATTCAAACGCAACCATCCTATTGACGCAGGTGAGGCTGTTCAGCCCAAGGCCCTGCAGCTCGTCCAAGTGATTATCGGGAGACCGCCGTTTGGCGGGTGATCTCCCCATTTGTGCCCTAACGGGCATTGCCTGTCCTCTTGACGCACTTTTTTCAAAAAATGTGCGCCTTCATGTCCTATTTCGAGACGCTCAATCGTCATTTCTTAGTAGATGACCATCTAGTCAAAATGAAACACCTTCAAGCTCTTCTTCCTCTGGCTACCGCCACCACGCTCGCTCTTCTTCCTACGCAGGGCTGGGCTCAATCGGCCACCGTTTTGGCGGCTCCGATCCGGCAGGTGCCGCTTCAGCCGCACGATTACGTGACCGGCTCGCTCCGGGCCGTGGCCCGGGCCGAACTGGCCGCCCGCGAAAGCGCCGCCGTCGATGCGATCCTCGTGAACGAAGGCGATACGGTCGAGCAGGGCGCGGTGATCGCCCGCCTCGACGGCCGCCGCCTGCAGGCCCTGCTCGCCGAGCAAAAGGCCCTCCGTTCCACGACCGACTCGCTGATCGCCCAGCGCGAGGCCGAGCTGGACCGTGCGCGGCAGGACTTCGAGACCAAGCGCACCTTGCGCGAGCGCGATGCGATCTCGCAAAGTGAGTTCCTCGACGCCCAGCGCGAATTCCGCGTCGCCGAGACCCGCCTCAACTCCGCCAAGGTCTCCCTGCAGGAGGTCGACAGCCGCATCGAGCACCTCGACGTCCGCCTGTCGGACTTGACGGTGCGCGCGCCCTTTGCCGGCCGCGTCGTCGCCCGCCACGTGGAGCTTGGCGAGTGGGTTACGCCCGGTGAATCCATCGCCACGCTCGTCTCGACGGGCAAGATCGAGGCCTGGCTGACGGTGCCCGAGCGCTTCGCCGCCGATGTGTCTGCCCATGCGCAGGAGATCAGCGTGCAAGTCCGCGGCCTCCAGCTCGACGTCGATTCCGAGAGCGTCGTGGTGGTGCCCGAAGTGCACCCGCGCGCCCGCACCTTCAACGTGGTGGTGGAGCTCGACGACCCGCAGGGGCGCCTCTCGCCCGGCATGTCCGTCACTGCCTGGATCCCGACCGGCGAGCGCCGCCCGTATTTCGCGGTGGATGTCGACTCGGTCATTCGTAGCCAGGAGTCGACCTATATCTACGTCGTCGACGCCGGGGGCGAAGGCTCCCAGGCCACGCGCAAGGAAGTGAAGGTACTCTTCACCGAAGGCAAGTGGCTCGCGATCGAAGGCGAAGGCCTGAAGGCCGGTCAACTCGTCGTCGTCGAAGGCAATGAGCGCCTGCTGCCTGGCCAGCCCGTGGTGGTGGAGCGTGTGCCCACCGGCGAACCCGAAATGGAAGTGGCGGCTACGACCCGCCCGCAGCCCAACACGCTGTAAGACTTACCAGACGCTCACATTCTAGTTTTCCCGTCAGGGAATTGAGGCCATGAACTCTTTGATTCAGTTGGCTATACGCCAACCTATAACCGTCGCCGTGGGGATGATCCTCTCTCTGCTGGCCGGCTTTATGGCGCTGCAAAGCGTTTCGGTGCAGATGGCACCCGAAGTGGATTCCGTCGTGATCTCCGTCACGACCCATTGGGAAGCCGCTTCGCCGCAAGAGATTGAAACCGACGTCGTCGAGCCCCAGGAAGAACGCCTGGGCAACGTGGGCGGCCTGCTCTCGCTCACCAGCATCAGCTCGGCCGGGCAGGGGCAGTTGCGCCTCGAATTCCGCACCGGCACCGACATCAACAAGGCGATGGCCGAAGTCGTCCAGAAGCTCGACGAAGTCCCCGGCTACCCGGCAGGCGTCGACGAGCCGGTGGTGGAAGACGTCGACCCCGAATCGGTCGACTACATCGCCTGGATCGGCCTCTCGTCCTCCGACCCGAACTTTGATGCCACGACGCTCTACGACTTCATCGAGCGCCGGCTTAACCCCCGCTTCGAGCGCATCCCGGGCGTCAGCCAGGTCGGCCTCGTCGGCGCGCGTGAGTCGGAGCTGCAGGTGCACGTCGATCCGCTCGCCCTGGCGCAGCGCGGCATCACCTACAGCCAGTTGATGGATGCTTTCCAACTCTCCAACGGCAACTTCTCCGGCGGGCAGTTGGAGGAGGGGAAGAACAACATCCGCATCCGCTCGGTCGGTCGCTTCCCGGATGTCGATGCGGTGGAAAACATGATCATCCGCCGCGACGAATACGGCCCCGTTTTCGTCAAAGACGTTGCCTCCGTCACGCAGCATTACAAGGAGATGACCGACTGGGTGCGCGCTCGCGGCGTGCTCATGCCCTTCATCAACTTCCAGCTCGAGAGCGGGGCCAACCTGCTCGATACGATGGCCGCGATCCAGCACGAGGTGGACCGCCTGAACGCCCCCGGCGGGCTGTTGGAGCAACAGGCCGCCCGCCTGGGCATCGACGGCAAGCTGGAGCTGGTGCAGACCTACGACTCCACCGAATACGTCCACGCCGCGCTCGAGCTCGTGCAGAGCAACATCATGGTGGGCGGTGTGTTGGCGGTGATCACGCTGCTGCTCTTCCTGCGCTCGCTGCGCACGATCGGCATCATCGCGCTCGCGATCCCCGTCTCCGTCATCGGCTCCATCGTGATCCTCGTGGCACTGGGCCGCTCGATCAACATCATCTCGCTGGCCGGGATGGCCTTTGCGGTGGGCATGGTGGTAGACAACGCCATCGTGGTGATCGAGAACGTGTTCCGCCACCTGGAGATGGGCAAGTCGCCCAAACAGGCCTCGCTCGACGGCGCGAAAGAAGTCGGTGGGGCCGTGGTGGCCTCGACGCTGACGACGCTCGTCGTGTTCCTCCCGATCCTTCTGATCCAGGAGCAGGCGGGACAGCTCTTCCGCGATATTTCGCTGGCGATCATGGCGGCGGTGGGCCTTAGCCTCATCGTGTCCGTCACCGTCATCCCGGCGGCCGCGTCCGTCCTGCTCAAGCGTGCTCCTTCGGCTGAGGAGCGGGAGGCCAAGGCACGCAACGCCAAGCCGCAAGGCCGCCTGCAGCGCCTCGGGGCCAAGCTCGGCTCGTTGCCGGATGTGATGGAGCGCTTTATTTACCGCCTCAACGGCAGTTGGGCCGCGCGCCTGGGGGTGATCGGCGGCTTTGCCCTCGTCACCATCGTGGGCACGGCTCTGCTGATGCCGCCGCTCGACTACCTGCCCAAGGGCAACCGTAATATCGTCTTCGGCATCCTCTTCCCGCCTCCGGGCTACAGCGCCGCGCAAATGTCCGTCATTGGGGACCGCATGGAAGCCCGCGTCCGCCCTTCCTGGGAAGCGACGGAAGACAAGTTTGCCGCCGAAGCCGTCTTGCGCGGCCACGCCTCGAACGGTGAAGACAACCGCACGGAAGTGCCCGTCGGTGACGGCTCGGGCGCGACCGTGCTGCCGCCCGAGATCGAACACTACTTCCTCGTGTCGTGGCAGGGCCGCATGTTCCAGGTTGCGATCACATCCGACCACCACCGCATCGTCGACGCGCTTCCGCTGCTCAACCACGCCGCTGGCGACACGGCTGCGCCCGACATCATGAGCTTCGCCTTCCAGTTCCCGCTCTTCCAGACCGGCGGCACCACGGGCTCGGCCATCAAGATCGACCTCGTGGGCGACGAACTGGAGCAGGTGAGCGGCGGTGCCATGGCGCTGATGATGAAGCTGATCGAAAACTTCGGGCCCTATTCCGTCACGCCCGAGCCGGCCAACTTCCTCCTGCCCACGCCCGAACTGCGCATCGTACCCAACGACGAACGCCTGCGCGAGCTGGGCATGACCCGCCGCGACGTAGGCCTCGCCGTGCAGGCCAATGGCGACGGCCTTCTCTTGCCGCGCCAATACCAGATGCAGGGCGAGCTGAAGGACATCAAGCTGGTCTCGGTCGATGCCTTGGCCGAAGATCCGATCGAGGCCCTGCTGAGCCTGCCGGTGGCGACGCCGGACGGTGAGGTGGTAGACTTGCGCAGCCTGGCCACAGTCGAGCGCATCCGTTCGCCGGAGCAGATCAAGCACGTGGATCGCCAGCGCGCCGTGACGTTGCAGTTCACGCCGCCGCCGAATCTGCCGCTCGAAGACGCCATCGCCTACCTGGAGCAAGCCGAGCAAGACTTGCGGGCCTCCGGCGCCATCGCTCCGGTCATCGAGATGAACCTCGCCGGTTCCGCCGGTGCGCTCAACCAGATCAAGGAAGTGTTGCTGGGCGACGGCAGCCTCATGGGCACGATCACCAGCTCGCTCTTCCTCGCCTTCCTCGTGGTCTACCTCGTGATGGTCGTGCTCTTCCAGAGCTGGGCCTACCCGCTGGTCATCATGACGAGTGTGCCGCTGGCGACGTTTGGCGGCTTCCTCGGGCTGGCGCTCGTGCACTGGTGGAGCCTCGTCGACCCCTACATGCCGATCCAGAACCTCGACGTACTCACGATCCTGGGCTTCGTCATCCTGGCCGGGGTAGTGGTCAATAACGCGATCCTCATCGTGCACCAGTCGCTCAACTTCCTGCGCGGCGAAGACGAAAACGGCGACAAGATCGAAGTCATGACGCCGCGTGCCGCCATCGCTGCCGCCGTGAAGAGCCGGGTGCGCCCCATTCTCATGAGCACGTTGACCTCAGTCGGTGGCATGTTGCCGCTGGTGCTGATGCCCGGCTCGGGTTCGGAGCTCTACCGTGGCCTCGGCGCCGTGGTGACGGGGGGCCTCGTCGTCTCGACCGTCTTCACGCTCGTGCTCGTGCCGCTCACCCTCTCCGTGCTGATCGACGTGCAGACCCGCTTTGGCGTCCGCCAGAGCACCGAAGCTGCGCCGGCCGATGCCGTGCCGTCGCGCGGCTAATCCCACCCGTCCAAAGACCATGAAAGCACTTCCTTTGCTCAGCGCTCCCTTGCTGCTCGCCATCCTGACCGGTTGCAGCATCGGCAGCAAATATCAGGCGCCCGACGATTCTGCGGCGGCCGCCGCCACCTTCAAGCACGCCCCGGCCTCGCCCGTCGAGGCCGACTATATCGCAGACCAGTGGTGGACCGCCTATGGCGACCCACGCCTGAACGGCCTCGTGGCGACCTTTGTGCAGCGTAACCAGGACTTGGCCGCCGCTGCCGCCCGCATGGACCAGGCGATTGCCCGGCTGGGGCTCTCGCGGGCGGATAAGTGGCCGCAGCTCGACGTAGAGGGTAACTACACCCGCGACCGCCGTCAGCGTCTCTTCGGCCAGAACGAGACCCAGAACACCTTCGACGCCCGCGCCGTCGCGAGTTACGAGGTGGACCTGTGGGGCAGGGTGCGCGGCCTCGTGGACTCCGCCAAGGCCGAGGCCCAGGCCGAGACTGCCAGTTACGATGCCACGCGGCTCGCGCTCCTGGCCGAAGTGGTGCGCACTTACCTGACGCTGCGTACCGTCGATGCCGAGATCGCCTTGCTCGACCGCACGGTGGAGCTGCGCGAGGGCGGTTTTGAGCGGATCCAGAGCCTGCACGAGGCGGGTGATGCGGACGGGCTCGCCTTGGCTCAGGCCCGGACCGAGCTGGAGCTGACCAATGCCGAAGCCATCGGTCTGCGCAACCTGCGGGGCTCGTTGGAAAACGCGCTGGCGGTGCTCGTGGGGGTGTCGCCCAGCGGCTTCCGCCTCGATGCGGAGACGGCGGCGATCTTGCCGCCCCTCCCGGCCGTGCCGGTAGGCCTGCCGCTGGATGCGCTCCGGCAGCGGCCCGACGTGTTTGCAGCGGAGCGGCGCCTGCAGGCCGCGCACGAGCGCATCGGTGTGGCGCAGGCGGATTACCTGCCGCGCATCCAGTTGGTCGGCACGGCAGGCTACGCCAGCACCCAGGCGGAAGACTTCGCCGAGTGGAGCACCCGCGCGTGGTCGATCATGCCCAGCGTGACGCTGCCGATCTTCAATGCCGGGCGCATCGGGGCCAATGTCGACCGCGCTCGCGCCGAAGCCGAAGCGGCCCAAGCCGACTACCGCCAGACGGTGCTCGTCGCCATCCGTGAAGTCGAAGACGCGCTCAACGCCAATGCGGTCCTGGCCCGCCAGATGGACGCCCAGCAGCGTGCGGTGGCGGCGGCGGAAAACGCTTCGGAGATCTCGCACCTGCGCTACGACAGCGGCCTTGTCAGCTACCTGGAGGTGGTCGATACCGAGCGCACGCACCTCGACGCCCAGCGCCAACTGACCGATCTGCAGCGCCAGCGCTATGCCGCGCAAGTGGAGCTGGTCCGCGCTCTGGGCGGTGGCTGGGGCAATGCCTCGGAGCACGCCCGTGACTACGTGGCCGCCAACTGACCTATTTTGCCGATAATCAGAGAGTCAGTAGGATAGATACAGATACAGATAGATAGATCGTGAACCAACCAAGAGGGCCGTCCTGCGGGGCGGCCCTTTCTTTGTGAAGGGATTCAGGAACGCCGGGTGAAAGAGGCGCCGGGCCAGGGCAGGCGAATGATAAAGGTCACCCCGTCGTCTTCCTGCTCTGCGGAGATGGTGCCGTCGAAAAGCGCGAGGATGCGCGAGGCGAGGGCGGGCCCGAGGCCGAGGTGGACCCCTGCCGTCTGGATTTCGGAGATGGCGAAGGGCTCGAACATGCGCAGCCGCACCTCCTCGTCGAGATAGGTTTCGATGCTGACGAGCCGTAGCTCGAAGTGGTCGTTCAGCTGGATCACGGCGCGGCACTCGCGGTGGGGAGCCATGTTGCGGCAGGCGCGCATCAGCGATTCAAGCGCGCGGCGCAGGCTGGCAACGTCGGCCAACAGCAGGTGGGTAGGCGTCAACTGATCGAAGCCTTCCAGCTGCCACTCGCTGAAGGGGAGGGTGCGCATCAGCTCGTCGATCCGCAGGGGGCTTTTGGCGAGGCTCTCCGGGCGCACCTCCACTTCGCTCAACATCAAGGCATCGTTCAGGATGTCGAGCAGGCGCCGCTCGGCATTCTCGAAAACCGGTTGCAGGTCCTGCACCTGTGGGTCGTCGGGGAAGCTGTCGAAAAGAATCCCCGCCACGCCCAGAATGCCGTTGAGCGGTGTGCGCAGCTCGTGCGCGATCAGGTGCAAAAATTCGTCTTTCGCATGGTCGAGCATCTTGAGCCGGTCGTTGGCCAGCTCAAGCTGTTCGGTGCGCACAGAGACGAGGCGCTCCAGCTCGTGGTTGACGGCTTCGAGCTGCCGTCGGGTTTCGCGGAGCTGGAGGTGGGTGCGCACACGGGCTTCGACTTCTTCCAGCTCGAACGGTTTGGTGATGTAGTCGACTCCGCCCACGCGAAAGGCCGTCACCTTGTCGAGCGTTTCCGACAGGGCACTGATGAAAATAACGGGAACGTGGGCCAGATCTGGAATCGCCTTCAACCGCCGACAGACTTCGTAGCCGTCCATGTCAGGCATGTTCACGTCGAGCAGGATCAGGTCGGGGCAGCGGGCGAGGGCGGCCTGCAGGGCAATTTCGCCGTTAGGGGCAGGGCGAACGCGATATCCCCAGCGTTTAAGCGCCTGGCTCAACACCCTCAGATTCGCGGGGGTATCGTCTACTGCCAAGATATCGAGGGGCTCCCCGTTATGCTGACCCGTGGGTGTTTGCATGAAGATATATGAAGACAAAACCTCTGATTTAGCGCAAGGTAAAGCTGGATGAAGCCTCTGTTTTACAGCAAAAATATTGTAAAATTACGTAGCTTTTGTTGGTATTATGCTTTAGTTTTTTACTCTTGGCGAGCAAAGTCGGAAGTTCATCGCTTTCTGGAAGATACAGAAGTAAAAATACGGTCGACATCTGGGGGTAAATCAGTCATGGATTGCAGGGTTATCCCCTGTGTCTATGAGCCTGGATTCCATAAGGCGACCGTTTTCGGCAGTTAAGCCGGAAGGTCTTGGCCTGTGGGAAGCGACCGTTGTAAAGGTGGACCCACAAGACCCTAGAGCCTGCCGCGATCTCGCCCGGCGCGGCCTCTGGGGCAGCTTGGCTTATGCAGCGGCGTGGCTTATTCTCGTCTACGGCACGCCCTTGCACTTTCAACTGGGCGGCTGGTGGCAAGGGATCTTTGTGGCGCTGGCCCTATTGGGCGTCGTGCGCTTTGTGCTGGGGTGGAGGTTTGCGGATTTTTTCGCGGGCTCTTCCCAACGTTGGCTGCAGCTCTACCAGATGAGCGTGCTCGGCCTCGCGGGGGTCTACACTTTAGGGGCGAGCTGGATCGTCTACAGGTACCCTACGGAGTGGTACAGCTTTTTTGTCACCGCCACGATGGTGGCGATTGCGGCGGGGGGCGCGATCAGCCTGTCGACGCATCTCTGGCTGCAGCGCCCCTTTCTCGTGGTGACGCTGGTGCCGCCGGCCATCGTCTCCTTCTGGAACGCGGAAGAAACGACCTACGGCACGGCCATTCTCTACCTCGCCGGCTTGGTTTACCTGACCGTTTTCGGGCGCGACCTGCACCGCCAGTACTGGGCCAGCCTGCAGAGCATGCGCCTCCTGGCCGAGCGCGCTCAGCAACTGGAGGACGCCCGCACCCGCGCGGAAGACATGGCCCGCAGCAAGAGCGAGTTTTTCGCCAACATGAGCCACGAGCTGCGCACGCCGCTCAACGCGATCCTCGGCTTTGCGCAGATCATCAGCCGCAGCGAAAACCTTTCCCGACAAGACCGCGCCAACCTCGAAACGATCAACCGCAGCGGCGCGCACCTGCTCAGCCTGATCAATCAGGTGCTCGACCTGGCCAAGATCGAGGCCGGGCGGGCTGTGTATGAACCCCGGATCTGTCACTTGCCGGGGATGCTCGACGACTTGCGCAAGATGTTCCAGCTGCGGGCGCAGAAGAAGAGCCTCACCTTTTCCTTCGAAGTCTCCGACGATCTCCCGTCTTACATCTGGGTCGACGAGCTGAAGCTGCGGCAGGTGTTGATCAACCTGCTCGACAACGCGATCAAGTTTACGACCGAGGGCAGCGTGACCTTGCAGGTGCGCAGGCAGCCCTCCGGCGGGCCAATGGATGAGGAAGCGCGGCTGGACTTTGAAGTCAGCGATACCGGGCCCGGGATCGGCAATGCCGAGCAAGCCCAGCTCTTCAACGCCTTCGCGCAGACGAGCACGGGCCGCAAATTCCAGGAAGGGGCAGGGCTGGGGCTCGCCTTGAGCCAGAGCTTCGTCGCGCTGATGAAGGGCCGTATTCGCCTCTCCAGCCGCCCGCTGATCGGCTCCACCTTCCAATTCGAGATCCGCGTGCCGCTCGCGCAACCACCGGCGGAGAAGTCGGCCCAGTCGGGCAAGCGAGCCGTCGGGCTGGCGGCGGGGCAGCGCCCCTTCCGCGTATTGATTGTCGACGACGAGCCCGACAACCGCTCAGTGCTCGCCCAGTTGCACCGCCCCTTCGGCTTCACCGTGCTGGAGGCGGCCAACGGAGCCGACGCCATCGACCGTTGGGAGTGCGACGAGCCGGATCTGGTGTGGATGGATTTGCGGATGCCGGGCATCGACGGCTACGAAGCCACCCGGCGTATCCGTGAGGCCGAGCGTTTTGTCGACCCCGCCCGCAGCCGTACGGCGATCCTGGCCATCACAGCGGGCCTGCCGGAGGAGCAGGGCGAGGAGCTGCGCCAGCGCGGCTTTGATGGCATCGTGCGCAAGCCCTTCAAGGAAGCCGCTATCGTGCAGGCGCTCGAGGCCCACCTTGGCGCGATCTTTGTCTACGAAGACCCGCGGCGCCCGGGCCAGACCCCGCCCGTGGTGTCGGCTTCGCCCTGGACGGCTGCCATCGGCGGCCAGCCCACGGCCTGGCGCAAGTCGTTGGCCGACGCCGTGCGCGCGGTCGATTACGAAGCCACCGAGCGGCTCGTCGCCCAGATCCGCTCCACCGCTCCCTCCCTTTCCGCCCATTTGCACGCCCTGTTGGAACAATACCGTTTCGACCGGCTCCAAGCCTACCTCCAGCCCCCCGCCCAGGAGAGACCATGAAGATTGCGGAGCCTCCCCAAAGCATCCTTGTAGTAGACGATACCCCTGAAAACATAACGGTCTTGCGGCAGTTGTTGAGCCGGGAGGGCTACCGCGTACGCCCGGCCCTGCGGGGCAAGCTGGCGATCGAGGCCGCCCAGATCGAGCCGCCCGACCTCGTGGTGCTCGACATCATGATGCCCGAGATGGACGGCTTTGCCGTCTGCCAGGCGCTGAAGGCCGACGCACGTACGCGCGACATCCCGGTGCTCTTCCTCAGTGCGCTCGACGGGATCGAGGACAAGCTGCGGGGCTTCCAGTTGGGCGGCATCGACTACATCCCCAAGCCCTTCCAGGCCGAGGAAGTGCTGGCGCGCGTGGACACCCACCTGCGCCTGCGCCGCGCCCAAGAGCAGCTGCGCCGTCAGAACGAGGAGCTGCAGCAGGCGGCGGTGCTCCAGGCCGATGTAGAGCGCATCCTGCGGCACGACTTGAAGAGCCCGTTGGGCAACATCATCAATTTTGCCGAGCTGCTGCTCGACGACCGCGGCCTTTCCGGCGATCAGCGCCTGTCCATCGAGACGATGCGCGAGGCCGCCTTCCGGATGCTCGGCATGGTCAATACCTCGTTCGATTTGCTCAAGATGGAGCGCGGGGCCTACGAATACCATCCCACCGCTTTCGATTTGTTACCCGTGTTGCAGCGCCTGCGGGCCGAGCTGCGACTGAGTGCCGACCAGAAATACCTGCGCTGGGAGTGCGAAGTGGAGGGGCAACCGCTCGCCCTGCTGGCCGGGCAACCGCTCGCCGTCGCCTGCTGGATCCAGGGAGAAGAGCTGCTCTGCCACAGCCTGTTTGCCAACCTGCTCAAAAACGCGGTCGAAGCGGCCCCGGTGGGCAGCGTCCTGCGTTGGCAGATCCGCTCGGTGGAGGGCATGCTGGAGGTAAAGCTGCGCAACGCGGGCGAGGTGCCGGCGGAGATTCGCGAGCGCTTTTTCGACAAATACGCCACTGCGGGCAAGCCGAGCGGTACGGGCCTGGGCACCTATTCCGCCCAGTTGATGACGCGCACCCAAGGGGGCGAGATCGCGCTCAATACGAGCGAGGAAGGCTATACCACCGTTGTGGTGCGCCTGCCTCTGGTCCTGCCGCCGGTGGAGTTCCGCCCGGAGGAATTGATGCTGGAGGCAGAGGAAGACGAGGCGCCGGAGCACCTCTCGGTCTTGCTCGTCGATGACGACCCGGCGGTCCACTCCTTCATCCGCCAACAGCTTTCGGTCGACGGCTGGAGCGTCACCAGCGTCTATGACGGCCCCACCGGGCTGCAACAGCTGCAGAAGCGCGGCTACACCGCCGTCTTGCTCGACAACCAGATGCCGGGTTGGGATGGGCCTTCGACCGCGCTGCAGATCCGTAACTGGGAGCGCGAAAGCCCTGAACGCCAGCCTTGTACCATCGTCGTCTTTTCTGCCGAGATCGACGCGGAGCTGAAAACCCGGGCGCGCGCCATGGGTATCCAGGAGCTGTTGCAAAAGCCGATCAGTGGACCGGCCTTGCGCACGACGCTGCGCCGCCTCGTCCAGTCGCACCGCGCCGGTCGCGAAACGGGGTTGCCGTTTGCCCCCACGGTGGATGTCGACGAAGATTTGCAGGACGTCTTGCCCGCCGCGCTCGAAAGCTGGCGCGATCTCGTCCGCCAACTCCGCCCTCTGGCCGAGTCGGGCCAAGCCGTGCCCCTGCGCAGCTACGCCCATCGGCTCAAGGGTGGACTCGCCCTCTACGGGCTGGATACGGCGAGCGAAATCGCCACCCGAATCGACCTCGGCTGCCTGCACAGCCCCCAAAAGCTGCCCAACCGCGTGTTGACCGATATCGACCGCCTGCAGCACTACCTCGACGAAGTTCACGTCCGTTTTGTTACCCTAGACTAACCCCCCGTTCTCCCGCCATGCCCCCCACCACCAAGGTTTTCATCCTTGACGACGACCCAGCCGTCACCGGCTTGCTGAAGGCGAAGCTCGGCAAGGTCGACGGCTTTGAAGTGCGCGCCACCAATCTCCCGCGCCAGGCCGCCAGCCTCATTGCCCAGTTCCAGCCCCACATCGTGATCTGCGACATCGACATGGGCGACTTCGACGGCGGCATGGTCGCGCGTCAGCTCAAGGACCAGCCTGAAACGGCCAACATCCCGGTGCTGTTCCTGACCTCGCTCGTCAGCGCCAATCAGGTGCGCCAGAGCGAAGGCGTGATCGGTGGTCGCCAGATGATCTCCAAAGACGCCACCGTGCCCGACTTGCTCCAGCGCATCCGCACGATGCTGGGGTAGGGCGGCTCAACCCTGCGCCCAAGCCTTGGCGCGACCCAGGGCCCGGGCCCAGTCGGCTTTCAAGGGTTCGATGGGGGCGAGCGGAGCCGGGGTGAATACGCGATCTTCCTGCCAGCAGTGGGCAATGTCTGCCCGGTCTTCCCAGTAGCCGACGGCGAGCCCGGCGAGAAACGCGGCCCCGAGCGCGGTCGTTTCGATCGACTTGGGCCGCACTACGGGCACGCCCAGCAAGTCGGCCTGAAACTGCAGGAGCAGCTCGCTGCGCGACGCCCCGCCGTCGACCGCCAGCCGCTTGAGCGGCATGCCCGAGTCGGCCTCCATACAGCGGATAAGGTCGGCGCTCTGGAAGGCGATCGACTCCAGCGCGGCCCGGCAGAGATGCCCCCGATTGGCCCCACGCGTCAGACCCAGAATCGTGCCGCGCGCGTTCGGGTCCCAATGCGGCGCGCCCAGCCCCACGAAGGCAGGCACGAGATAGACGCCCCCGTTGTCGGGCACACTGGCGGCGAGCACGTCGCATTCGGGCGCGCTCTGGATGATTTTCAACTCGTCGCGCAGCCACTGGATTACGGCCCCTGCGATGAAGACCGAGCCCTCCAAGGCGTATTCCGTGCGTTGGCCGAGCCTCCAGGCCACTGTGGTCAACAGGTTGTTCTGCGAGGCGATGGGCACTTCGCCGGTGTGCATGAGCAGGAAGCAGCCGGTGCCGTAGGTGTTCTTGGCCATGCCCAGCTCAAAGCAGTTCTGGCCAAAAAGGGCGGCCTGCTGGTCTCCGGCGGCCCCGGCAATCGGCACCTCGCCCGGGTAATAGTGCCGCGAGATGTGCCCGTAGACTTCGCTGCACGATTTGATCTCGGGCAGCATGGCGCGCGGAATGCGCAGGATCTCCAGCAGCTCGTCGTCCCAGTCGCCCGTTTCGAGGTTGTAGAGGAGGGTGCGGGAGGCGTTGGACGCATCCGTCACGTGCGCCTTGCCGTCGGTAAATTTCCAGATCAGCCAGGTATCGACCGTGCCGAAGAGCAAGTCTCCGTTCTCGGCCTTCTGGCGTGCGCCGTCCACGTGGTCGAGGATCCAGGCGATCTTGGTGCCCGAGAAGTAAGGGTCGAGCCGCAGGCCCGTTTTGGTGGCAAAGGTTTCTTCCAGCCCCTGCTCGATCAGCTGCCTGCACGCGCCGGCGGTGCGGCGGTCTTGCCAGACGATGGCGCGATAGACGGGGCGGCCGGTGTGGCGGTCCCATACAAGGGTCGTTTCGCGCTGGTTGGTGATGCCCACGGCGGCGATGTGCTCCGCATCGAGGTTGGCGCGCGAGACGGCTTCGGCGGCGACGCTGCTCTGGCTCGACCAGATGTCGAGCGGGTCGTGCTCCACCCAGCCAGGTTGGGGATAGTGCTGGGGAAACTCCCGCTGCGCCATGCTGATCGCGTTGCCGGAGCGGTCGAAGACGATAGCGCGGGAACTGGTCGTCCCCTGGTCGATGGCCAGAACGTATTGGGGTTTCTTCATGGGGCTTTCGACCGCGACATTATACGATTTTCGCTTCGCGAGAAAGGTCGGAGTGGAGAAAGACCCTTAAAAACAGCGTCCAGGATCGCAAAAAGCACCCTGAGAGCGCTTCGCAGGCCCAATGTTCCCTAACCTCGCATTGATCGAGCATGGATCGCATTCCTGCCAGTGCGGCAGAGCGTCGTGCCCATGGGAAGAATCGTGCGCCGCATCAATCGACCGAACCTTCGGGCACAGCTTTCCTATCGCTGGATGAGGAAAAAGATGGCGTGCAACCCGCACCGCCGTAGTTTCTTCTGAAATGGTGGGAGATGGCAGAGTTGAACTGCCGACCTCCAGTGTGTCATACTGGCGCTCTAACCAACTGAGCTAATCCCCCGTAAGAAGAAAAACATTGATAAAACCACCTCGCGTGGTTGTTTCAAGATAAAAATACGCCTTTTCTCAAATGCTCCACTATTTGCGGATCCGAAACCTCGCCTTGATCGACGAAATTGAGCTGGAGTTCGCCTCGGGACTCACGGCGGTCACGGGTGAGACCGGGGCCGGTAAGTCCATCTTGCTCGGTGCTTTAAAGCTGCTTTCAGGCTCGCGGTCGGACAAATCGGTGATCCGTCAGGGGCAGGAGCGTTGCGAAGTGGAGGCCGTCCTGCACTTTGCCGACTCCAAGGAGCTGGATGCCCGCCTTGAAGGCTTGGGCCTCCCCCCGACCGAAGAGGGTAACCTGGTGCTGCAACGCACGATCCACCGCAGCAAGCCGGCCAAGGTGCAGATCAATGGCAGCCTGAGCACGGTTGCGCTCCTGCAGGAGCTGGGTACGGAGTGGATCGACTTTCACGGCCCGGGCGAGCCGCAGAAGCTGCATCACGAACGCTGGCAGTTGTCGCTGCTCGATGCTTTTGCCCAAAACGAGAGCCTGCTGGCCCGCTATGGCACGGTCTACGAGGCTTGGCAGGCCAAGCTGAAGCAGATCGAGCAACTGCGCGCGAGCGAGCGCCTGAGTGTCGATGAGGTCGACTTCCTCCAGCACCAGATCGGCGCGATCGACCGGGCGCAGTTGTCCGCCGATGCCGTTACCCAGCTGGAGCGCGACTTTGCCCGCCTCTCCAGTGCGCAGGAGTTGACCGAGGGGGCGTCGCTGGTCTCGACCGGTCTGACAGGCGACGAGGGCGTCGTGGACCGCTTGCGTCCGCTGATCAACACGGCCTACGAGCTGGCCGAGATCGACCAGACGCTGATGCCGCTGGCCGACCGCCTGCAGTCGTTGCTGATCGAGGCCGAGGACGTGGCGGGCGAGTTCGAGGACCTCGCGCAGGGGCAGGATATGGACGAAGAGACCGCGCAGGAGCTGCAGCAGCGGATGGAGCAGTGGCTGGGCCTGCAGCGCAAGTATGGCCCCGACGTAAACGTGATCCTGGAGCGTCGGGCCGAGATGGCGCGCAAGATCGAGCAGCAGGGCGACATCGAGGGCACCCTCGAGCGTTGGCAGCACGAGGCCGCCAAGCTGGAAAAAGACCTGACCGCACAGGCGGAGGTGCTGCGCGAGGCTCGCGTGCGTGCTGCCAAGGAATTGGGGGCGAAGGCGAGCCAAGGCCTGTTGCAGTTGGGCTTCAAGAAGGCGCAGCTCAGCATCGAGGTGGTGCGGGAAGCCCGCCTTCAGCCGCACGGTAATTCCAGTTGCCAATTCCTCTTTGCGCCCAACGCGGGGCAATCGCTGCAGCCGTTGAACAAGATCGCGTCAAGCGGCGAGACTGCGCGCGTGATGCTGGCGCTCAAGAGTGTGCTGGCTCGGGTCGACGCCACGCCCGTGCTGGTCTTCGACGAAGTCGACGCCAACGTGGGCGGTGAGATCGCGAAGGAGGTCGGGCGCTTGCTGGCCGAGCTGGGAGGGCAGGGGCACCAGGTCTTCTGCGTTACGCACTTGCCGCAGGTGGCGAGCCTCGCGGCGGCCCATTACCTCGTGCGCAAAGACCAGACCGATGAGTCGACCGACGTGCACATCGTGCCGCTGCACCCGGAGCGGGCCGCCCGGCTCGACGAGCTGGCCCGCATGCTTGGCGACCGCCACAGCCACATCGCCCGCGAACACGCCGAGGCTCTGCTACAAGGGCAGGCATAGCTTTTTTTGAGCCGCAGATGAACGCGGATGAAACGCAGATGGGAAGTCTGCGTCTGTGCCGCGCCTTGGTGTAATAGCTGCCACTTGGGCAACAAAAAAGCGGCGTTTCCGCCGCTTGATAAGATCAGACTGTGCCTCGCCTAGCTCTCCTGCGCCTCGACTTGGGTGCGGAGGGTTTCGCTGGCGATTTCGAGGATGGCCTGCCAGCCGAAGAGCGGGCCAAGGTCGCCGGAGCGTTCCGCGACGTAGTCCTGGACTTCCTGGGCGTCGGGCTGCACGTCGGGGGCTTCCTTGCTCTGGATGTAGATGAAGGTGCCCTTGCCTTGGCGCTGGATCATCGTGGTCAGCTCGTTGGCAGCCAGCTTGCGGGCCTGTTCCCAGCTGCGGTCCTGCAGGAATTCCTGGGGCACTTGCACGCCTTCAAAGGGCTCGATTTCGCGCACGGTCAGCCCGAGGTCCTGAGCGGCTTCATTGAACGAGGTGCCGCTGGCGATGGCTTGCTGCAACTGCTGGCGCAGGGCCTGGCCCTTTTGGGTGAAGTTGCGCTGTTTGTTCTCGTCGCGCCAGTTGGTCTCGACTTGCTCCCAGACGGAGGCGAAGGGCGGGACCGTCTCGGGGACGAGGGCGTCGCGCATCAGCACTACACCGCCGGCCTGCGTTTGTGCGGGCGAGGAGTAGTAGCGGGGGCCGCTGGAGTAGTTCCAGAGGTCGTTGAGCACCTGGGCCGAGATACGGCTGTTTGCGGGCGGGTTGTCGCGCGCATAGGGCTGCACTTCTTCGGTCACCGCGCCGCGGGCTTCGACGAGCTTGGTAAATTCTTCGGACTCGCGGGCGATGCCCTTTTCGTCGAGCTCCACCGTAAAGTCTTCGGCGGCGCGGGCGGCGAGGGCGCGGGCGCGCTCCAGCTTCATGTCGGCCAACACACGGGGGCGGGCTTCTTCGAAGGGCAGGGGCTGCGGTTGCTCCTGGGCACCCGTTTCGGGGTTGGTGGTGGGTGCGCCCATGTAGCGCCAGCCGTTACGGTCGTAATAGGCACGCAGCTCGTTGTCGCCGATGTTGCCCACGCGGTCGACGAAGTTCTGGGCGGGGAAGATCACGGCTGTGGCCTCCAGCTTTTCGGGCTCGGTGTAAGCGCCGGGGTTCTGGTTGTAGTAGGCTTCCAGCTCTTCGTCGCTCACTTTCTGGTCAAACTCGAAATTGGTGTAATCCAGCTCCGCCACCGCGATATCGTAGGTGGTGTTCGCCTCCTGGTATTGGCGGAAGCCGATGTAGGGGTTGGTGTAGCCGGGGCCGCCGAGGGCCTTGACGACCTGACCCACGCGCCAGTCTTCCCGCAGCATTTCGGTGAAGTCGGCCTTGGTCAGGTTGCCGCCGCTGGCGATCATGTCGGCGATCTGGTTGTATTGCTGGGGGCTGAAGCTGCCCGTCTGCGGGTCCTGGAAAAACTGGAGACCGCGCACATACGCCTGCAGCTCTTCCTGCGTCGGGTTGCCAATCCCCATTTGATTGGCCAGGCCGAGGGCGGCGATGCGGGCGTAGATGTAGTCTTCCTGGCTGGCGAAGCCCATCGGGCGGTTCAGCGCAAAGCTGATTTCGGCCTTGGCCGCGAGTTCGCGGGCGACTTCCGGGTCGTTGAGGTCAAACCCGTAATACTCGACGGAGCGGGCGCTGCCCGAACGATCGGTATGGAAGAGACCGGTGGGGCCGACCGAGAGCACGAAGACGAAGATGATCACAACCAACAGGCTACCCATCAGCCAGGAGTTGTGCTTGAGCATTAAATTTTGCAGCCAGGTAATCATGGGGCTTTAGGCAAGGTGATAAAGGGGGCAGCGTAGGCTGGGGGCGCGCGCTGGCAAGGAAGAAGCGGCGCGCAAGGGGCAGGAAAACATCGCTAGGCTCGTGACGGGTCGGCCTCTGGGCTGCGGGAGGGGCCGACACTCTCGCGTTGCAGCTCGCTCTCGAAGAGGTCTTCGATCGTCGGCTCGGCGTAGCCCAGGGTTTCGTCGCGCTGCTTCAGGTATTGGGCCAGCAGCGGGTCGACTTTGGACACCAGGTCGAGGCCGCCGTTGTTGCCCAGTTGTTCGAGCGACTGGTGGACTTGCGCCAGCCGCATGAAGCGCAGGGGGCGGGCAGGCTGGTAACGGAATTCTTCCTGCACGTCCGGGTTTTCGTCGGGCACCTTGGTCACGAGGTTGAGCTGCACGAGGCGGTTGATCGACTCGTTGAGCATGTTGCGCGGGGCGCGCAGGTGCTCGGAGAGCTGCTCCAGGCCGGTTGGCGGCTCCCCGCGGTGGAAGCGGCGGCAGATGTAGAGCAGCGCGCCCATGGTCAGGCTCTGGCGCACCAGCTGGCTGCTCCGGTCCCATGCGCTCTGGTCGGCCAAAAAGTGCACATTCTGAGCGGCGTATGAGATTTGCCCGCCCACCAGCACCAGCAGCCACGAAAAGTAGAGGCCGATCATCAAGACCGGCACGATGGCGACCGACCCGTAGAGGTTCTGGATGCGGATGACCTGCCCCACATAAATGGTGGAGATGAAATTGTTGGCGATGAGCAGGGTGGCGGCGATGGCACCCCCGAGCAGGGCGGGCCGGATGTTCACCTGCGTATTGGGGAAGAACAGGTAAAAGAACGTGAGCAGCATCGTGAGGATCGCGAGCGAGGGGATCAGCGTGGCGATGCGCGTGAGCGGGCCGAAGTCGGGCAGCCAGTCGAAGAAGCCGCCCAGAAACGAGGCCGAGATAAACGCGCCCGTGCCGAGGCCGAGGATGGTGCCCAGGCTGATGAAGGCCCAGTAAAAGACGATACGGTAGCCCCACTCACGGCCCTTTTTGACGCCCCAGATGTCGTTGAGCGTATTCTCGATCGTGGTGAGCAGCTGGATCACGATCCAGATCAGCACGGCGAGGCCGATGATCCCGAAAATGCCGGAGCCGCTGGTATTGATGCCGCCCAGGGTGTCCTGTGCGCCGGTAATGATCTCCGAGATCAGCCCATCCAGCTCCGAAGCCGTCTGCTGTGTGGCGGCGGCGACCCCGTCGGCGGCTGCGGCCGTCGTATCGGGTGTCTGCTCCAGGCGGATGTATTCGCCCAGCGAAGGGGCGAGGAAAATCATCAGCTTCTTGATCTGGCCCTCGGCGTTGCTGGGCCAGAACGACGACGAGATCAACACCACGATCACGATCAGCGGCCCAAGGGCCAGCAGCGTGGAGTAGGCGAGGGCGGCGGCCCGCGTCAGGATGCCGTTTTGCAGCACCCCATGGATGGTGATGGCCACCAGCCGCGAGGCTTTGACCCTCCAGTTTACGTCCTGCTCCTGGGCAGCGGCGGGCGACGAGGCCCAGATCTCGTGTTGCCAGTAGTTCTGGACGCGGGCGATATTGTTGTGCAGCGATTTCACGGCCGAGAGATCCCAATTTAGCGCGGCCCGCCCGATCCGGCAAGCAGTCTCAGCTCAGCGAGCCGATCCAGTGGGTGAGCAGCGAAGCCTTTTCTTCGGTCTCCGCCATCAGCTCGGCCACAAAGCGGCCAATGTAGACGTAGGCGAAGAACCCCGTGCCGAGCAATGCGGCGATGGCGGCAGGCAGGAAGGTGCGCAGGTGCGTGGCCAGCGTCATCGTAAACAGGCCCGCGCCAGCGGCGAGCACGGACAACAGCAGGAGCAGCCCGTGTGGATCGCCCAAGACCATGCGCCCGTAGAAATACAGCGCAAAATAGCCCGCCCAGAACATGCTGCGGGCGCGCAAAAGCGGGTAGATACTCGTCATCCCGGCGAGCGTCAACAGGCCGAAGAGCACGTCGAGCATCGCAAGCACGACGGCGGTGGAAAATCCGGGAATGGCAACCGCTTCTTCGCCTGCCTCGGCGATGCCGGCCACCTGGCTGTAGTAGGCGTAGACCTGCTGGAAAAAGCCGAGGTTGGCCATGATGATGGCGGCGGCACTGGCGAGCAGGCAGAGCCCCATTAGGTTGGTCGACCAGCCGGCGACACGCTTGCGCCAGTCGACATTGGCGCTGAGGTGGCGGGTGTCTTCGGTCTTGCCCTCGGCGGCGGCGAGGATGTTGCGCACGGTCACCGCTTCGTCTTCCTCGTCTTCGCCGGAGAGCAGGTTCAGCTCGTCTGCCCCCTTTTTTCGCAAGGTCAGCTTGCGGCGCTCCGGGAAGATCAGCTGCTTCAGCTCTTCGTTGGAGCCGACGGCTGCCCACGACTCCAGCTCGTCGTCGTAGTAGAGCGTTTCGCGCGTCACTTGGCCTGCCTCGGCCAGCGTCACGAGTTTATCCACGTTGTACGGGCCCTTGGCGGTTTCCGAGTCGGGCTGGCGGATGTAGTATTCCTCGGGCATGGGAAGCGAGGGGATGCTGCCGGCGTAACTTACAGCCCGCAAGCAAAATACGCCTGCGGGCCGGAGGGAGGTGCGCCGTTACCGTGCGGGCAGGCGGATCACCGTCAGCGAATGGGCCGGCAGCTCGCGCTCCAGCTTGGCCGAGATGGGCAGCGTGCTTTCCTGGGGCGCCACTTGGTCGGGCTGCTCCCAGGTGTTGACCGCCTTGAGGTCGCCCGCGAGCGTCCAGACTTTCGCCGTGCGGGCAAACTTGCCCAGCTTGCTCGGGTCGAGGCTCACCGGCAGGGCAGCGTCGCCGTTGTTGACCAGCTTGATAATCACGTCGCCGCTCTGGCTGTCCTTCACACACGAAACGGAGAGGGCTTCGTTCTGGCCCCCCACCTCGACGGGCAGAAAGGTATCGCCCGCGTGCTGCGCGAAGAGCTTCTGCACGTGGTAGTTGGGCGTCAGCAGGATATCCGTGCCGGTAAAGTAGATCAGGTCGGGGCGCCACTGCGTATGGCCCTCGCGGCCCAGCAACGGTGCGTAGGAGGCAAAGTGAACGATGTCGCCATTGCGCTCCAGGCCGGTCATGAAGGCGGCCTCTGCCAAGGCGCTGCGCAGCGTGTTGGCGCGGTCGGGCTCATGGGCGGCGTATTCGCCCAAGTAGACCTTGGACTCGTTGCGGTCGTAAGAGTCGTAGCGCTCCTGATTTTCGAGGAACCACTCCGGCGCTACATAATAGTGCTCGTCGACCATCGGCAGGTCGATCTCGCGGGCCAGCTTCCAGCCGGCATCGAAGTCAGGCCCGTGCCAGAAAGGCCCGGAGGTGCCGATCACCTCGATCTCCGGGTGCTTTTCCTTCACCGCGTCGTAGATCATGCGAAAGCGCTGCTCGAAGACGGGCGTAATGTGGTCTTCGTTGCCCACGCCCAGCCACTTGAGGTTGAACGGCTCGGGGTGGCCGTTCGCCGCCCGCTTCGCCCCCCATTCGGAGCTGACGGGGCCGTTCGCGTATTCGATCAGGTCGAGGACCTCTTGGATATAGGCGTCCATGTCGTCCAGCGGGATGCCGTGCTGGCCTCCGCCTTTGGTGTGGCCGGCGTTTTGACAGCAGACGCCTGCGGGTACGACGGGCAGCGGCTCGGCCCCGAGGTCTTCCGAAAACTGGAAATACTCATGATAGCCGATGCCCATCGACTGGTGGTAGCCCCAGAGGTTGAACATGCCGCGGCGCTCCTCCAGCGGCCCGATCGTGTCCGGCCAACGGTACATGTTGGAGAGATTGTGCCCGTGGGCCACGCAGCCGCCGGGGAAGCGCAGGAAGCCGGGCTTCAAGTCGGCCAGCACTTGAGCGAGGTCGGGCCGCATACCATTGGGGCGACCCTTGAAGGTGTCCTGCGGGAAGACGGAAATCATATCGAGCGCGATGCCGCCCGGGGCCTTGCCCAGCAGGACGAAGTGGGCCTTCGGGTCGCTCTTTTTGGCGGTGATTGTGGCGGTATGCTTCTCCCATTCCGGGCTGGTGATGTCGAACGATGCCTCGCCCAGCACCTCGCCGGATTCGCTTTCGAGCCGCACCACGACCGGCATGGGTGAGCCGTCGCCAAACGGTTCGCCGCCCCAGCGCGCGCCCATATACGTCAGGCGGCCAAAGAACGATACGTCGTATTTGGCGCCCTTTTCCAACACAATGCCGTCAAAGCCTTCGTTCCGGATGCCCGCGCCTTCGCCGGGCTCACGCACATGCAGCACGAGGGCGTGCGGGTTGTTTGGGTGCAGGGGGATGCCTTGGTCCAGCGACCACCAGGCCCTGCCGCCTCCACGCTCCACCAGCTCCCAGCCGGTGAAGTTGTTCCAGGTGGGGTGCGACATGGCGGAGAATTCAAACGAGCGGTTGCGGATGCGCTCGGGGTAGAGGCCGCCGTCGGCACCCCAGTTGATGTCCTCGAAAAACAGGCCGAAGAGGTGCGGGCTGATCGCCTTGGCCTCGTCGGGCTTTACGGTGAGGGCGAGGGGGGCAGCGGGGCTCATGACAGGGGTGAGGCACGCCAGCGCAAGCGTGGCGGCCCGTAACAAGGGGGATTTGAAGGGGCTCATGTTTAGTAGTGCGCCAAACATGCCGCATGCCTGCCAAAAATGCACGGGAAACGGATTCAGACGGTTCCGTTTTGCGCCCGTCACCCAATCGCAACCTTTCTATTGCCAGCGGGCGGTGAATCCGGGCAAGCTGGGTGGGATGTACAAGCAGGCTTTCGATCAGCCAGATTACTTTGTCGCCAATTGCCGGGCCGGGCTGGAGCCGGTGCTGGAGCGGGAGTTGAAGGACCTCGGCTGCGAGATTGCCTTCGTCGGCACGCGCATGGTCGCGTTTTATGGCAGCGAGGAAGATTTCTACCGCGCCAACATGGCCCTGCGCACGGCGATCAACGTGCTGCGGCCCATCCGCAAGTTCCGCGCGAAGGATTACGACATCCTTTACTTCCAGGCCCGCAAGGCCCCGTGGCACAAGCTCTTCGATGTCGACAAGACGATCCGCATCGACGTGAAGGGCGAGTCGCCCAACTTCCGCAACTCGCAATACACCGTGCACCGCATCAAGGATGCGATTGTCGATACCTTTCGCAAGCTGACCGACGGCTACCGCCCCTCGATCGAGAAGCGCGAGCCCGACGTGCACGTGGTGGCGTTCGTCCACCGCGACGAGGTGACGCTATACCTCGACGGGGCAGGGGAGCCGCTCTTCAAGCGTGGCTACCGTATCGAGCACGGCGAGGCGCCGCTGAAGGAAGACCTCGCGGCGGGCCTGCTCCAACTGGCGGGCTACAAGGGCAACTGCGACTTTGTCGACCCCATGTGCGGCTCGGGCACCTTCCTCTGCGAGGCCTACCTGCTGGCCAATCGCATCGCGCCCAACCTCAACCGCAGCTTTGCTTTCCAGAACTGGCTCGATTTCGACCCGGAAGCTTTCGAGCGTGCCCGCCAGTCGCTGATCGAGCGCCAGGTGGACGCAGGCGTGGCGTTCCATGGCTTCGAGGCGGATTTCTCGACCCGCAAGGTGCTGGAGCGCATCGTGGCCGACCACTTCGGCAACCACCCGTCGTTCAAGATCCACCCGCACAAGTTCCAGGACGGCGACGAGACGTTTTCGCGCAGCGTCATCGTGACCAACCCGCCCTACGGCGTACGCCTGCAGTCCAGCGAGGCCGACTTGAACCGCCTCTACGCCGACCTCGGCAACTTCCTGCGTCACCGCTGCGAGAAGTGCGGCGCGGCCGTCTTCTCCAGTAACTCGGAAGCCCTCAACGCCATCGGCATGAAGGTCGCGAACAAGTGGAAGCTCTACAACGGCCAGATCGAAGCCCGTCTCGTGCAGTACAAGCTGTAAGGCGGGGGCAATTGCATCCGCAGGATGCCAGCCCTTAGCCGGGGTGTCGCAGCAAAGCGCAGACCCCCGGTTAGGTTGAAAAGAAAAAAGGACCCCCAAATGGGGTCCCAGCTCAAAGTGGCCCTAATAGCTCTTGGCCCAGACGACGCGCTGCTTGCTGGGCTGGCCGGTGAAGATGCAGGTGCCGGCCTCCGGGCTGTCTTCAAACGGGATGCAGCGCACGGTCACTTTCAGGTCTTGCTGGATGCGTTCGGTAATGGATTCGTCGCCGTTCCAGTGGGCGAGGGCAAAGCCGCCGTGGATCTCGGGCTGCTCCTTGTTCTTGGGCGTGAAGAAGTCGTAGAAGTCCTTCTCGCTGTTGATCACGTGCGTGTGTTCGCTGCGGAAGGCACGGGCGCGGTCGAGCAGGTTTTGCTGGATTGCGTCGAGGCGCTCGCCAATGGTCGCCACGAATTCGGCGCGGGCCACGGGGCCCTTTTCGCCGGTGTCGCGACGGCCCACAAAGAGGCTGTCTTTCGCGAGGTCGCGCGGGCCCACTTCGACGCGCAGGGGCACGCCCTTCTTGATCCACTGCCACATCTTGTCGCCGCCGCGCAGGTCGCGGTCGTCGATGTGCACGTCGAGCTTCTGGCCGTGCCAGTAGGTGTTACGCAGTTCGTCGCGCAGCTTGTGGCAATATTCGAGGACCTGCGCCCGGCTCTCTTCCTGGATCAGCACGGGCAGGATCACCACATGCAGAGGGGCCAGGCGGGGCGGCGCGATCAGGCCGTCGTCGTCGCTATGCGTCATCACGAGGCCGCCGACGAGGCGGGTCGAGACGCCCCAGGAGGTAGTCCAGGCGTGCTCCAGTTGGCCCTGTTCGCTTTGGAACTGGATGCCGCTGGCCTTGGCAAAGTTCTGGCCGAGGAAGTGGCTGGTGCCGGCCTGCAGGGCCTTCCGGTCTTGCATCATGGCCTCGATGCAGAGGGTGGAGACGGCTCCCGGGAAACGTTCGCCTGCCGTCTTCTCACCCTGCCAGACGGGCATGGCCATGTAGTTTTCGGCAAAGTCGGCATAGACGGCCAGCATCTTGCGCGTTTCTTCCCAGGCCTCTTCGGAGGTGGCGTGCGCGGTATGGCCTTCCTGCCAGAGAAATTCGGCCGTCCGCAGAAACAGGCGGGTGCGCATCTCCCAGCGGACGACGTTGGCCCACTGGTTGATCAGGATGGGCAGGTCGCGGTAGCTCTGGACCCACTTGGCGTACATCTCGCCGATGATCGTCTCTGAGGTGGGGCGCACGATGAGGGGCTCTTCCAGCGGCGAGGCAGGGACGAGCTTGCCCTCGGCGTTCAGCTCCAGGCGGCTGTGGGTGACGACTGCACACTCCTTGGCAAAGCCCTCCACGTGCTGCGCTTCCTTCTCCAGATAGCTCTTGGGAATGAAGAGCGGGAAGTAGGCGTTGACGTGCCCCGTGTCCTTGAACTTCTCGTCGAGCGCACGTTGCATCTTCTCCCACAGCGTGTAGCCCCAGGGTTTGATCACCATGCAGCCGCGCACGGGGGAGTTTTCGGCCAGGTCGGCAGCTTTGACGACCTGTTGATACCACTCGGGGTAATCCTGATCGCGGGTCGGCGTGATTGCGGTGCGGGCTTGCTTGGCCATGGTGTGGAAAATCGGGCGTTAAAAGCGTGGGAACGGGTTGATCCAGAAGAATTTAACCAGAGCGCCCCTTTGGGGCGAAAGGAAACATCGCAGCAATTCACCCGCTCGCTGGCGAGGAAAAAGCGGGCCGGGGCGGCGTTGCCCGGCTGGTGCCGTTTCTTTTGCCCGTTTAGAACTCGTGTCTGCTACTCTCGATAACCGTAAATAACAAAGATAATTTTTGCGTGAATTGCGTTTGACAGGACCGTTTTTCCCTTGAAGGAATAACTCATGTACCGTCGCTTACTTGCTTCCTGCTGCTTGTTTACCCCTGCGTTGGCTTCGGCCGCCACAGTGCAGACTTTCGAGGCGCTTGCCGCTTTCGAAGACGATGTGGACGTTCAAGCGCTCAATGGACTGATCGAGGCTCTTGAGATTCCCTTCAGCTTCGACACGGTCGTCTTTTCCAACAGCGTTCTGACGCTGGATTTTAATGTCGATATTGATGGCCAATGGTTCGATGGCAACCTGAGGCTGGACTTGAGCGATGCCTTGAAAGATACGAACCTCAATGGCATCCCCGATGAAGCGGAACTCGCCCTCGCCAGCCAGTGGAGCATCCCCGTTTCCATGACGATGGTTTCCGGCATCTATAAGGTAGTCGCAAACATCGACATCAGCGCTCAGCGGGGAGCTGGAAGCTCTACGATCGTCGGCACTCTCAATATGAGCGCCACTTACTATGAGCGGGGGCGGGCAGTCGATTACCTGAACGAATCGCAGAGCCTATACTACGATCTTAATCTGGCTTCCTGGTATGGCGCTGTCGTGCCTGCCGATACACATCTTGAAAGCTACGATGTAGACGCCAATTTCTATCGCAAGGACGACTCCACCCTCGTTGTCCGCAACTTTATACACCGCGGCTATCCGGTAGATGATGTGGAACTCGCTTACACCGGCAGCGCGTACGTGGGGCAATTTTACAACGAAACACTCCAGGCTCCTTATTACCTTTCCATTTCCAACCTCAACGACGCTGACGGAGACGGCATCCCTGACCTGACGGACGTAGACGCGCAGGGCTTCCTCTATGGCAAGGCGGGCGGCGACCTGCAGGGCGGGTGGAAAAAGCTGGGGCACTTCGGCTGGTTCTGGGGCCCGGGCCTCGACCGTGACTGGTATTACAGCGACAAGCTGAAGGCTTGGGTGTGGCTCGAAGACGGCGAGGCGGACAGCTTTCTTATCTACCAAAGTGGCCCGGGCTGGCTCTACACCAGCAAGACGCTCGGCGTCTACTACCGCTACTCCGATGGCCACTGGCTCGACTTCGCCAACGAAGTTGACGGGCGTATCAAGTTCTGGGACTTCGGGGCAGGAGCGTTCGTCTGGTTCGACAAATAGGCCGTACAACACAAAGGGGCGCCTTCCAAAAGCGCCCCTTTTCATCGGTTGCTCTGCAGCTCTAGCGTTCGGCTACGTTTCCTTTGACGACGCCGCAATGAAGCATTTCGGCCCCATAGTAAGGGTTGACGAGCTTCTTGTCGTTCTGGAGCCACTCGGCCCCCATCCCGCCCATCGCCATGGGGCAGAACATCAGGTAGACTTCCTTTTCGCTCGAGGTGCCCGGCATTTTCACCAGGCGGATCATCTCTTCGGAGAGAGGCTCGAAAGCCTGCCGTGCTTCCTTGAAGCGCGTGGCGTCGACAATTTCCTGCGCCTTGCGCGCGATTTCTTCGACCGCGGAATGGTCAATGCCCTCGGCGGTTTTCACGAGCGAGGCAGCGGCCCGGCGCCCCGCCTCCAGTTTGTCGGCCGCCAAAGCCTTTTGAAGCTGGAAGTAGGGCTCCAGCAGCGTGTCGACTTGGGAAGGCTCCAGATCGGCTGCCCGCAGGGGCAGGGCCAGCAAGAGGAGAAGGGGGAGGAGGAATGGAAAGCGTTTCATTGTTCGGTCTTAAGATAAATCGGCGCCGGTTGCAATGTCCGTAGCAGCTTTCGGCTTGAGTTTCGCCCGCTTGCGGAAAGGCTGGTGCCTCATGCAGCCACCCCCCGTGCTTTCCCTGGCCGTGCCAATGTATAACGAGGAAGAAGGGCTCGACCTGTTCTTCAATCGAGTACGTGAGGTCATGGCCTCTTTGGGCGTTACTTACGAGATCGTCTGCGTCAACGATGGCAGCCGCGACGGCACGTTGGAGGGGCTGCTCGCTCGGCAGGCTCAGATCCCCGAGCTGGTGGTGGTCGACCTTTCGCGTAACTTCGGCAAAGACGTGGCGCTGACCGCCGCGATCGATCACTGCACGGGCCGCGCAGTGGTGCCGCTCGATGCCGACCTGCAAGACCCGCCGGAGCTGCTGGGCGAGATGCTGGAGCGTTGGCGCGAGGGCTACGACGTGGTCTGTGCCGTCCGTAGCAGCCGCAAGAGCGACGGCTGGCTGAAGCAGTTTTCGGCCCGCCAGTTTTACCGCTGGTTCAACCGGGTGGCCGAGGTGCCAATCCCGTCCGACGCTGGCGACTTTCGCCTGATGGACCGCCGCGTGGTCGAGGCCTTGAGTGGCTTGCGCGAGCGCAACCGGTTTATGAAGGGCCTCTTCGCCTGGACGGGGTTCAAGACCGCCTACGTCACCTTCGAGCGACCGGAGCGCGCTGCGGGCACGACCAAGTGGAACTACTGGAAGCTGTGGAACTTCGCGCTCGACGGCATCTTTGCCTTCAGCTCGGCCCCGTTGCGTATTTGGACCTACCTGGGCGTCCTGATCTCGCTCAGCTCATTTTTGTACGCGTTGGTCATCGTCGTGCGCACGCTGTTTATCGGGATCGACGTGCCGGGCTATGCCTCGCTGCTGGTGTTCATGCTCTTCCTCAGCGGCATCCAGCTGATCGGGCTCGGCGTGATGGGCGAATACGTGGGCCGGATCTACAAGGAGGCTAAACAGCGCCCACTTTACCTGACCCAAAGCGTGTATCGACACGCCTCGGGGCAGGGAGAAACGGCGGTGCGTTAGTTGAGCACGAGGGGCTCCGGCTCCAGGGGGAGCGGGGGCCTGGCCACACGGCGACTGGGCGGCGGCGTGTTTGCCGGGGGCTGGGCCGGTGCCTGAGGCGGGGGAGGGCTGCCATCCTTTACCGCATGGTCCAGCACCTGGATGACGCGGGCCACCAGGCCTTGCAATTCGTTGGCCTGGCTGCGGAGTTCCTTGGAGGCTTCGGCGGCCTGACGCGCTTCGTGCGCATAAGTCTGGCTGTCTTCCTGCATCGTCTGGGCGGCACCGGAGACTTCCTGAATCAGCTCGGTCTGCTGGCGGGCGGCGCGGGCCATTTCAGCACTTTCGTTGCGGGCCTTGGCGACTTCCTGGGCGATGCTGCGCAGCTCTTCGTCGGCCTTGCGGGCCAATTCGGCCCCGCGTTGGGTGTTGCGTTGGGCCGAGGCGATCAGGCCTTCCGTCTCGGCGGCGGAGCTGGCGGCGCGGCGGGCTAGCGCCCGGACTTCTTCGGCCACGACCGCAAAACCGGCACCGGCTTCTCCCGCGCGGGCGGCTTCGATCGAGGCATTGAGCGCGAGGATGTTGGTCTGGAAGGCAACCTCCTGCAGCGCTTCGACGATGCGCGAAATGGAGTGGTTGGAGGTGGTGATTTCTTCCATCGCGGTGCGCATCTCCTGCATCCGGCGGGCCCCTTCGGTCGTCAGGGCGTGGGTGGTCTCCATCGATGCATCGAGGCGGATAGCCCGCTCGCCCACTTCATCGGAGCGCACTTGCATCTCGTGCGTGGCATGGACCGACGATGCCGTCTTTTCCGCCTGATTGGCCGACGCGGTGCGTTGGGCGACGCTGATCTCGCCCATGCGGTCGGCCGTCGTGCGCAAGTGCTGCGTCACGCGGGTCAAGGGGATGCCGAGGGAGCCTACGACCCCGCCCAGACGGCCAAGGTAGCGCGCGATAAACGCCATCGGCACCGCTTCGAAGATCACGAAAAACGCGTGCAGCAATACGATGGTAAAGCTGGCCTCGTAATTGAAGACGCTGGCGGGCAGGAAAAAGAAGAACAGCAGGTGGTGCAGCGCAATGGTGATCGCTGCCGCGCCGATCGCGACCCACGAGCCTGTCAGCGCCAACACGCCGATACAGGCAAAGATGTGGAAGTGGAACTCGATCAACCCGCCGCCCAGGTGGATGAGCAGGGCGCTGAAGGCCATCGCGGCAACCGCCAGGGCGGTCGGCTGCAGGCGGTAGGCCTTGAGCAGGTGCAGGGCAAGCGGTCCGGCGCAGATGCCGAGGCTGGCCAGCAGCGCAGAGAGCATCGACTGGCCAAAGAACCAGGCGACGGCAACCATGGCCGGAATGTGTTGCAGCATGAGGATCAGCCCGATGCGCGCGGCCTTATGCTGATATTGATGAAGCGCCTCGATCTCTCGAAGGCGGTTCGCGGGAGATACCTGTGTCATCGACGGAGAGGGTGTAGAAAGATTAGAGGCCACTGGCGGCGCAGCCGTAGGCAGGCAAGGTGGAGCTTTGCTCGCCGGCCATGATCTCGGCTACCAGTTCTTGCGGGCGGGTAGGGGTCAGTTTGGTGGGGCGTTGCATGGCATAGCCGCCAGAGTAGGCCAGCTCGGCGTTGGGCGTGTAGACCCGCAACCACGGCCCCCCTGCGATGCCGAACTGCTCGGTGGCCTGCACGTGGTCGAGCACCGTCACCCGGTAGCCATGCTCGGCGAGGGCCTGCTGCAGCGCGTCGTCTTGCCCCAGCAGGTAGACCTCCTGCGGCTCGGCGGGCGGTGTGGCCAGCAGATCCTTGGTCACTTGGGCGGAGCAGGGGCAGCCAGCGGTAAGAAAATGCTGCACGCGCCAGTGTTCTTGTATCGAAACACTCGGCGAACCCTGTTCGCGTAGCGGAGCCGTATGGGTGCCCAAGTAGTAGCCGCCGGCGGCGAGAACCCCTACGCCCCAGCAGCCGAGCACCACCGGCCCCAGCCATTTACGACAATATTTTCCCCACATGCCGTGTAAAATCGACCCAAGCTGGCTGAACTGCAATTGATTATTAGGGTCAATGGCCTAAGTTTTCGTAAAAGGCGAAAGTGGAGGCCAAGCGGTCATTATTTCCGGCGAACGTTCTTTTTGCCTCCACCTTTTCCCTTTTGTCCACGGCCTTTTTTAGCGTTAGGCGCGGTGCCGCCGTTTTTGAGCATGTCGATCTGGTCGCGCAGGAGGGCCGCGCGCTCGAATTCCAGTTTCTCTGCGGCTTCGAGCATCTCGGATTCCAGCTCGGCAATCACGGCGGCCACGTCGCCATCGCCTTGGGCCTCGGCTACCGAAATCGGGTCGAGCTGATCGCGGTCGACGTAGTGCAAGCTCTTCTGCAAGCCCCGCTTGACGCTGCGCGGGGTGATGCCGTGCTCCAGATTGTGGGCGATCTGCTTTTCCCGGCGTTCCTGGGTGATACGCAGGGTCTCCTTCAGCGAATCGTTGAGCACATCGGCGTAGAGGATCACGCGGCCCTTCTCATGGCGGGCGGCCCGGCCTGCGGTCTGGATCAGGCTGGTGGTGCTGCGCAGGAAGCCCTCCTTGTCCGCATCGAGGATGGCGACCAAGGCCACTTCGGGCAGGTCGAGGCCTTCGCGCAGGAGGTTGACGCCGACCAGCACATCGAAGTCGCCCGCCCGCAGCTTGCGCAGGATCTCGACCCGTTCGATGGCGTCGATGTCGCTGTGCAGGTATTCGACCTTCACATCTCGCTCGCGCAGGTAGGTGGAGAGGTCTTCGCTCATGCGCTTGGTCAAGGTGGTGACGAGCACGCGCTCGTCTCGCCCCACCGCAGCCTGCACTTCGGCGATCAAGTCTTCCACCTGGCCCTTGATCGGGCGAATCTCCATCACCGGGTCGAGCAAGCCGGTGGGGCGGATCACCTGCTCGGCAATCACCTCCGAGAGCTTCGCTTCCTCCTTGGCTGGCGTGGCGGAGACGAAGAGGATCTGGCCCGTGATGTCCATAAACTCCTGGGCCTGCAGCGGCCGGTTGTCCAGCGCACTGGGCAGGCGGAAGCCGTAGTCGACGAGGCGCTCCTTGCGCGAGCGGTCGCCCGTATACATGGCGCCGATCTGGGGCAAGGTCACGTGGCTCTCGTCGAGGATCACGAGGTAATCGTCGGGGAAGAAGTCCAGCAGGCAAAACGGGCGATCACCCGCCTTGCGGCCCGAGAGGTGGCGTGAGTAGTTTTCGATGCCGTTGCAAAAGCCCATTTCCTGCAACAGCTCCAGGTCATACTCGGTGCGCATGCGGATGCGCTGGGCTTCGAGCAGGCGTTGCTGCTTTTCAAAGTAGCCAACCTGCTCGTCCAGCTCGTTCTTGATCGCGCGGATGGCGGGCTGCAGCTTGTTGCGCGGGGTGATGAACTGGTTGGCCGGGTAGAGGTGGAAGTAGTCGAGCCGTCGCCCCATCTGGCCGGTCAGCGGGTCGAGTTCGGAGATCGATTCCACCTCGTCGCCCCAGAATTCGACCCGGATGGCACTCTCCATGTAGGCGGGGAAGATGTCGACCGTCTCGCCGCGCACGCGAAAGGTGCCGCGCTCAAACTTGATGTCGTTGCGCTCGTAGATGTTCTCGACCAGGCGGTTCAGGAACTTGTCGCGCTGCAGCTCTTCCCCCACCCGGATGGGGATCATCATGGCGGCGAAGTCTTCCGGAGAGCCCAAGCCATAGATGCAAGAGACGGAGGCGACCACCAGCACGTCGCGGCGGCTGATCAAAGAGCTGGTCGCGCTGATGCGCAGGCGCTCGATCTCGTCGTTGATCGAGCTGTCTTTCTCGATGTAGGTATCGGTGGCCGGCACGTAGGCCTCCGGCTGATAGTAATCGTAATAGCTGACGAAATACTCCACCGCATTGTCGGGGAAAAACGCCTTGAACTCGCTGTAGAGCTGCGCAGCCAGCGTCTTGTTGTGCGACATCACGAGGGTAGGGCGCTGCAGCTGCTGCACAATGTTGGCCATCGTGAAGGTCTTGCCGCTGCCGGTCACGCCCAGGAGCGTCTGGTACTTGTTACCCTCGCGCAGGGAGCGGACGAGCTTTTCGATCGCCTGCGGCTGGTCGCCCATCGGCTGATATTCGGCGCTGAGACGAAAATCCATCCCCGTATCATAGGCGGCGAAGGCGGCGGTGCAAGTGCCGGTAAAACCTCCTTGGGAGGCTGAAGCTGGCCCGAGAGCTACCGATATAAGGGAGACACTGCCATCGGAAAGCCTCTTCGCGGATGCCCGAGACTTCGCCCAGCAAATTGTTCACGCAACGCAGTTCGCTTTTTCGCGAGTTGCTTTTGCCCTTGTTTGTACTCCTGTGCACCGCATCTGCCGTTACTATTTTCAGCCTTTGGGTGGCCCAGCATAACAGCCTGCAGGATGTGGTACGGCGCAAGGCCATGATGTCGCTCGACCGCATTCACGACATATGGGCGCTGCGCCGCTTCGAGGGGGAGTTCATCACCCGCTCGATGCCGTCGACCCATGTGAGCGAGTTCGTCTTCTGGGCGATTTATCAGGAGGGCAGCGGCGAGATCGTGATGGCTTCCGACCCACGGACAGAAGGCCAGCGTATTTACGACGCCCGGGCACAGTTTGCAGGCTGGCCAGCGGTCGACAACGATGACGGAATGCAGGAGGAAGGTGGGCGCTACACCATTTCCCGCCCCTTGAGCGGCGAGCCGGGTCTGCACTCGATCCTCCTCTTCGATGAGCGGGAGCTGCACAAGGGCTTCGACGAGTCCCTCAAGCGCTCGATTGTGCTGACGGCTATTACGTTGGCCATGCTGGGCCTGCTCGGCTTTCTCATCTTGCGCTACCGCGTGTTGACGCCGCTTCACCGGCTGCACGATGCCATTGTCGGCTTTCATTTTGGAGACCGCAGCGTAAAGATCGACGTGACGGCTCACGACGAGATCGGGCGGATCGGGCACGGCCTCAACGAGCTGTTCCGCAACCAGTTGGCGATCCAGGCCGAATCGGAGCAACTGGCCCAGATCGCTCAGGTAACGAACAACCTCGTCTTGCGTCTGGATAGTGAAGGTATCGTGATGTGGGCCAATCGCTCGGTCGAGCGTCTGGTCGGCAAACCCCTGCGATCGTTTGTTGGGACGGGGCTCGATCAGCTGCTACCGCTGCGGGAAGGGCACGCTTGGCCCTTCATGCGCGAGGTCGTCGAATCCGGGCAGGGGAGGACCTATGAGGTGGCCCTGGACGTGGGCGAAAACGAACCCCGCATCTTTCGGGCCGACAGCCAGCCGGTGGTGGTGCGCGAGAATGGGCTCTTCAACGGCGCCGTGATCGTGGCCACCGATGTGACGCCGCTGCGACAGGCGCAGGCCCGGCTGGAGCAGAGCGAGATCCGCTACAACGAGTTGGTCAACTCCATCGACGAAGTGTTTTTCCAGACCGACCGCGAAGGGCGGTTCATCTACCTCAACCAGGCGTGGGAATCCGTCAGCGGCTTTACCGTCACCGAGACTTTGGGCGAGCGTATCGAAGAGTTTTTCCACGCCCACGATCGGGGCGAATTCACGCTACGCCGCAAACGCGTGGAAGACTTTGAAGCGGGACGCGGGCTCTGCGAGCTACGCCTGATGCGCAGCGACGGGCTGGAGCGGGTGGTAGAGGTGCAGTTGCGCGGGCAGCGCAGCACGGGCGGGGCATTCGTCGGCCTCGCCGGCAAGATGCGCGATGTGACGCTCGAGCGCGAGGCTACCGAGCAGCTCCGCCGTAGCCGCCAACGCCTCGCCCGGGTGCTCGACGGCAGCAACGACGGCTTTTGGGATTACAATGTGGAGACGGGCGAGTTTTTGATGAGCCCGGGCCACAACCGGATGCTCGGCTTTGAGCCCAACGAGGTGGAGCCGACCCTCGAAGGTTGGAAGGAACTCGTCCACCCGGAGGACCTCAGCGAGCTGCTGCGCCGCTTCCAGAGCGCCATACGCGACCGCAGCCTCTACAGTTGCGAATACCGGATGCGCAGCAAGGCGGGCAGCTACATTTGGGTGCTCGACCGTGGGCGGGTGGTGGACGAGCGCGACCAGCGCCCCCTCATCGTCGCGGGCAGCATCACCAACATCAACGAGCGCGTCGAAGTGGAGCAGCGCACTCGCCGCGCGCTGGAGCGCGAGCAGCAGGTCAACGAAATGAAGTCGCGCATCGTGTCGATGATCTCACACGAATACCGCACCCCGCTTTCCAGTATCCGGCTCTCCGCGACCCTGCTGCAGCGCTACGCCGGTCGCCTCACCGACGAAGAGCGGGCCAAGCACCTCGGTTTCATCTTCGAGGCGGTCGACCAGATGACGCATTTGATCGAAGAAGTGCTCTACCTCGGCCGGGCCGAAGCCGGTTACATGGAGCTGGACCCACAGCCGCACGTCTTGCGCAAGGTCGTCAATGGCCTCGTCGACTGGTTCAACTACCTCTATCCGCGTCGCGAGCTCGACCTGCAGCTGAAGGGCGATGTCGACCGCGTGCTGATGATCGACTTGACCCTCTTCAAGCGCATCGCGACCAACTTGCTGACCAACGCGGTCAAATACTCTGCCGCCGACTCGGTCGTCTCCTTTATCGTGGAGCTGAAGGGGCCGCACCTGATCCTCCAGGTGATCGACGAAGGCATCGGCATCCCGCAGGAAGACCAGAAACACCTTTTCGAGACGTTCCACCGCGCGAGCAACGTCGGCACTATCCCCGGCACCGGCCTCGGCCTCGTGATCATCCGCCGCGTGGTGGAGAAGCTGGGCGGGCAGATCTTCTTCGAGAGCGAAGAGGGCAGGGGCACCACCTTTTCCATCCAGTTGCCCGCGCTGGAGGCCGTCGAGCCCGCCGAGGCAACCTTATCTACCGAATTGAGCGACTCCCGATGAACAAGATCCTGTTAGTTGAAGACGATCCCCGCCTCCGTGATTCCGTGGCCCAGATGCTCGAATTCGAGGGCTTCCTCGTCCTGGCGGAGGAAAACGGGCGCTTGGCCTGGCAGGCTCTCGATCACTTCCGCCCCGACATCGTGGTGAGCGACGTGATGATGCCCGAGATGGACGGGATCGAGCTGCTGGAGGCGATCCGCGCCCACCCGGGCACGCAGAACATCCCGGTCATCCTGCTCACCGCCAAGGCTTCGCGCGATGACACCCGCGCGGGCATGTCCAAAGGGGCCGACGACTACATTACCAAGCCGTTCGAGATCGACGAGCTGGTGGCCTCCATCGAGGCGCAGATCGGCAAGCGCTCGACCCGGCTCTCTGGCCTCGACAACCTCGAATACACCGTCAAGAGCGCGCTACCCAGCGAGCTGTTCTCGCCCCTGCACACCATTCTAGGCCTGGCCGACGGGCTGGAAGAGCAGCTGGTGGCCGGAAGCATGCCGACCAGGGACGACCTCTGGGAGGCGGTGCGCAACATGAAGGACTCGGGGCGCCGCCTCTTGCGCCAGAGCCAGAACCTCGTGCTCTGCCGCGAGCTGATGGAGCTGCTGGGCGTGGACGCAAAGCCAGGCGGCTCGTGTATCCCGACGGACGAAGATTTCCAGGCCGATCTGGATGCAGCCCTGCGGGCCGTCGCCGATCAACGCCAGCGGGAGGAAGACCTCGAAGCCCACTTCGAGCGTGGCGTGCTGGCTATTTCCCCCTGCCACTTCATCAAGACGGTCACCGAGCTGGTCGACAATGCCTTGAAGTTCTCGCGCCCCGGCCAGATCGTCACCGTGCGGGGCCGGGTGGAAGGTTGCCAGACGTATGTGCTGGAGGTGCACGACGCGGGCCTCGGCATGGCATCGCACGAGATCGAGCACATCGGCATGTTTCGCCAGTTCAACCGCCGCGAGGGCAAGCAGGAGGGCTTGGGCCTCGGCCTCGCCATCGTGCAGATGCTGTCCCAGCTTTACGGGGGCAAGCTGGCCCTGCAGAGCGGAGAAGGCAATGGCTTGACGGTGCGGATGGAGCTGCCGTTGAAGGTCGCCGCCCCGCCCGTCGTGGCGATGCCCGAGCTGCCGCCCCTTTGATCACGCGGCGTTCGCATCGCCCGCGTTGTGCGCTTGCGCCCCCGGCCAAAGCGCACACGCTGGCAGCATGACCGCGCGCGCTGATCAAGAAAAGACGCTCCACCTCGTCGGCCTCTGGGTCGATAACGACGGCACCGTCCACCTCGCCCAACGGGCTCCGGGTGGCGAGGTCGAGACCCGGCGCGAGCCCTTCCAGCCTTTTATGTGGACGGTGGAGCCGCCCGTGGGCGGGGAGTGCGAGATCGAGCAACTGGCGGGGCCGGGCCCGGTGAGCTATCTCGTTACGGCCAAAACCCCCGAGGCGTTCAAAGAGCTGGGGCAGCAGCGTGACCGCCGCGACGAGTTGATCCGCCCCTTTGAGCACCAGTGGCTGCTTTCACGACAAGAGCGCCTCTTCGCCGGCCTGAAGTTTGGCGACCTTCGCCGCTGCCAGCTCTCGATCAAGACCGTCTGCGAAGACCCCGACGGCACGAGCGACCCCTCGCGCAAGGAAGACCGCGTGCTCGCCATCGGCGCTTGGTTCAGCGGCGATCCCGAGGCGACCGTGTTGCTGCTGGAGGAAGATACCGATGCCGCCGAGCGGGCGCTGCTCAAGCAGTTCAACGAGTTGCTGCAGGAGCGCGATCCCGACATCCTCGAAGGGCACAACATCTTCAATTTCGAGCTCGATTACCTCAACCAGCGCTCCCGCCGCTACCGCCTGCCGCGTACGTGGGGTCGCTTTGGGGGCGAGCCGCGTTTCCGCAAGAGCCGCCAGCGGGTAGCCGAGCGCTGGCTAGACTTCCTGCGCTGCGACATCCCGGGCCGGGCCGTGTTCGACAGCTATCTCGCGGTCCAGCTCTTCGACATCACCGCGCGCGAGATGCCCGGCTATGGTTTGCTGGAGTCGGCCGTGCATTTTGGCCTCACCGGCGAAGACGACGACCGGCCCGACTTTGCCCACGGTGCGACCCGCGAAGCCCTGGCCGAAGACCGCCCCCGCTTTCTCCAGGCGCTGCGCGAGGACCTGCGCGAGATCCGGGGCCTCGCCGATCGCCTGTTGCCCACCTACGTTGCTCAGGCGCAAAACTTCCCGCTGCTGCTGCAGGAGGCCTCGCTGCGCGGCACCGGCCAAAAGGTCGAGATGCTGCTGCTGGAGAAGTATTACGAAAAGCGCGCGTCGCTGCCGGACTTCAATGAAGTCAGCGCCTACGAAGGCGGCTATACGAAGAGTTTTGGCGAAGGCGTCTACCGCCGCGTGCTGCACTTCGACGTAGCCTCGCTTTACCCGAGCCTGCTGCTCGCCGCCCGCCTCAACCCCGCTTCGGACCACCTGGGCGTGTTCATCCCGCTGCTCGACGAGCTGCGCACCTACCGCCTGCGCTACAAGCAGCTCGCACGTGAGGCGGCAGACGTCGAGATGCGGCAGGAATACGCCGCCCGCCAGGCCTCGTTCAAGATCCTGATCAACAGCTTCTACGGCTACCTCGGCTTTGGCGGCGCACGCTTTGCCGACGGCACGCTCGCGGCGGAGGTGACCCGGCAGGGGCGCGAACTGCTGCAGCAGCTGATCGAAGCCTTTGGCCAAGCGGGGGCGGAAGTGCTCGAAGCCGACACCGACGGGATTTACGTCGCCGCCAACGAGGCGCATTGGGAAAAGCCCGAGACGCTGCTGGCCGTCGTCGAGCGCGTGCTGCCGGAGGGTATCCACCTCGAATACGACGGCAGCTACCCGGCCATGTTTTGCTACAAGGCCAAAAATTACGCCCTCTTTGACGGTGAGCAAATCACCATCCGCGGCTCTGCCCTGCGTTCCCGCGGGATCGAGCCCTTCCTCAAGGGCCTTACCGACCACCTTATCGCGTGGCTGCTCGGGCTGGAGGAAGAAGACCCCGAGACGAAGACCGAGCGATTGGCCTGGCAGATCCAGGAGAGCGAGCTGCCGGTGCGCGAGGTGGCCAAGGGCGAGCACCTGAGCATGAGCCCGCTCGCCTACCAGCGCAAGATCGAGGCCGGCGGCAAGCCGCGACGGGCCGCACTGGAGGTGGCGCTGCGCATGAACCCCGCGCCGCGCATGGGCGAAAAAGTGTATTACTACATCAAGCCCAAGGAAAAAGGACAGACGGCCGACTGGCAGCGTGCCGAAGCCGCCGCCCATTACGACCCCACCGAGCTGCCCTACGACCCGAAGTATTACCTTAAGAAGTTGGCAGACTGGAAGAAACGTTATCAGGTCTACTGGAAAAAGTGAGGCCGGGGCCCGTGCCTGGGGTTGCAAAAACAGGCCTTCCGGGGCTACATTGGAGGTATCATGTCGACTGATCTTGCCGGCCCCCGCCACCCTGAGGCCCCGGAAATTCGCCCCTACCTTGGCCTGCTCAAGGCCACGATTGAACACCTGATCCCCCTCCTTCCCTTTGGTCTGGACCGTCAGGAGGTGTATAGTTTTGGCGTGTTCGGGCTGGTCGACGCCCTGCGGACTATGCCTGCCGAGTTGGACAACGCGGCCAAGACGCGCCACGTGGAGGAAGTCATCGCCACCGTAGTGCTGCAAAACTTCCACGGCAACGGCCAACCGGTGGCGGCTGCAGGCGAGGGGCCGGAGACGGACGATGCGCCGGATTTCCACGGCCTCGACCTGCACGGCAGCCGCATCCTGCTGGTCGACGACAGCGCCATGACCCGCCGCACCATGCAGCGCGTGCTGGAGAAGGCAGGTTTTCGCATCACCGAGGCCGTTTCCGGCGAAGACGCGCTCACCCAGGCCGCTCAGCACACGCCCGACTTGATCCTGCTCGATGTGCAGATGGAAGGCATGAACGGTTACGAGGCCTGCCGCCAGTTGAAGGAGATTCCCGGCCTGCGGGACATCCCCGTCATCTTCCTCACCAACCTCAGCGATTCGCAGGACGTCGTCGACGGCTTTGAGGCTGGCGGATCCGACTACATTTCCAAGCCCTTCCACCCCGGCGAAGGCCTCTCGCGCATCCGTCTGCACCTGCAGAACCGCACCCTGCTGGCCTACCGCCAGCGCAGTATCAACGAGCTGAAGAAGGTCAACCAGACGAAGGACAAGTTCCTCCGCATGGTGTCGCACGATTTGCGCAACCCCGTTTCCGCGATTGGAGGCCTCGCGCAGATGATATCCGACGAAATGGCCGGCCCTGTGACCGAGGAACAGCGGGAAATGACGGACAGCATCGTGGCGGCGGCCGACGGCATGACGGCTCTGCTCAACGACTTGCTCGACTACTCCGCAATCGAAGGCGGGCAGGAGACCTTCAAGCCCGGCTACTACTCCCTCATGCAGGAGATTCAGCGCGTGGTGACGCTCCAGCGCGTGGTGGCCGAGCGCAAGCAGATCGGCATTGAGCTGCAACAGGCCAACGAGGTGCCCGAGCCGCTTTACTTCGACCGGCAAGGGGTCCAGCGCGTGCTGGAAAACCTGCTCAGCAACGCGATCAAGTTTTCGCCCTTCCAGAGCAAGGTGCATGTGACGCTGAAGAGCGCAGACGGTTTTGCCTGCGTGGAGGTAGACGACGAGGGGCCCGGCATCCCGCCCGGAGAGGAAGACAAACTCTTCAAGGAATTCTCGCGCACCTCCAATCGCCCTACCGCCGGCGAAAAGAGCACCGGGCTGGGCCTCTCCATCTGCCGCAAGATCGTCGAACGCCACGAGGGGCACATCGACGCGGAGAACCTGCCGGGCAAAGGCGCGCGTTTTCGCATGCAATTGCCACTGGGCAAGAGCTGATGCTTGCACCCGGGCCCTAAAACGTGGATGCTGCCTTGTTATGCCCAAGCAGCATATCCGCGAGTATTTCAGCAATAAAGAGGTGGTGGACCATTATGCCCGGGCCACCGCCAATGTCGGCCTGTGGGTCTCCGAAGAGAAAATCTTCACCCATATCTTCGAAAAGACCGACCGCGTCCTCGAGCTGGGCTGCGGCACCGGGCGGATTTCCGTCGGCCTTTACGAGCTGGGCTACGATTTCATGATCGGGATCGACCTCTCGCGCGAGATGGTGAAGCGGGCGCAACGCATCGCCACCGTGCTGGGCTACAACATCCCGTTCCACACCATGGACGCCTGCAAGCTCAAGTTTGACGACGGCTTCTTCGACGGCGCCATCTTCGGCTTCAACGGGCTGATGCAGATCCCCGGTCGCGACAAGCGTCGCCAGGCGTTGGCCGAGATCCGCCGCGTGATCAAGCCGGGCGGCGTCTTCGTCTTTACCACGCACGACCGCTACAGCAGCCAGTTCAAGAAGTTCTGGAAAGAAGAGCAGACCCGCTGGGACAAGAATCAGCAAAACCGTGAGCTGATGGAGTTTGGCGACCGCCTGGAGCACGACGGCTACGGGATGCTCTTCGTCCACGTCCCGACGCCAGAGGAAGTGCGCGAAGACCTCAAGGCCACCGGCTGGAAGGTCGACAGCGACGCGCTGCGCTCGACGATTGCCCTCGAGCCCGGTCACGTGCGCGAATTCTCCGACGAATGCCGCTTCTGGATCGCCCGTAACCCTGACGACAATGCCGCCTACGACGAAGACGAGGCGGATTACGAGGAAGAGGACGATTTCGAAGAGACCGACGAAGCGTTGGTCGAAGACGATTCGGATGACTCTGAAACGGACGCTGCGGAAGAACCGAAGCAGTAGTTTTGAGCCGCCGAGGGTCTGCCTCTGGTCTGGGCCAGATCAATCGCCTGCATAAAAAAGCCCGCGTCGTTTTCCGGCGCGGGCGAAAGTTTGAAGCGGCCTGAAGAGCCTTATCGGCTGAGTTGGCGCTCTTTCAGGTAAAGGGCGTCGCGTCGGCGGTAGTTGGGCGAGCGGATTTCGGGGGAGGCGAGCTTGATTTCGCCGCCCATCGCCATGATCTCTTCTTCCGTCGAGATCTGCTTTTGCTCAAGGGCCTGTTGGCGCTGGCGTAGCTGGGCGTTCTCCTGCTGGAGCTGGGCCATTTGCTGGCGCTGGTTTTCGAGGTTGCGCTGCAGCTCGTCGGCCTTGGGCTGGTTGGCGGCGGCATCGCGAGCGGCCTGCAGCTCCTGCATGCGGCGCTCGTTTTCGGCCTGGGCGGCAGCGAGCTCTTGCATGCGTTGTTCGAGGCGGGCGCTGGCTTCCTCGGCGGCCCGGCGCTCCTGGGCTTCGCGGGCGAGGCGGGCATTCAGCTCTTCCACCCGGGCCTGGCGGTCGGCCTCAGCCTTTTGGGCGGCGGCTTCGGCCATACGGCGGGCCTCTTCGGCCTGGCGAGCCTGAGCGGCGGCTTGTTGCTGCGCCTGGCGGGCTTGTTCGGCCTCAGCGGCGAGGCGTTGCTTTTCGGCCTCCAACTCGCCGACCTGGCTCGAAAGTTGTTCCTGTTGGTTCAAGGTTTCCTGGTCGGGACCCTTGGTAAAATAAAGGCCAAATCCACCGGCGGCGAGCACGGCGAGGGCTGCGATTGCAATGGCACTGGTTTTCATGAGTTTGCTGTGATCGGGGGTTCAGCGCGGTTCAGTAGAGCGACAACGAAACAATCCACAACTTGCAGGGAATCCGAGGCTTTCGCAAGCCATCCCCACGAACGGCAGCCTAATTGGGCCGAACGGCACGTTACATTGAGGGATTCCGCCCGGAAGAAGTTGCGCTTATAAGTTAGTAACGATGTTCGGATCCTAGAGATCCAGATTGGCGCAACAGGAGGCCGTTGTGGTGTCTTCGGCCGGCACACAGCAGGAGGCGGGCGCATCGCCTTCGGTGCAGCAACAGCACGCTGGCTTTTCGCTGGCGGCAGGGCTGCTTTCGCTGGCATTCGAATAAAGGCTGATGCCGCCGGTCGCGATGACGACCAGAGCGACCAGAGTTGGGGCGCTGATTCTCATGGGGTTAGTAGGAGTTGGGGTGGGTGGGGCGATCGTAACCGCCGGGAAGCTTGCATGGAATCCGCCTCTCATGCAAGCTCTCGCTGCCCTAGGTATCGTGAAGACGACCAACTACTACGACACGTTTATCACCGCCTCGCCCGATTGTGAGGCGCAGGCCGGCAAGACCCCCGCCAAGGAGGGCACTATCGCCGCCCGCCAGCACGCGCTGCTTCTGGCGCACCCTTACCGGTATACGAGCGACGACTTGCTCTTCGAGGTCTATGCAGAGCGGCAGGGGATTGAGACCGCAGACAGCGAAGGCGCTCGCACGACCTTTTTTGCCAAGCCGCAGGCCTGTTTGCGCACCTCGCCCCTGGTGGGCCAGTTCGGCTGGGGACTGCACCACGACGCCGAGGGCAAGGTGGCCGCCTATGGGGTCGAAACCGAGCGCTACCGGCAGTTGGCCGGCGATCCCGGCTTGAAAGTGGCGCCCGGCATGCGGCGCAAGCGTGCCTGACGCAGAAAAGCTGGGCTGTTTATCGGGGGAAACTTGCAGGTGAGGCGCTGCGCTGCCACTTTGGCGGCATGGGTTTTCTCCGCGCGATTTTCAAGTGGCTGGTGGCGTTGATCGTGGCTTACGCGCTGCTCTTCATTGCGGTGCTGCTGGGCCTCTCGATGTTTGGCCTCGCCTTTCAGCGCCCGGAGCCGGGCCTGGAAAATGGATCGGTGCTGGTCTACAACCTCGACCTCAACGTGACCGACACGCCCGCCTTCGAAGGGCCGCGGGAGGTGTTGGAGCAGGCCCTGAGCAGCGAAAATTACGGCTCGATCTCCCTGCTGGAGCTGCTCGACGCCTTGCGCGCCGGGGCCCACGACGACCGGATCAGCGGCCTGGTGCTCACGGGGAACGTCTACGGCGCGGGCTATGGCAGCAGCCTGGCCACGCTGCGCGAGGTGCGTCGCGCGATCGAGGAATTCAAGGCCTCCGGCAAGCCGGTATGGGCCTATGTCGACATGGACGGTGCGCAAGACTTCTACCTCAAGTCGGCTGCGCAGGAAGTCTACATGAACCCCTTCAGCTATCTCGAATTCAAGGGCCTCGCCTCCGAGACGCCTTACCTGGGCGACTTTTTGCGCAAATACGGCGTGGGGGTGCAGGTCGCGCGCTCCGGCAAGTTCAAGAGCGCGGCGGAGTCGCTGGTCGAAGGCCACATGTCGCCCGAAGAGCGCACCCAGCGCACGGCCTTGCTCAACGATATCTGGCTGAGCTTGCGCGAAGACATCGGCGAATCGCGCGAGGTGGAGCCCGAGAAACTGGCCGAGCTGGCCAACGACATCGCCATCTTTGAAGCCGACGATGCCCTGGACGCGGGGCTGGTGGACAGCCTGCTCTACCGCGACGAGATGGCCAACCTGCTGGTCGACCTCACCGGCCCCAGCGAGCGCGGCACTCTTTACCGCGAAGTCAGCCTGCTCGACTACGCCAACGAGCGCAACCACCACCGCTTCAGCGCCTCGCTCGGAGGCTTTGGCGCCCCCTCCATCGCCATCGTCTATGCGGAGGGCGTCATCGTCGAGGGCCCGGGGGTGATCGACGAGGTGGGGGCCGACACGATGGTCGAATACCTGCGCGAAGTGCGCCGCGACCCCTCGATCAAGGCTTTGGTCATGCGCGTGAACAGCCCCGGCGGCAGCGCGACCGCCTCGGAGAAGATCCTGCGCGAAGTCCGCCTCGTGGCAGCTGAAAAGCCCGTCATCGTCTCGATGGGCGGCATGGCGGCCAGCGGCGGCTACTGGATCAGCTCCATGGCCGACACGATTTTTGCCGAGCCGACCACGATTACCGGCTCGATCGGGGTCATCTCGATGATCCCCAATGTGGGCGAGCTGGCGGCGCAGCACGAGGTGAACTTCGAAACCGTGCGCACCTCCCGCTTTGCCGACCTCTATTCGATCAGCCGCCCCCGCACGCCGGAGGAAATGGCGCTGATGCAGCAGACGGTCGACAAGATTTACCAGGACTTCCTCACCCGCGTCTCCGAAGGGCGCGAACTCTCCCGCGAGCGCGTCAACCAGATCGCACAGGGGCGGGTGTGGTCGGGCGAAAGCGCCGTCGAGCTGCGCCTTGTGGACTATCTGGGCGGGCTGGAAGACGCCATCGCCTTTGCCGCCGAGGAAGCCGGCCTGGGAGAGGATTACACCCTGCGCGAATACCCGGAGCGCGTGACGCTGGAGGCGTGGTTCGAGCAAGCCTTTGGCCAGCAGCAGCCCGGGGTGGCCAAGACCTCGACCCTCGATGCCGCCGGTCTGCTGCCGCGCGGGCGCGACCCGGTGAGCCGCCAGTTGGCGCAATGGCAGCAGACGATGCGCCTGCTTCGCCAGCTCAACGACCCGATGGGCGTTTATGCGATCGAACCTCAATGGGTTTTCGTTGATTAACGCGCCCGCCCCCGTAGCGTAGAGCACATGGAGGCAACGACTATCAATTTGCGGACGGGCTGCCCCGCCACGCGTATCCCCAGCGGCGAGCAGATCACCTTGCCGGAGGGCAGCGAGCTGTTCATCACCCAGGCCTTGGGTGGCTCTGTGACGGTGCGCGACCAAGGCGGGCTCTACCGCGTCGACCAGGCGCACCTCGACGCCTTCGGCCCCGAAGTGGCGGCCCAACTGCGCGACGAGCTGCAGGCGACCGACCTCAGCGGCCAACCCTTTAGCGAGCAGCAGCTCTGGGATTCGCTCCGCCAGTGCTTCGACCCCGAGATCCCCGTCAACATCGTCGACCTCGGGCTGATCTACGACCTCCATTACGAGGAAATCGCCACCGGCCGCTACAATGTGGGCGTCAAGATGACCCTCACGGCCCCCGGCTGTGGGATGGGCCCCACCATCGCCAACGACGCGCAGTCCAAGCTGCAGTCGCTGCCCTCCGTCGAAACCGCACAGGTAGACATCGTCTGGGATCCGCAGTGGACGCCGCAAATGATCTCTCCGGAGGGTCGCAAGATCCTCGGCCTGGGCTAAGCCCGCAGGCCCCCGCGCTGCCGGAAACGGCCTGGCTCGGCGCTTTCCTGGATTTCCTCCGGGACGAGCGCCAGGCCTCGCGCTACACGGTGCGCAACTACGCGCAGTCCCTCGAAGAGATTCTCGGCTACTTCCGGCAGGAAGGCTATGCCGGGCCGTTGGAGAAAGTGCCCGAGCGGCTGATCCAGTCGTATCTGGTCGACCGCCAGCGCGAAGGGTTGTCGCGCCGCACACTGCACCTGCGCCTCTCTGCCGCGCGTTCGTTTTTCGACTACCTGCGCCGCCGCCGCTTCGTGCAGCGCAACCCCTTCCATACCCTCAGCGCGCCCAAGTTCCACCAGCCGCTGCCCCGCTTCCTTACCGAGAAGCAGATGACGGAGTTCCTCGAAGGCCCGGCCAAGCTTTTCGAGATGGGGCAAGCGACCCGGTTTGAGGCGGTGCGCGATCAGGCGATCTTTGAGCTGTTTTACGGTGCCGGCCTCCGCATCAGTGAGTTGATCGCGCTTACCTACGGGCAGGTCGACTTCCAGCGTGGCCTCGCACGGGTGCGCGGCAAGGGAAACAAAGACCGTATCTGCCCGCTCGGCCCGGTGGCGGTGCGCTGCCTGGCGCGCTTCCGCGACGAATTTGCGACCGAGCGCGGCTACGAAGCGGTGATTCTTTTCCGCGAGCCGGGCAAGCCGCTGAAGCCCGATTGGGTGCAAAAGCGCATGAAAGTCTACCTCCAGCTGGCCGGGCTACCGCTGGAGCTGTCGCCGCACAAGCTCCGCCACTCCTACGCCACTCACCTGCTCAACGGCGGGGCGGATCTTCGGGCGGTGCAGGAGATGCTCGGCCACGCCAGCCTTGCCACGACGCAAGTCTACACCCACGTAGGCATGGCCGAGCTGAAGAAAGTCCATGCGCTCAATCACCCGCGCGGGTAGGGCAGCCTACGCCTCCTTGATCTCGCTGACCGGCATCACCACGAGGCTGTAGAGGCGGTCATTTACCCCCTCGGCCGCATCCCGGATCATGCGCAGCTCTTCCGGGGTAGCCGCAGGCCGCTTCATGCGCACAAATATTTCGCCCGTGATGCAGCGGCCCTCTTCACGCAGGCGCACTTCGGCTTCGGCCACGCCCGCACATTCGAGCACCCGGCGACGGATGTCGCGGTCGATCTGTAGCGGGTGGCTGGAGTCGGCCTCCGTAGGGCGCTGATCGAGCAGGTTCAGCACGGCATGGCGCAGGTGGGTCGTGCCGTCGTGGATAACATTGAGTGAGATCAGCGCCGCCGCCACCGCATCGGCCCACCAGAGCCCGGCGCCGATGCCGATAACGCCCAGCATGGCCGCTACCCCCGTCTGCCAGTCGTCCTTGTTCATTGTGGCGTCGGCCAGAATCGTACGCTCGTTGAGGCGGCAGCAGATGCGTTGCTTGAGGAAGCCGAGGATCATCGGCGGGATTACGCTGACGACGAGGGCGCCCAGCATCACCCAGCCCGACCATATCTGCCAGCCGAAGCGGTCGAAATGGCCCAGCGTCGGGTGTTCCCGGGCGATGAGAGACGACGCCGCATCGTAGAGCATGTAGAGGCCCATGCCGAGAATCGCGACCGCCGAAACGAGGAACGACAGCAAGGCCGTGCGCTGAAAGCCATAGGGGAAGCGGTTGGTGGGCGCGCGATCCCGAAAGTGGTTGGCGATGAGGAAGGCGGCCGGCGGCACCAAGGCCAGCAAGTCTTCGATCCAGGCCGTCTTCATCGCCTGCGAGCTGCCCATCGCCACATACATTACCGCGACCACGCCGAGCATGACGACTACTGTCGCCCACTCCAGCCATACGATCTGGCGACTCTTCCGCTGGGCAGCTCCCGGCAGGCGATAAGGTTCACGGGGCCTCATGGCGCGTCCTCCACCTGCAAGGCTTCGACCTCGTCGCGCCGGCTCAGCAAAAACGCTTCCAGCCGCATCAGCATCGCGTTTTCGCCGCTGGCGACGGCCATCACCTGCCGCTTGGGCTCTTCCCCATCGCCTGGGTGGATCGTGGCAAAGGGCAGGCTGAAGCCCAGCTGCGTCCGCCAGGGGTTTTGTTGCGTAATGCCCCCAATTACGACATCCAATTCGTGCTTTTCGAGTGATGCGAATAAATCCTCCGCACCTTCGTGGGACCACTCGACCGACACGCCCAGCTCGCGCGCGAAATCCTCGATCAGCGCCACTTCCACGCCTGTGACCGTGCCATCGGGCTCCACCGTCACCCACGGCGGGTTCTCAAACGCGCCGGCCCGCAGCACCCCGCGCTTTTCTACTCGCTCCAGAGTGCCAGCGGGGTCGCGCGGGAAGCGTTCGCAGCCGGTCATCAGGACGCTCAAGCCCACCATGCCGATCAGGATCGTGCGAGGTCTCCAAATACTGCTCATGGGGTAAAGGGTTCGCTTCCACCGTAGCATCAGGCGGGCCAAGCGCCGGTCCAGGGCTGTGCGAGGCATCTACTTCCGCGGTGGTCGCGCAACCTGGTCGAAGTCGCGCGCAAGGCGGTCCAGATCGATTCGGATCTCATCTCCCCTCAGGGCCTTGCCATGGCCAGCAATCAATGTCTGGGGCCGCAGAACGGCCAAGCGACGGACCGACTCGCGGGCCGCCTCCCAGTCGGGTGTAAAGTAGGTCGGCGGGCCATGAATTTCGACCTTCTGCGCCGCTACGGCGGTAGCCGACGATTGATCGGTCGTGATGATGGCATCGGCGCTCAGCAAGGTATGGTCATTCAGGCGCCAGAGCGCGACCTGCCCAGGACTGTGCCCCGGCACATGCACCCAGCGCCACTCCGGCATCCCCGGCACGCTACCGTCGTCCGGCAGCAGCTTCAGGCCCGGCACGATGATCGGCTTTCGAGGGTAGAGAGGGGAAAGGCGTGCCATCAGGCCCCCTCCGGCGTTCGGACTCGGTGGAGGGTAGGGCGTCGTGCCATCGAGAAAGGGCTTCTCCAGCCGATGGGCATAGACCGGCGTCTCCGGCCAGTGCTCCCGCAGCTTTTCCAGGGCGCTCACATGGTCGAAGTGCCCATGGGTCAGTATGATCGCCTTTGGGGCGCGTGGCCCGAAGCGTTCTTCAGCCGCCTTGATGATCGCGCCGCCGCTGTGCGGAAGCCCCGCATCGACCAATACCCACGGCGCATCAGCCGCTTGCGGATCACCCAAAAACACGACATTGACCATCACGATGCGCTGGTAGGCAACATCGGGCAGAACTTCCTGCGAGCGAGCGTCGGGCGTCGCATCGCCAGCCTTGGTGGAGGGGTCGGTCGGGATCTGGGTCATGAGCGTTACCCTGCATGCCCCATGCCACGGAGAGAGGAGGGTAGGAATGGCACACCAACTGCGTTACGGGAGTTGCTATGAACGTAAAAACTCCTGAAGATCTATTTCACCACGACCTCAAGGACCTCTACGATGCCGAGCACCGAATCGAGGAGGCGCTCCAGAAGATGGAGAAAACCGCGAAGAATGCGGACTTGAAAAAGGCATTTCGCCAGCATCGCACCGAGACGCAGGGCCAGATCAAGCGCCTGGAGCAGGTGTTCGAGGCATTTGGCAAGACACCCCAGCGCAAGCAGTGCGAGGCCATCACCGGCATCATCGAAGAGGGCGAAGAAATGATGGAAGAAGTCGAAACGCCCGACGTCCGCGACAGCGCGCTGATTGCCGCCGCGCAGAAGGTGGAGCACTACGAGATCGCGAGCTATCGCACCATCTGCCGTGCCGCCGAACTGCTGGGCCTCAAGGACGCCGCCAAGCTTCTCACCGAGACCCTAAAAGAAGAGTCTGCCACCGACGACAAACTGACTGCCCTTGCTGAAAAGCTGGAGCCGCAGCTCGTGAAAGTAGATTTCAGTAAAATCCTGAGAATATACGAACGCGCACCCGACGATGGGCGCGTTTTTATTTTGCAAGGCTGACCGAATTACGTGGTTTTGAATAAGTACCAGTTGGGCAGAACTTCCTCGATATAAATAAAGTTGCTTGGGTCCATCGGGGGAGGCTCTTTGCCCTCTGGAATAAAAAGGTAGCCTACTTTATCATCCCTCATACCGCCGATGGTGAACTGGATCGCTCCATGAATCTTGGAATAGGGTTCCGCATAGGAAAGGTGCAATTCGTAGAGGCGAGCCGCAGCAGTCTTCGGTTCTTCGTTGCTGGCTTGAATGAGCGCCTGATCATCAAACGCAATGTTGGTCAAAGCTTTAAGCGCTGCTTCGTTGTCCCGTAGGTGCTGTTTCAGTTGGCTGTCTGATGCCGCTGTCAGCTCCATTATTTCAATCTCCCACTGCTCACTTGGAGACAGGTTCGGCTTTGCCTTTGCTTGTTCCAAAGCCATGTAGAAGACACCGGGAAGAACAAGCGATCTGACTGCGCTCAGCTTCCATTGATCCCCGTCTGGCCGCAGATAAGCATACCAGTTAGAGGTTTCGCCGTCTTTTCTATAGTCGATCGCGTAGACAATCTGGTTTTGGTCTGAGGCAAGCTCGCGATAGACAACAGCAGCACCTTTGGTGTAGAAGCCCATGGTCGGGGCGTCGCTGTAAGTTGTTGCCATTTCTCCAATATAGAAGCCTTTCTTCTCCTCGAATTCCGGCTGACCAAAAAACCGCTTCACGATCCACTCTGGAGTGCCGTGTTCGGCGGCTGATAGGCACGGTGTAATGGCAAGTAAAAGAATAAAAAGGTATCGCATGGGTATAGGGAGGTAACTTGTAGTGAATCCATGAAAAGACTAATCTTTCTTTTGATGCGAAACAAGCTAATAGCGGTTTCAAGCGCTAGCCGCCGCGTAGGGCGCGGTCTACCAAAACCCAGATGCCGGACGGGGATACACTGAGAATGCGGTTGCTCACGCCATTCCAGCCCCCTCCGCCAGCTTCACGCGTAGCCCTGTCACTCGGTGGAGGCCTTCGGCGCGGCGGACGGCGATGGAGTAGGCGTTGGGATCGCCGATGAGGATGACGCGGCGCTTGCCCCGGGTGAGGCCGGTGTAGAGCAGGTTGCGCTGCAGGAGCATGAAGTGTTGCTTCACCAGCGGGAGCACGACGACCGGGAATTCGCTGCCCTGGCTCTTGTGCACGCTGATGGCGTAGGCGAGGTTGAGGTCGCTCAGGTCGCCCTTGGTCAGTTCGACGATGCGTTCGCCGAAGTCGATCTGCAGCATGCCCTCCTCGGGGTCGATGGCCTTGATCTGGCCGAGGTCGCCGTTGAAGATGCCCAGCTCGTAGTTGTTGCGGTTCTGGATCACCTTGTCGCCTTCTCGAAATACCGTGGCGCCCATCGCGAGTTCGCGGCGGTTGGGGCGCTGCCAGGCGGCTTGCAGCAACTCGTTGAGCGTGCCGATGCCGGCCGAGCCGCGGTGCATCGGGGCCAGCACCTGGATGTCCATCAGCGGGTCGATGCGCGGCTCCCAGCGCGGCAGCAGGTGACGCACGACTTGCACGACGGCGGCCGCACAGGCTTCCGGCTCAGGGGCCACCACAAACTGCACCAGCGGACCCGACTCCAGTTGGTCGACGAGGCGGAGCGGGGAGGGGGGGGTGGGCTTCCCTTGGATGATCTGGTGCGCGAGGGTGACGATGGGGCTGTCTTTGCCTTGTCGGAAGATCTGCTTCAGCTCCGTCACCGCCACCTTGCGACTACCGATCAGGTCACCCAGCACCTGCCCCGCGCCCACGCTGGGAAGCTGCTGAGCATCGCCCACGAGCAGTAGGTGACACTCCGGCGGCAGGGCGGTGAAAAACGAGGCGGCGAGGCGGGTGTCGAGCATACTCGCCTCGTCCACGATCACGCAATCGGCCTCCAGCGGTTTTTCGGCGGTGTGGAGAAAACCGCCCTGCTGCACGTCGAACTGCAAGACGCGGTGCAGCGTGCCTGCCTGCATGCGGGCGGATTCGGAAAGGCGTTGCGCGGCGCGCCCGGTGGGGGCGGCCAATTTCAGGCGCAGCTTCTTGGCGCGCAGGATGTCGACAAGGGCGCGGAGGATCGTCGTTTTGCCGGTGCCGGGGCCGCCCGTGAGGATGCTGACCTTGTTGGAGAGGGCCGAGCGCAGCGCATCGACCTGCTCGGGGGCAAAGGTGAAGCCTGCCCGCTCCTGTGCCCAGTCGATCGCCGCCTCCACCTTCAGCTCCGGCCAACCGCTGGGGGACGATATGAGGCGCTGCAGCGAATCGGTGATGCGTTCTTCGGCGCGGGAAAGATAGATGCTCTGGATCAGCCCGGCGTCCTTCAGGTAAATCAGCTCTTTGGCGACGATGCGGTCGTTGATGCGGTGCCCGATCAAGTCCGCCGCTACGCCGAGCAGCTCGGTTGTCTTCTGGCGCAGATCTTCGGCGGGCATTGCCGTGTGGCCCTCGGTCTCCGCCTCGCCCAGCACGTGCAGCAGGCCCGCGTCGAGGCGGGCCGGGGCGTCGAGCGCAAAGCCGAGGTTTTGCGCAATCCGGTCGGCGGTGAGGAAGCCGATGCCGTCAACCTCGCGCGCCACCTGGTAGGGGTTCGCACGGATCACGTCGCCCGCTTGCGTGCCGTAGCGCTTGATCAGCTTGAGGCACAGCGCGTTGCCGACCCCGTAGCTCTGCAGAAAGAGCAATACCTGCCGCTGGGCGTGCTGCTCGTCCCAGGCCTGCTTGATCTCGACCGCGCGCTTGGGGCCGATGCCGGGTACCTCGCGCAGGCGACCGCTGTCGTGCTCGATCACCTTGAAGGTATCGGCGCCAAAGTGGTCGACAATCTTGTCGGCATACACCTTGCCGATACCGGGGATGAGGCCGCTGCCCAGGTATTTGCGGATGCCCTGCACATTGGAGGGCAGCTCCGACTGGTATTCCTTGAACTTGAACTGCTTGCCGTGCTGCGGGTGGTTGATCCAGTCGCCCCGCAGGCGCAGCGTCTCGCCGCACTGCACGCCCGGCAGGTTGCCGAGGATGGTGTAGGGGTGCTTCTCGCCGCTTGGGCGCAGCTCGGCAATCGCGAAGTGGTTCTCTTCGTTGTAGAAGATAAAGCGCTCGAGAATGCCCGTCAGCTCATCCATTGCACGAGGCGCTTAGAGGCCGGTCGGCAGCAGCTCCAGGCCCCAAACCTCGCGGGCCATCGCCACCATGTCCGGATAAATGCCGTCGGCCTCGGTTTCTTCGGCCAGTTGCTCCATCGTGTGCGAGCCGGTGGCGCAGAGGTAGCAGCGCATGCCGCCATTCTTGGCCGTCTGGAAGTCATACGGGCTGTCGCCGATATAGACCGTCTCGTCGGCCGTCGAGCCGAGGTGCTCGAGCGCATAGGCCACCATCTCGGGCTGCGGCTTGCGATAGGGCGTATCGAGCGTGCCGATGATCGGGTCCAGATATTCGTCGAGGCCCACTTCGGCGGCGATCTTTCGGGCGTTGTTGCCCTCCTTGTTGGTCAACATCCCCTGCAGCACGCCTTCGGCCTGAAAACGCTGCAACAGCTCACGCACACCCGGCAGGATGTGGATATCCTGCTGCCAGATCTGCTCGTAACGCTGGCGGAAGAGCTTCACCGCCTCATCCACGTATTCCTGCGGGATCAGCTTGCCCATCGTCACCGGGATCGAGCCGCCGACCGACGCCTTGACTTTCTCGAAAGTCACCGGCGGCAGGCCGAGCTGCTCCAGCGCATAGCAGTAGCAGCGGTAGATCACGTCGAAGTGGTCGATCAACGTTCCGTCGAGGTCGTAGAGCACGGCGGCGGGCAAAGGTTGCATATGCAGGCCATTAACAGCACGCGCACCAGCGGGCACAAGGGCAAAAGCGGGGAACTGTGGCGGGAGGGAGGCGCCGCATGTGCCCCGCCACGATATGAAACAGAATGAAATGCGATTAGAGATTGTGATGGACTCGCGGGCCGCCAGCTGATACTTCGTCTCGCGATGCCTGTCGGTCAGATAAACCACTCATCCACGTAGTCTCATGATTTCACTTCGTTCTATCGTTCGCACCTGTGCGGCAGGTGCTCTTTCCCTTCTGGGAGTCTCCCAGCTTTCCGCTGGCCTCAACTTCTCGATCTACCCCGTGAACGGCAATGTTGTCATGGTGGGGTCAGGCTCGGTCGATCTTGCCGGTTTAGCGGGGCCCGGTGGTGCCGAGCAAAGCCCGGCAGTACGCTCCGACTGGTCTTTGATCATGGTGGGTATGTTTGATCAGGAGGTGGATTTCTACAGCCCCGTGACCCCTCCTTCCCCTGCTCTCGGCGATTCGAGTTTCCGTTTTGTGGCGGACAACGGCTGGGGCGACAGCATTGGCCTGATCGCGATTCCCAATCTCACTCCTGGCCTCTACGTGCCCGATAATTACGTTTCTGGCACCTCCTTGTCCGGGACGGCCATTTTTCTCAACACCACGGTGGCTGATCTGGGCCTGACCCCCGGCGTCTATACCTGGACCTGGGGCAGCGGTGCCAATGCCGACTCCGCCACCCTCACCATCTCGGTTCCCGAGCCCAGCACCTGGGCCGCGATCGCCGGTCTCGGCGCTCTGGGCCTCATCGCCCTCCGCCGCCGCGTCAGGGCGTAAACGCAGGAGTTAAAGTGAATTTCCAGCCGCTCTTTCCGTGAGGAAGGAGCGGTTTTCTTTTGTTGATGAGGCGTAGGCGGCGAGGTCCGTCGGTGGTGACTATAAGCTCCTCCGTCTCGGCTTCTGACTTTCGCCTCAGGATTCCATTTGCTCGACGCCCGAACTGGAGCCAGACTTGTCGTTGTGAAGACGACCGATGCCAGTATGCCCTGCAAGCCGGAGCCGCAGGTCTGCCGATATCTGAGGCTGGAAGGCCCTGAATTGCTGCGCGCCTACTTCCGACGCCGCGTGGAGTGGAACGAAGCGGAGGATCTGGCGCAGGAGGCATTGCTGAAGGCGTGGCAACACTGCCAGGATGTAGACCATGATACCCGGGTGCGTGCGTGGTTGTTTGGTATCGCGCGTCGGCGGTTGTCGGACCACTTTCGCCGCGACGTAAGGCATTGGCAGGAGCTGGACGAGGAAAGTCGACCCGTTGAGAGTGGGGAGCACCTGACTCCCTTCCGGGCCGAAATCATGACTTTCGTGCGGGCACAGGTGCATGAGTTGCCCCGGGCGCAACGTGAAATCCTGGAAGCGCTGATGGAAGGGGAACGGCAGGTCGACCTTGCCCAACGGCTGGGGCTGCCGCTTTCTACGGTCAAGGCTCGTGCGCAACGGGGGCGGCAGCGCCTGCTCGAGTTGGCGGAGCGGCGCTGTATCTTCATCCGCGACGCCTTCGGCAGGGTGGTGGACTGCGAGCCGCGCCAGCAGACATGTTGCGCCTGATTCAAAAAAAGCTGGATTCCCTGCGTCTTTTTGGACCTCTGAGGCGTCTTCGTGGGTGAATCTGAAAAACTAGACACCATGAGCAACGAAATGTTGGAACAAGACGCCACCCGCACCGTCGTGCGCGAACGCTACCGCAAGATCGCCGAGACTGCTGGCGAATCCTGCTGTGCCCCGAGCTGCTGCGGCGGCGAAAACAAGGCTTTCTCGCGGGCTGAAGACATCGGCTACAGCAAGGACGACTTATGCTGCGTGCCGGAAGGCTCCGAGATGGGGCTGGGTTGCGGCAACCCCACCGCGCTCGCGCAGCTTCAGCCCGGCGAAACGGTGCTCGACCTTGGTTGCGGGGGCGGCTTCGACTGTTTTCTGGCCGCCCGTGCGGTCGGCTCGACGGGCCGTGTCATCGGGGTCGACATGACGCCTGAGATGATTTCGAAGGCGCGGCGTAATGCCCGGGAAGGCGGCTATAGCAACGTCGAGTTTCGCCTGGGCGAGATCGAGGCGTTGCCGGTGCCCGATGGAATCGTCGACGCCATCCTTTCCAACTGCGTGATCAACCTCTCGCCCGACAAGCCGAGCGTCTTCCGGGAAGCGCATCGGGTGCTGAAGGCCGGTGGCCGCCTCTCACTCGCAGATATCGTGGCCACCAAGCCGATCCCGCCTGACATTCAGCGCGACTTCGAGGCACTGACTTCGTGTGTGGCCGGCGCGGCGCAGGTGGATGAGGTCGATTCGATGCTGAAGGCGGCCGGCTTCTCCGAAGTGCGCATCCAGCTAAAGGAGGAGACGCGGGCCATGATCAACCAGTGGTCGCAGAGCGGAACGGCTGGGGAATACGTCGTTTCGGCCCTGATCGAAGCCCGTAAGTAATCCGCTGGCCAACCGCCCATCCGTTTCCGTTTGCCCTCCGGCACTTATCGGGCAACGTTTTGCGGCACGAGACCATGCCGACCGCCACGCCCACCAACGAAGCCAAGCCTGCCGCCGACTGGAAACAGGAGCAGGGGCGGCTGGTATTACGGTTGAGCGGGCGGTGGTCGTTGCATGCGCCGCGGCCCAAAGACCCGCACTTGTTGCCTGCCTTTCGCGCGCAGGTGAAAGGGTGGGAGGGCGATCAGCGGCTCGCTTTCGACCTCGACGCGGTTGAGAGATTCGATTCGCGCCTGGTGGCGCAGCTTTTTGTGCTGATCGACGCCGCCGAAGCGGAAGGGTGGGCTATCGAGCGTGAATCGTTGCCCGAGGATGTGTGCAAGCTGCTCTCGCTCGCCCAAGCCTCCGGCAAGACGGAAGCGGAAGGCGCGGCAAAGGATACCGGCTGGCTCTCGGCTCTCGGCTACTGGGGGCTGGAAAAGTATGCCGGCACCAAGGAGGTCTTCGCCTTCGTGGGCCGCGCCTTCACCAGCTTCATCAAATTCATCACTGGGCGGGCCAAGATCCGCCGGCAGGACTTTTTCGAGATCCTGCAGGATACCAGCGCCTCGTCGCTGCCGATCGTCTCGCTGATCAGCTTCCTCGTGGGCCTGATCATCGCCTTCCTCGGCGCCGTCGTGCTGCGGCAGTTCAGCGCGGAGTTTGCCGTCTCCTACCTCGTCGGCTACGGCATGTTGCGCGAGATGGGCGCGGTGATGACGGGGGTGATCATGGCCGGGCGCACAGGGGCCGCCTTCGCCGCCCAGATCGGCAGCATGAAGGTCAACGAAGAGATCGACGCGCTTTCGACCTTCGGTATCAGCCCGATGGATTTTATCGTGCTGCCGCGTCTGCTGGCTCTGGCCATCATGATGCCGCTGCTCACGATTTATGCCGACCTGGTGGGCATCCTCGGCGGCTACCTCGTCGCGACCATCATGATGCGGGTGCCGCACGAGGTGTTCGTGGTCGAGATGGACAACGTGGTGACAAGCCTGGACGTCTACCTCGGGGTCTTCAAAGGCTTCGTCTTCGGTATCCTTGTGGCGGTGGCCGGTTGCCTGCGCGGCCTGCAAACCACCAGCGGGGCCGACGCCGTCGGTCGGGCCGCCACCAAGGCCGTGGTCACCGGCATTACGCTGATCATCCTGGCCAACGCCATTATAGACTGGGCTGCCGCCCAAGTGGGCATCTAGGGCCGGTCGGCGGGTGGTGTGCATCCTGCTAAATAACCGGCATGCATACCCTTCTACCCGATTCCCGTGACGACCTGGTGGCACTGCGCCTGAGCGGCAAGCTCGATGCAGCCGACTACGACAGTATCAAGGCGCTGCTTGAAAGCCGTATCGCCGAACAAGGCAAAGTGCGCCTTTATTGGGAGATGGTCGACTTTGACGGCTGGACACCCCAAGGGCTCTGGGCCGATGCGCGTCTCGACGTGAAACATGCCAACCACTTCTCCAAAATTGCCATCGTCGGCACTTCCGACTGGGAAAAGTGGACGACGAAGCTGATGAAGCCTTTTACCAGCGCAGAGGTTAAGTTCTTTCCGCTCGACCAGAGCACGCAGGCGCTCGCCTGGGCCAAGGCATAACGCTCTAGAAGTGGCGGAGCCCGATCAGGCTCTCCCATATCACCCAGAGCAAGAACACCGTTCCGCCGATCAAAAGGGCTCGCCGCACCCAGCGCCGCCGAGCCCGGCGCCGTTCGAAGGTGTTGTAATAGCGATCCCAAAACCGGGTCGACTTGGCCATGGTGAAAAAACCGGCCGCGAAAGGCCCTCGACGCGGCTCGCGGGGAAGCTTGTAGCGCCGCTTAGCGTCCTGGCGATGCGCGCGCCATAAAAAGAAACGCTCAAGCATACCGCCCATGTTCGGCGTGGGCGGCGCGAGACGCAAATCAGATTTGCATTGCCGCCCGCATCGAGCCTTTGCAGGTTAACCCAACTTCCGACTGGCTGACAGCTTATGAACTTTTGCATCTACCCCGCCGGCGCCTGGGGCACCGCCCTGGCCCTCCACCTTGTGCGCGAAAACCACACCGTGACGCTCGTCCCGCGCGAGCTCGATCACGCGCTGGAGATGGCCAGCTCGCGCGTGAACCGCCGCTACCTCGACGGCGTGGAGCTACCGCGCGACGTGCAGCTGGGGATGGAGCTTGCCCCGTCGCTGATGGAGGCCGATGTGCTCGTGCTCGCCTGCCCCTCGCGCTACCTGCGCGGCGTCTGCCGCGAGATCCGCAGCCAGCTCTATCAGGCCGAGCAGCTGGAAGTCGTCCTCACGCTTTGCAAGGGCCTCGAAGAAGGCACGAACGCGCTGCCGACCGCCGTGGTGGCCGAAGAGCTGCCGCAGTTTGCCCACGGCGCGCTGAGCGGCCCCAGCTTTGCCAGCCAGGTGGCGGCCGGCCAGCCCACCGCGCTCGTCCTGAGCACCAACCTCCCGGCAGATAAAAACGAATACCTGCAGCAGGCCCTCAGCGGCGAGCGGGTCCGCGTCTATACCAGCGACGACCTTACCGGCGTCGAGCTGGGCGGCTGCCTCAAGAACGTCTACGCCATCGCGGTGGGCATGTGCGATGGGCTGGGCCTGCGCGACAATACCAAGGCCGCCCTGCTGACCCGCGCCCTGCACGAGATGGTGCGGGTGGGGGAGGCCCTCGGTGGCAAGCGCGAGACCTTTTATGGCCTCACCGGCTTTGGCGACCTCGTGTTGACCTGTAATGGAGCCGAGAGCCGCAACCGCACCTTTGGCGAACGCGTCGCGCGCGGGGAGTCGGCGGAGCAACTGATTGCCGCGATGACGGTCGAAGGTTACCGCACCACCGCCTGCTTCCACCGCATCTGCCAGGACAAGGGCGTCGAAGCCCCCATCCTCGAACAGATCTACCAGATCCTCTTCGAAGGCCGCAGCCTCCGCGAAGCCATCCCCGCCCTCATGGGCCGCCAGCTCAAACCCGAGCGAGCCTAGGGGAAATAGAAAAGCCCTGCAGGAAACGTGCAGGGCAGGAGCAAATATCAGTAGTGATTTGGTGCGGCTTACGGAGCGACGAGTTGAGTAGTCGGGTCTCTTTCCCAAATGGGCATTGGATTGTTTCCCATGATGTTGGCACCTTCATGGGCTAACTCGTTGTCCAGGCGTTCAATTAAGTCAGATTTTACATCTGAAAACGCCGGCTCGTTCACCAAATTAACCAGTTGGTATGGATCATCGTAGGAATAGAGAGAGTTCGAGCCGTTCGCAAATTGCCAATAAGTGAAGTCTGGGGTGATGATCTGGGCAAAATTGATTCGATTGAAGTTACTTGCATTGTAGTGCAGGACAATAAGTTCATCACGATGCGGCTTACCTTCATATACCGTTGGTAAAATGGATTTTGAATAACGGTAGGGGTCTTCAGGAGTATCGGCGCCAGCCAAATCCAGGAAGGTTTGGTAAAGGTCGACGAGTCCAACCACATCATGATTGCTTCTTGGGATTACGTGGCCCGGGTCATACCAGAAGAGAGGAACACCAACCGATTCCTCCATCGGGTGGTTCTTGCCCGCCCAACCGTGTTCTCCATGAGCAAAGCCGTTGTCAGAGGTGAATACCACGATCGTGTTTTCACCGATTTCATCCAGGATCTGGCGAACCGCTTCGTCTACGGAAAGCAGCATCTCGCATTGCCTTACATAATCGTTGCTGTTGGCCTGGTTAAATTGAAGATTTGGATAGTTTGGAATCTGAAAACCTTGGTCGGAATAACGTCCTTTAAATTGAGAATCAGGGATATACGGGCTGTGTGGATTCAGGAAAGAAATAAAGAGAAAGTATGGTGCCTCGTTTCTAGTATTGCGTGCGTGGATGAATTCTACGGCCAAATCGCGAAGTACGTCAGTTGAGTAACGGTGGATTTGAGTCCACCCTCCTGTTGGCCAGTAATAAAACATGTGGTTGTAAGCAACTGAGACGAACCAGTTCCAATATTCGATGCCTTCCCATGGTATTGATGAGGGTTTGTGGGCGTGCCCCATACCTCGCCACATATCTGCGCCAACGCGACCGTTGAAATTTCGACCATTAAACCATTTGCCAAAAAAGCCTGTTTTGTAACCGGCTTTCTGCATTTCCTCTAGCAGGAACGGGCCATTGGGCATCTCATAAGCATGGAGATTGTCATTTGTATGAGTCCTGATACCGTGGCGAGAAGGTAGCCTGCCTGTAAAAATGCTGCTCCGGCTGGGACCACATAGGGGAGTTGTAACGTAGGCCCGTTGGAAATTGATGCCTTCGGTCGCAAGGCGATCAATGTTCGGCGTTTCGATAAACGGATGGCCCCAGGCGCTGTATTGGTCGTAGCGCATGTCATCCGTGAGGATAAAGACGATGTTGGGTCGGTTATCTTCGACTTGCCGATAAAAAATCGGGTAATCGAGATCAGGGGCTATAACGTGATCGTTTGCCCCGATATCAGTCCAGTTTTGCAGGTCCGTAGACTGCTGAATCGGCGCGACTTTAGGAAAATCGATCCGTGTTTCAGCAAAGGTGGCGACAGCGACAACAGCACTCGTTAGCAGAAGAGTAAGAAACCTCATTCAAGATCGATTAGGTCTTGAATGAGGTGGGGGCAAGAGAAACGTTTTTTAGGTTGCGCAACCCTATGGTTTAGAAGACTTTTTTAGTGGCTTATTAGTGTTTCGCCCTCATCGTCGACGTCTTCGTCCATGGGGCATTCCGCTTGGGCGGCGGCGGCGAGGCGGCGCTCTTCTTCGGCCAAGCGCACGACAAAGTCTTCGTAGGTGAGGATTTCCCAGCGGTTGTCGAAGTGCTCGACGAGGGCGGTGTTACTTTCCACCCAGTCGCCGGAGTTGAGGTAGTGGACCTCGCCCACCATCTTGTCGGCCGGAGTGTGAATGTGGCCGCAGATAAAGCCGCTGCAATCGTGCTTGAGGGTAAATTCTTCGACGTTGTCTTCGAAGCGGCTGATATAGTTGACCACCTTTTTGGTGCGGGCCTTGATCGCCTTGCTGAGCGAGAAATAGCCCTTGCCCCGCCAGGCGCGGTATTTGTTGTAGACGCGGTTGACCTTGAGCAGCGTCTGGTAGCCGATGTCGCCCAGGACGGCGATCAGCTTGCTGTTTTGGGTGATGGCGTCGAACACGTCGCCGTGCACCACAAGGTAGCGACCGCTGGCAGACTCGTGGATGTGGCGGTCGGTCACCTCCATGCGCCCGAATTCGAGCGGCAGGAAGCGGTCGAGAATGTCGTCGTGGTTGCCGCGCAGGTAGATGACATGCACGTTCTTTTTCTCCATCTTCTTCAGCACGAGACGGATGAAGCGGGTGTGCTTCTTGGTCCACCCTCCCTGGCGAGCGAGCGACCACCCGTCGATGATGTCGCCGTTGAGGATCAGCTTTTCGCTGTGGGTGTGCTTGAGGAAGAAGTTGACCTTGTCGACCTGGCAGTCGGGAGCCCCAAGGTGCACATCGGAGATAACGATGGTCTTGAAGGTCAGGACTGCCTTTTTCGTTTTCTTTGTCATTGGAGAGAGAAGGCTAAGTGACAGTGGCAGAACTCAAGATACCTTGCAGACGTTGCTCAAACTTGTCCAGCACGGCTTCCCAGGAGACGCTCATCATGGTCTCACGGGCCTTCTCTCGCATCTGGGGCCAGGCTTCGGGGTGGGCCGCCAGATCGCGCGCGGCGGCAAGGTAGGCAGCCTCGTCGTGGAGCGGCGCGATGCGGCCATTCTCCCCGTCGCGCACAAAGCGTTGCGGTGCGGCGTAGTCGTAGGCCAGCAGCACCAGCCCGCTGGCCATCGCTTCGGTCACGACATTGCCAAACGTTTCGGTCACACTGCCAAAGAGGAACACGTCGCCACTGGCGTAGTGGCTGGCCAGGTCTTCGCCCTCGCGCATCCCGGCAAAGACGATCTCCGGGTGCTCCTGGGCCAGCTTGCCGCGTTCCGGCCCATCGCCGACCACCACCAGCTTCAGGTCGGGGCGGGTCTCTCGCATTGCCAGCCAGGCCTGGATCGTCAACGGCAGGTTCTTTTCGCTGGCGACGCGGCCCACATAGAGGGCCACCGGGGTATCAGGCTTCGCACCCCATTCGGCGCGCAGGGCATCGCTGCGGCGGGCGGGCGAAAACAGCTCGGTATCCACGCCGCGGCCCAGGATCTCCAAGTGGTCGAAGCCCGCGCGTGCGAGGCGGTTGAGCGTATCGTCGCTCGGCACAAACGTCACCTCCGCGTGCTGGTGAAAGCGGCGCATATAAGACAGCACGGCCTTCGTCACGCCGCCGTAGCCGTAGAAGCGCCCGTAGCTGTGGAAATTCGTATGGAAGCTGGTGACGAGCGGGATCTTGAGGCCTCGGCACGCCCGGCTGGCCGCCCAGCCCAAGGGGCCTTCGGTGGCGATGTGCACGAGGTCAGGCGGGTTGCCGCGCCAGTGCTTGTTCATGATGCCGGGCAGGGGCAGGCCGAAGCGCAGGTTTTCGTAGCGTGGGATAGGCATACCCGGCACGCTGATCAGTTCGCACCCAGGCATCAGGTTGGCCCGCCGGTCGCGGCGCCAAGGAGCAATCACTTGCACCTGATGCCCGCGCCGCAGGAGCCCGCCCACGAGACGGCTCAAGGTCATGGAGACCCCGTTGATCTCGGGGGGGAAAGTTTCAGTCACCAAAGCGAGTCGCACGGATTTTTAAGAGAGCAGAGGGTGCTGTGAATACAGTGTGAATAAGTCGTGAATAAGTCCCGCCCAAAGCTTGTCGCGTCAAACCAAGGCTCTATTTATTAGGCCATTGTGTTACGAAACGAAGCATCGAGTTCCCCATTTTCACCACGGCTGGTCTTCCTAGTCGGCCCCACCGCCGTGGGCAAGACGGAACTGGCGCTGCAATGGGCGGAGCAACTGGGCGCTGATATCCTAAGTTGCGACTCCTTATGCGTTTATAGAGGAATGGATATTGGCACCGCCAAGCCCAGCGCTGAGGAACAAGCCCGGGTGCCGCATTACGGCATCGATCTAAATGCATCATGGGAACCCTGTTCGGTCGAGCAATACGCACGATACGCGGAAACGGTTGTCGATCAGGCTCGTCGGCAAAATCGTCACCTGCTCGTAACGGGCGGTAGCGGTTTCTATCTTAAGGCGTTCTTCTCGGCCATTGTGGATAAACTTCACATCCCGTCCGAAATCGAGGCGTTTGTCGCGGATTTGCAGGCTGCAGAAGGCCTTCCAGGCATGGTGCGCGAGCTGCAGAAGCTGAACCCAAACGGCACGGGAACGCTTGACGTCCAGAACCCCCGCCGCGTGGAAAAAGCGCTCCTGCGCTGCCTCGCCAGCGGCTTGACTGTGGTGGAGCTGCGCGAGCGTTTCGAAGCCCTGCCTGAGCCTTTTGCGGACTGCGAGAAACACGTCGTTTTGCTCCAGCGCGACGCGGAAGAGCTGCGCCAACGCGTGCGGCTCCGCGTCCAGCAGATGCTCGATCAGGGCTTGGTCGATGAAGTGCGCCGCCTGATCGACGAAGGCTTTGAGCGCAACCCCAGCGCCGCCGGCTCCATCGGCTACCGCGAAACCATCCACTACCTCCGCCACGGTGGCACCCTGGACGCCTTGGCCGAAGAAATCAGCATCCACACCGATCAGCTCATCCGCAAGCAACGCACCTGGTTCAAAAAACAAATCCCCGTGCACGAGGTCTGGGACCGCACCGGGACGTAGAGGGCACGAAAAAGGCCCACCGCGCGGGTGAGCTTTCGTCAATGAATGCAGATCGGGCCGTCATACCCGCCAACACCATGATGGTTGCGAACTGTAAGGTTAGGCTTGCTCTGCGGGCTCGATCACCGTTTGCCAATGGCGATACAGGGCTGGAATATCGCCGCTGGTCAGGATGGGCATGGCCTGCTTCAGCTCATCGTCTTTCCAATCCCACCAACGTAGTTCGAGCAGCATGGCGATCTGAGAATCGTCAAACCGCTTGCGGATGATTTTGGCGGGGTTGCCCCCTACGATCGCGTAAGGTTCAACATCCTTTGTGACCAAGGCCCTGGTTCCAATCACCGCGCCATGACCAATCGTGATCCCGGGCATGATGATCGCCTCGGAGCCGATCCAGGCATCGTTGCCGATCACCGTATCGCCGGCAGGGCGATAGCCATTTGCAGCTCCTGCAAAGGAAGGAACTTCAGACATCCAGTAAAAGGGGAACGTGCTGACCCAGTCGTTTCTATGCCCTTGATTGCCTGCCATGATGAAGGCTGCCCCTGACCCGATGGAACAAAATGAGCCAATGATGAGCCGGTCTACGCCTTCATCGGGCAAGAGGTAGCGGGCGCATTCCTCAAAACGGTGTCCATGGTAATAGCCGGAGTAATAGCTATAGCGCCCCACCTGGATGTTTGGATGGGAGACGTGTTGCTCAAGGACGATCCCTTTGAAGGGGCTTTCGAAGACGTTATCCATAGTATGTAACCTGCATTTTTTAGCGCACCGTAGATGTGTCAGGCGAAGGCCTGGCCGCAATGAAGCACAAAAATTGTGCCGGGTTGCGATCAAGAACTACCAATGGCCAATAGAATAAGTAAGCGCCATCTTGAGCATCGCCCGCTGGGCCGAGTGCACTAGATGACGCTCGCATATTGGCTAAATAGAAGCTCTACTCTTCCGCCGGCTTCTCCACCGTCACGCGCAGGAGTTGCGCATCATTGGAGACGGGCACGGCATATTCAAATGGCGCGGCCAAGGCTTCCCATTCGCCGGTCGTGCCATTGAGGCGCTCGGGGGTCAGGAGCAGGGTTGCATTGCCGCCCTCCTGCTTCACCACGAGGTCGACCTCCAGGGTCGCCTCTTCCAGCATCTGCTCGGTGTAGAGGTTGTAAGCCGTCGGATTGTCGAACACCTGCTGGCGGCCCTCCGCACGGGCATTGGCGAGTGCGTCTTCGGTGCAGCCGAGATTGAGCACATTGGCCTCGACCAAGGCGAAGATCTCGGTATCGGCGACAGTCGGGTTCAGGATGTCATACGCTGCTTCGATATCGTCTGTAAAACCGTCTCCATCTGTATCCGGATCGTTGGGGTTGGTCCCGAGTTCGACGATCTCCTGATAATTGGTCAGGCCGTCGTTGTCGTCATCCGCAGTGTCAGGGGTAAAGTTTGCGACGAGCCCCTCGCTCATGTTGACCGTGAGGGTGAAGCTTTGGGCCTCATCCTGATAGGGGCTGGACCATTGATCGAAGACATAGCCTGGGCTGGCCTCCGCCGTGACCGACACTTCGCTGCCCAAGGCGTAGCTGCCAAAGCCATAGGCAATGCCGGCGTTGAGGGGCCAGGTGTCAATCGTGATGCTGGCTAGACTGGGAGCCGCATAACCTTCAAGAAGGAAGCCATCATCGAGAGGTTCTTCGGCGTCGGTTGGGTAGCCTTCCGCCAGATTGGCGTATCCTCCGATTCTCGTGCCGTCAAACGAGATGGAAATCGCTTCGGGAGAGGCGCCAACGTCTGCCTCAAGCCCGGCAAGTGTTCGCCAGTTGAAGACAGCCTCGTCTAGCGTCTGAGCGCCCCCCGTGCGGCTCCAGATATAGCCTCCGATCACCGCCACCTGGTTGCTTCCTGCGATGTCGACGGTGTAATTTTTTGGCGTGAGGTTAATCGGGTGAAAGCCCTCTGCCTCCGTCCACCAGAATGCGCGAGTGACAGGGGTAGGAGCGTCATCGCGATAAAAGCCCATGATCATGCTGCCATCGGGGGATACTTCAAAACCCTGCAGATCATAATTGGGGTTTGGCAGGATTTGCTGCCAGCTGAGCTCGGCATCCCCTTCCTTCCAGGTCCAAATACTCTGCTGAATGGAAGGGGCATACAGAAATTCCGTGCCGTAGACGGTTAGTCCGCCCACAGTCGTCAGGTCCGTTGCATACAGATTGCGCTCAGGAATTGTGGGGATGGGCAGCGCGGTCCCATTGTGATCGACGAAAGGGGTGCGGAAAGTAGAGGAGATGTATCCGACTGTATAATCCCCGTTCGGGCTAAATTCGATGGGGAGATACTCCGGGCTCAGGAAGCTGGGCCCGGTGTTGATGGTCTCGGCTTCCCAGTCTACCGAGCCCTTAACGATATCCCCATTCCAAGTGGTGGCCTCACGGAAGAGAATGCTCTCTGCGTTCAGGCTGATGCCAGCAACGTAGTAGCTAGGTATGTTGACCGATTTATTGCCGTCCTCATTGATGATGCGGTAGCCGGTCTCGAAGCCGATGCCACTGTCTAGGGCGTAACCTAGAATGTAAATCGAAGGATCGTTGGTGAAGTAAAACGGAGCACCTTTTCCATATTCTAAATAGGTGACGTTCACCGCAGCCGAAAGAGGGGCCGTTATCAAGCCCGCGCACAGTAAGGAAACAAGGGAGCGAATCATAAGCGATGAGAGTTGGGAGCGTAAGCATGTTTTCCTGAAGCTGGCTACTCTGCCGCCGGCACTTTCACCACCTAGCGCCGTAGATGCGCATGATTGGCTATGAAAATGGCGTTTGCGAGTAGCTCAAACAACCACGAGCGCTTGCCACTTACGGTTGTTTGGCTTCTCCGAAAACCTAACACCAACCCCGTAGGGTGAGCAACACCAAATAGGGTTGCCGGTGTCTCTACACCATTTGTAGATGTGCGGATTGCTTGCTTCCTCTCCCTCTCGTTCGCCTCAAATCGGGCGCATCAGGTCTTCGGCGAGGGCGAGACCGCTGAGGGCGGCGGCTTCGATGCGCGGGCCGCCAAAACCGTCGCCACACAGGGCGAGGTTCAGCTCTTCGTTGACGTAGTAAGGCTTGCGGAAGGGCTGCTTCTCGCGGAAGAGGTAGGTGGGCTCGCTATAGCGCCAGCGGTGGGCGGAGGCGCTTTCGACCGTACTCTTGAGGAAGGGCTTGGCCGCTTCGAGCAGGGGCGGGATGCGCTCTTCATCGCTGCTGTCCCAATGCTGCACGGCATATTGGGGAGAGCTGTGGATCGTGACGGTGCCGGGCTTTTCGGAGATGCCTTTGACGGAGTTGTCGCCGATCCAGCGCAGCAGGCGGTGGTTGAGGTCCATGGCGCCCGGGGCGGGCAGGCCGGCGGGGCCGTTGAGCTGGGCAAGCACGGAGATGCAGCGCTTGTACTGGATGCGTTTCAGCTCCTCCTCGTCGTCGTAATCCAGCTCGATTTCACTGCGGCCGAGGAGTTGCAGTGTTTGGGGCACCGGGCAGGTGAGGATGAGGAAATCGCCTTCGAAGCTGACGGTTGCGCCCTCGGCATTCTTACACGTCAACTGCCACTGCCCCTGATCATGCGAAAGGTGGGTGACGGTGTGCTCGGTGTGGACGGTGAGGTTTTTGGCGAGGAACTTGGGCACCGTCGTCATCCCCTCGGCACCCACGTAGCGCATGTTACCCTGTGGCCCGATGTACCAGGGTTTGACGACCTGCTGGCCGAGCCAGCGCTCCACCATTTCGCGAAACTGGCGGTTGCGGGTCGTCATGAACTGTGCGCCGTGGTCAAAGATCGCGCCGTCCATGCGGCGGGTGGCCATGCGGCCTCCCAGCCCTCGGCTTTTGTCGATTACGGTCACGGGCACTTGATGCTCGTGCAACTTTTGAGCCGCGAGCAGGCCGCTGATCCCGGCCCCCACGACGAGGCAATGTTCCATCGAATGCATGCTGCTGTATAAATAAAAAAGGGAGTAGAAATCTACTCCCTGATCATAAAACCAGTAAACCACTCGACGCGAGCCGAAATCTCGGCCTGGGCCGGGGGCGGACTCTCAACTGTTTAGAGACCGGCTTGGGTTTCCTTCATCTTGCGCAGGATGGAGGGACCGTAGATCTCTTTGAGCATCTTCTTGCGGTGGGCGACGGCGAGCTGGAACGCCTTGCGCTCACCATACTTGCGAATCGAGAAGGAGGTGCACTTTTGTACGCCCGGCTCGGGACGCCAGCTCACCGAGTAGCACTCGTTGATCTTGCCGTTGGGTCCCTTTTTCGCCGTGCGGCATACGCCGAGCACGCCCGTCGTGTTACGCGAGTCGCGGAAGACGATCCGGCGGCTGCGTGGCTTGGCCGGGATCTTCTCCAGTTCGTCGTGTAGCTTGTTACGGTAGTCACGGGCATTATCCAAGGCTTGTTCCTTTCCGCCGCACTTCAGATCGCTGAAGAGCTTAGAATAGGTTTTGCCATTTTTATAGCCCCTGACGAACCAACCGTGGGTAGAACCAGAATCGATCCGGCTAATCCCTTTGTCCTGTTTACTTTTTGCCATGGTTACCTGTAGGATTGTGACGTTTCTTGCGCGGGAGCAAGAATATTTTAAACCTCGATTTAACGGGCCTCTAATTGCGCTGCTGCAAAGCCACTAGCTTTACCAAGCATTGGTCATAAAGCTAAGCCTCTTTGCCCTAGGAGGCAAACGGCGAACTGTGGCCTTCAAATTATTTCGCATTTCTTTAACACACCTTCTTACTCTGCCGGCAAAACGCAAATAAACTTTGGCAAAAAATGAGCGCGCAAATGTAAAAACTTGCGCGCCCAAACGGAGATAATTTCCGGGCTTAAGCCTGCTTGGAGGCGGCTTCCCAGCGTGCCGCCACGTCGTCCCAGTTTACCACGTCCCAGAACGCTTGAACGTAATCACCGCGCTTGTTCTGATACTTAAGGTAATAGGCGTGTTCCCACACATCGAGCACGAGCAGAGGCACGACCCCCCAGAGGGCTTGATCCTGATGTTTTTCGACCTGCAGGATCACGGGCATTTGCAATCCGACGTTATAGCCGAGCACGCCCCAACCGCTACCCTGAGCGCTGCTGGAGGCGGCGGAGAAGTGCTTTTTCATGCCGTCGAGGCTGCCGAAAGCCTTCTCGATCTCACCGAGCAACCATTTCGAGGGCTTGGTGCTGCCCTTGGGGGCCATATTGGCAAAAAAGACCAGGTGGAGCAAATATCCGCACCCGTTGAATGAGAGTTGATTCTCCCAAAACGAAATTTCGTCCCAGGTTCCTTCACCCGCGCGCAAGGATTTGAGCTTGGCGAGGGCCTTGTTCATGCCCTTCCGATACCCTTCGAAGTGGATATCGTGGTGCAGGCGCATGGTTTGAGCGTCGATGGCCGGCTCCAGCGCATCGTAGGCATAGGGGAGGGGCGGCAGGGCAAATTCGTCCCCATTCATGGGGGCGCCGAAGGGGCCTGCGGCGGCTGATTTGCGGCTGGAGGTGGTTTGGGCGGAGGCGACTTGCGCAAGGCCTAGGCCGGCGAAAGCTGCCGTGGTGGCGATCGCCTGGCGGCGAGACATGAGGTTAGAAGGGCGTGAGGTGTTAGGTTGAGCATCCATCAGGCGATATTTTAGGCAATTCATGGCCAAATGCAAAGGGTGCCTGCCGTTTGCGAACGGGGGTTGCATCGGGCTTTAGCCAAGGCATAGTGCGGAGCATGCGACCCTGGTTTATCCTGTTATTCTACCTGTTGAGTGGGCGAGGCGTCTGGGCCGAGCCGGATTACGCGGCGATGATGGCGCAGCGCCAGGCATCGGTCGTCACCCTCAATTACGTGATGGAAAACGAGATGAACCGGCAGGACGTGCGCGCGGTCGGCCTCGTGATCGACGATGAGGGCCGGCTCGTCTTCAGCGGCGAGGTGGTGCCCGGTTGGCTCCCGGTCGATCGGGTAACCGAAATCGAAATCTTCCCCTCCGATTATGCCGGCGAAGGCTACGCTGCCGTCTACCTGGGCCAAAGCCACCGCAGCGGCCTCCAGTTCTTTCAGGTAACGGACGAGGCGCTGCAGGCCAAGCTGGTGCCGATCACCCGTTGGAAGACTGCCACCCCGCGCCTGGGCGAACCCCTCTGGGGCATCGGGGTGACGGGCGAAGACCTCGACTACCTGGCCTACTGGCTCGGTGGGCGCTACAGCAGCACGATCGAGCTGCCGCTGGCCCACGGCGTCACCACCTCCGTCGTCTCCACCCCCGGCTCCCTCGTCTTCAACGAAGCGGGCGAGTGGGTGGGCTGGAGCCTGCAGGGCTTCCCGGAAGAATACGATATGCAGATCGACGGGCGAGGCTTTCGGGCCCAGATGCGCCCAGTCGACGAGAGCACCTTTTTCCTTTTTGCCAGCGAGCTGCTGGAAGAGCTGGAGCACGTGCCTGCGGCGCCCGACGCCACTCCCTGGGCCTGGCTCGGGGTGACGGGGCTGCAGCCCCTCGACAAGGATACCTCCCGCTTCCTCGGGCTCGAAGATCAGGGGGCGGTCGTCGTCTCCGAAGTCATTGCCGACGAGCCAGCGGCGCAGGCGGGCCTCAAGGCGCGCGACATCATCACCGGCATCGACGACGAGCCGTTGCCCTACTTCCGGGCCGATTTCGCCGTCGTCCAGCACGTCAACCGCCTGCTCGACCAGCGCGACCCGGGCGACGCCGTAAAGCTCGACATCATCCGCGGAGACGATGAGCAGACGATGACTGTGACCTTGGGCGAAGGGCCCAAACTTGTCCGCCAGGCCGAGCGCACCTACTTCCCCGGGCTGGGCCTGACCGTGCGCGAACTCGTCTACGACGACGCCTTGGGTCGCCGCGTGCCGTGGAGCGAAGCCCATGGGGGCGTCGTGGCCTTTGTGCGCCCCAACAGCAGCCCCGATACCGCCGGCTTGCAACCGGGGGACTGGATCACCGAAGTCAACGGCACCCCGGTGGCCGATTACGCCGAAGCGCGCACCGCACTGGAGCAAGTGCGTGACACTCAGGATTCGGGCGAGTATATACTGCTCGTGCAGCGGGGCAACGAGACCTCCCTCATCCGCGTTCCCCGTGTATCCCAATAGCTTTTCTCCAAATAGGTATGTTTTCCGGAATTGTTGAAGAAACCGGCCGCGTCATGGCGGTCGAACAACGGGGCGACGGCCTGCGCCTTACTGTGGCTGCCGACCGCGTGCTCGCCGAGCTGGAGGCGGGCGACAGCATCGCCGTCAACGGCTGCTGCCTCACGGCGGTGAGCTGGACCGACTCGCAGGTATCGTTTGACCTGTTGGCCGAGACCGCCCGCGTCACGAATCTCGGCCACCTGCAGGTGGGCCAGAAGGTCAACCTCGAGCGCAGCCTGCGTTACCAGGCCAAAGTCGGCGGCCACCTCGTAACCGGCCATATCGACGGGGTGGGGAAAGTCGTGCTTTTCGAGCAACAAGGCACCGACTACCTGCTCGAGATCGAGCCGCCCCCCGCCTTCCTGCGCTACCTCGTCTATAAAGGCTGCGTCGCCATCAACGGCTGCTCGCTCACCGTGGTAGACGTAAAGGAACGCACCTTCACCATCTGGCTGATCCCGCACACCCTGCAAGTCACCAACCTCGGCGACCTGCAGGCCGGTTCGCCCATCAACCTCGAAGTCGACCTCATGGCCAAATACGCCGAGCGCCTCCTCCAGCCACGCAGCGCCCCGACGGAGAGCCAGTTCCATACGTGAGGGCTGGGCCCCGTTTGGTTGTTTTTCCACCCCCAGTCACCTTTTGGGGGCCGTCTGGATCACAGGAAGATGATAAGAAAAGCGCGATCCCCGTCTCGGCTTGCCTCGACCGAGGGGAGCGCGTAGGTTGACCGATTCGACAGAATATGGGAAAGAGGCGGGATTTTATTCTTTACTATCTTGCCTCGGATACCAAAATACAGAGCAAAAATCGCATCCCCACTGACATGATTTCCGACAGTTCAGCGCCGAAACTGCACAAAAACGAAGGTCTTAAAACAAAGAGCAATTACCTGCGCGGCAATCTGCTCGAAAGCCTCGCCGATCCCATTTCCGGCGGCATCTCCGAAGACGATGCGCAGCTGACCAAGTTCCACGGCACCTACGTGCAGGACGACCGCGACCTGCGCAACGAGCGCCGCAAGAAGAAGCTCGACAAGGCTTACTCGTTCATGATCCGCGTCCGCGTGCCCGGCGGCGTCTGCACCTCCCAACAATGGCTGCAGATGGACGAACTGTGCGACAAGTATGCCAACGGGACGCTGAAGCTGACGACCCGCCAGGCCTTCCAGTTTCACGGGGTGCTGAAGTTCAACCTCAAGAAGACCATGCAGGGCATCAACGCCGCCCTCATGGACACCATTGCGGCCTGCGGCGACGTGAACCGCAACGTGATGTGCAACCCGAACCCCTACCAGAGCGCGGCCCACGCCGACGCCCTCAAGCTGGCGCAGGACATTTCGGACCACCTCACGCCCAAGACGCGCGCCTACCACGAAATCTGGCTCGACGAAGAACCCGTCGCCAGCAGCGAGGAAGAAGAGGAGCCGATCTACGGCAAGACTTACCTGCCCCGCAAGTTCAAGACCGTGGTGGCCGTGCCCCCGATGAACGACGTGGACATCTACGCCCACGACCTCGGCTTCATCGCCATCCTCGAAGGGGAGAAGGTCGTCGGCTACAACGTGACCGTCGGCGGCGGCATGGGCACGACCCACGGCAACACCGAGACTTATCCCCGCCTCGCCGAGGTCATGGGCTTCTGCACGCCCGAACAGGCTGTCGACGTGGCCGAGAAGGTCGTGCTCGTGCAGCGCGATTACGGCGACCGCACCAACCGTGCTCACGCCCGCCTCAAGTACACAATTGCCGACCGCGGCCTCAAGTGGTTCCGCGAGCAGGTGGAAGAGCGCCTCGGCTACAAGCTGGAGGAAGCCCGCGAATTCAAGTTTGAAAACACCGGCGACCGCTACGGCTGGGTCGAAGGCATCGATGGCAAGCACCACCTCACGCTGTTCATCCAGAACGGCCGCGTGAAGGACGTGCCCGGCTACGCCATGCGCACCGGCTTGCGCGAGATCGCCAAGGTCCACACCGGCGACTTCCGCCTTACCTGTAACCAGAACCTCATCATTGGCGGCGTCACGGCCGAGCAAAAGCCCGTGATCGAGAAGATGGTGGAGGAATACGGCCTCATCCAGCGCCTCGAAACCTCCGGCCTGCGCCTCAACTCGATGGCCTGTGTGGCGCTGCCCACTTGCGGCCTCGCTCTGGCCGAGTCCGAGCGCTACCTGCCCGACCTCGTAACCGAGCTGGAAGAAGTGGTGGAAGAAGCCGGCCTGCGCGACGACGAAATCGTCATCCGCATGACGGGCTGCCCCAACGGCTGCGCACGCCCCTTCCTCGCCGAAATCGGCTTTGTGGGCAAAGGCCCGGGCAAGTACAACATCTACCTCGGTGCCGCTTTCAACGGCTCCCGCCTTGCCAGCCCCTGGCAGATCAGCGTGAAGGCCGAAGACATCAAGGAGACGCTCAAGCCCGTGATCCTGCGCTACTCCAAGGAGCGCAACGAAGGCGAACGCTTTGGCGACTTCGTGATGCGCGTAGGCATCGTCAAGCCGTTCGAATACGGCATGAACTACCACGAGCCGATCGTCCCGTAAGCGGACGCGCCAGCGTGATACTTTGAAGCCCGGACGCCTGTATGGCCTCCGGGCTTTTTACTTGTTAGGGTAGGTTGAAAAAGGCTCTCTAAGCGCTCAGGCTCAGCTGCAGCTCATGCACGGCCTGCCGGGCGCGCTGATATTTTGCGATCAGGCGCGTCTGGGACTGGTCGGCATCGGCGGCCACAAGGAAGCCGGCCTCCTGCAGCTCGGGGAAGTGCTCTTCCAGCAAGCCCAGGATCACCTCCAGTTGGCGCGAAGCCAGCGGGGTCCAATACTGCTGGTGCAAGGCGTGCTCCACATCGTAGACGAGGCTCCGGTAAAGCTCGCGCAGGTAGAGGCGATCCTCTTCGGCCGGGTTTGCCAGCGCCTCCTTCCAGGCGAGGGCATGGTCGCGGTAGTGGCGGACAAAGGTGCGTTGGGCGCCGATCCCGTGCAGCTTTTCCGACAGGCGGAAGTAGTGGGGGATGGCCGCCTGCTTGCTTCGCCGCCACAGCTGCCGCGACGTTTGCGAAAGCAGGTCTTGCCCGCCCTTGAGCAGGCAGGGGAAGAGCGTGCGCGTCTCGAAGCGCTCGGCGGGGTGCACATCCGGCCGCTCCAGCCCCGAGCTGTTATACTCCACGCAGGCGTCGAAGAAGTAGGCATGCCCAAAGTCGAAGAGCCGCGCGGTGCCGTCTTGCTCGTCCACCAGGATGTTGCCGGGCGAAGGGTTCCAGTCGAAGACCCCGAGGCGGCAAAGGAAAAGCTGGGCGGCGAAAAAGCTGTCGAGCAACTTGTCCGACCACTGGCGGGTGGGCACGTGCCAGAGCGTGCTGCCCACGATCCAGGGCGAGACGAGCACGTTGTGATTGAGGCTGCCGAAGATGCTCTTCACCAGATATTGCATCGGCGTGTCGGGCGAGTAATGGATCTCGCGCGAAGCCTCGATCCGGCGCCGCACCTCCAGCTCGGTCAGGAAGGCCAGCTGCTCATCCATGCGCGGGTCGGTCCACTCGCGGCGCCACAGCTTGAGCGCGTATTCGAGGTCGCCGATCGCCACGCGCAGGATCTCGGTCGTCTGCTGCGCCATGTGGCCGATGACAAACCGGTGCGCCGTGGTGAGCTTTTCGAGCTCGGCGTAGGGGAGGGGGATGCGGACCGTCGTCCCCACCCGGACTTCCTCGCCCGAGTGGAGAAGTTGCAGGCCGGCGCGGTGCCGGCGTTCGTCGGAGCTGTAAACCATTGGGTGACCTGGGCTGAAGTGACCGTGACGGTGGTAGATGTATCAAAGTAGGGTTTCTAATGCTATGGTTGATTTTGATTAAGGTTCATTATTCGAAGCGCTTAATACTGGCGTAGCTGCGCTTATGCTCCAGTGGAACGTCCTTGCATCACGCAGATGGCTTGAAAATAATCACATCATCAAATCATGATAAAAAGATATTTGACTGCGGGTCTTTTAAATGGCAACTTGATGTCATTAAGATGCAACTGGTAATTCACAACCTTGGCTACCCCCGTATCGGGGCGAAGCGTGAACTGAAACGCGCTCTGGAGCACTATTGGCGGAGCGAGACCTCTACCGAAGCGCTCGCTGGCGCGGCTTGCGCCCTGCGCCTGCGCCATTGGCAGGAGCAGGGCTCGCGAGGCGTGCAGATGCTGCCCTGCAACGACTTCAGCTACTACGACCAGATGCTCGACACCGCCTGTCTGTTCGGCAACGTGCCCGCCCGCTTCGGTTCACTGCCGGACCGCATCGATCTCGACACTTACTTCCGCATCGCCCGCGGCCAGGCCCGCAGCAACGAGGCTGCCGCCGTGCCGGCGGCGGAAATGACTAAGTGGTTCGACACCAACTACCACTACCTCGTGCCGGAAGTCGGCCCCGATACCCGCTTCCGCCTCGCGAGCGACAAGATCTTTGTCGAATTCGAGGAGGCCAGGGCGGCTCAGCCCGAAGCCACGCCTACGCCCGTCCTGATCGGGCCGCTGACCTACCTGAAGCTGGCGAAGACTCATGAGGGCATCGCTTTCGCGCCCCTTTCGCAAATTGATCGGCTGACCGAAGTCTACCTCGAAGTTTTGGAGCGTCTGGAAGGGCAGGGGGCGCAATGGGTCCGCCTCGATGAGCCCGCTTTTTCCCTCGACCTCAACGCCGAGGAGCGCGCGGGCGTGCGGCGGGCATACGAGCGCTTGGCGGGTGGCTTAAAGAGCCTGCGCCTGATCGTCGCAAACTACTTTGGCCCGCTGGGCGACAACCTCCCGACTTTCTTTGCCCTCCCGGTGCAGGGCCACCACGTGGACGCGGTGCGAGGGCGGGAGGAAGTCGATGCGGTGCTGGAGGCGCTGCCAACCGGTCGCATATTGTCTCTCGGCCTGATTGACGGGCGCAACGTCTGGCGGGCGGATCTGGTGGATCGCCTGGCGCTCGCCCAGAAGGCACTGGACCGGGTGGGGGCGGAACGGCTGTGGCTGGCTCCATCCTGCTCGCTCCAGCACGTCCCGGTTTCGCTGGAGCCGGAGACGGAGCTGCCCGACGGGATCCGCTCCTGGTTGGCCTTTGCCCACGAAAAGCTGGAAGAGCTGCAAACCCTTCGCGCCGCCCTGCTGGGCGATGTGGCTGCCTTGGAGGCGGTAGAGGCATCGCGCCGCCTGCAGGAGCAGCGTCGCCAGTCTCCATGCTTGCGCAACCCCGGAGTACACGAGCGTTTGCAAGGGCTGCAAGCGGATGATTTCCAGCGCCAAAGTCCTTTCCGCGAGCGGATCGCCACCCAGCAGGCACACCTCACGCTGCCGCCTTTTCCGACTACGACCATTGGCTCGTTTCCGCAAACGGATGAGGTGCGGGCGCAGCGGGGGCGCTTCCGCAAGGGCGAGATCGACGAGGCCGCCTACCACGAGTTCCTGCGCGAAGAGACGGTGCGTTGTCTGCGCACGCAAGAGGAGATCGGCCTGGATGTGCTGGTGCACGGCGAATTCGAGCGCAATGATATGGTGGAATATTTTGGTGAGCAACTCGACGGTTTTGCCTTCACCCGCTTCGGCTGGGTGCAGAGTTACGGCTCGCGCTGCGTCAAGCCACCGCTGATCTACGGCGACGTCTCGCGCCGCCAGCCCATGACGGTAGAGTGGAGCCGCTTTGCCCAGTCGCAGAGCACGCGGCCGGTCAAGGGCATGCTCACCGGGCCCATCACCATCCTGCAGTGGAGCTTTGTTCGCGACGACCAGCCGCGCCGCGATACGGCTTTCCAGATCGCGCTCGCCGTGCGCGACGAGGTGGTCGATCTTGAGGAGGCGGGTATACGGGTGATTCAGGTGGATGAGCCGGCGATCCGGGAGGGTCTGCCGCTCCGGCGCTCCGATTGGAAGGCGTATCTGCAATGGGCGGGGGAGGCTTTTCGCCTCAGCACCTCGGGTGTGGAGGACGGCACCCAGATCCACACCCACATGTGCTACTCGGAGTTCAACGACATCCTGCCGAGCATCGCTGCGCTCGATGCCGACGTGATTACGATAGAAGCCTCGCGTTCGAATATGGACTTGCTGCAGGCCTTTGTCGACTTCCGCTACCCCAACGACATCGGCCCCGGCGTGTGGGACATCCACAGCCCGCGTGTGCCGTCGGCAGAAGAAATGGTGCGCTTGCTGCGGCGTGCCGCCGAGGTCGTGCCGCCCGAACGACTTTGGGTCAATCCAGACTGCGGCCTTAAAACCCGGCGTTGGCAGGAGGTCAAGCCTGCCCTCAGCCACTTGGTAGCGGCCGCCCACCGTATCAGAGGTTAGAGATAAAGTACAGCTAAGCATAACGGCATTGCCCGCGACCGCGCATGGTCGCGGGCTTTGTTGTCCCCAGCTCAAGGAAGGATTTGCCTCCAGGGCGGGTAAGGGGCACCGTTGGAAGCATGAAGTTTCTCCGGAAGTTGTTCGGCGGTCGCAAAAAGCCCGCGACGCCCGAAGCGGAAAGCCAATCCGAAGCCCCGGCCAAGATGCAGGTGGTCGACGAGTTCGGCCGCATGCTGGAGATTCCGCGCGAGCAGTGGTATGCGAACGTGCTCAAGCCCCAGCTCGAAAAAGTCTGGAGCCAGCCGGATGAACTCTACGCCTGCATCGTCTCCGCTCATGGCGACGGCTTCAAGGCGGAGGCCCATGAGGCCAGCAAGCGCCTCTACGAGATCGACCCCAACCGCGTCCGCGCCACGCTCGTCTGGACTTCGGCTCTGTGGGACACAGGCGAAAAGGCGCAGGCCAAGCGCCTGTTGGAGGAATTTCGCAAGAACAACCCGGAAGACCCGGCCGTGCTCGCCCATCTGGCCCGTCTGCGGGGTAAGGAAAACAAGGAGGCGGAGGCGGCCGAGCTTTTGCGCCGCGCCCTGCAGCTCGACCCGAACCACCACGAAGCCCTCTTTTGCTACCTCGGCCTCCTGGAAAGCTGGAAAGGCGAGGCCGCTCGCATCGAGGGGATGGCGTGGGTGGCGAGCCTGGCTGGCAGCTGGCGGGTGCGCCTCTACCAGGCCCGCGAGTCCCTCAACGACGCTTCAGACCTCGACACTGCGGTGCAGCACTACCGCGCAGTGCTCGAACAGGCCCCGCAGCCGGTCGCGGGCGACATCCTGATGCAGATCAGCGGCGACCTCGGCAACGCCGGCTTTCAACTGGAGGCGGTCAACCTCGTAGCCCCGCATTTCGACGCCAAGGCGCACGGCTTCCCGGTCGGCAACAACCTGATCAAGGCCTGCCTCGACCTGGGGCAGCTCGACCATGCGCGCCAGCTCGTCGACCAGCTCTACGCCATCGTGCACGTCACCCAGCGGCCCAACCTCAAGTATTGGGAAGACGAAATTGCCAAGCTGGAGGTGGAGACGATGCCGCCCGTGCGCCCGGACGAGATCCAGGTGTCGCAGCAGTTGATCGTCGGCCCCGTCTGGCTGCCGGCCCATGAAGGCGTGCGGCAGCACTTGGCCGTGCCCAACGACGGCGGCCTCACCGTGGCCTATGTCGGCTCGACTTTTGAAGACGGTAGCGTCACGCCCGAGTTGAAGGCGCAACGGGCCAACGGAGCCGGACGCTTCAGTCGTGCGCTGCCGCTCTTGCTCGCGCAGGAGGCCTATTACCGCCATCACCTGGAGGTCGCGACCGCCACGCCCTGGCTCGCCAACGACCGCGGCGGCTTCCTCATCGGCCGTCAGCCGCACGAGGCCGAGACTTTGGCCAATTTTGCCCGCACCGAGCAATTCACCGCCGATTATGTGGTGGCGACGCACCTGCGCTGCATCTCCGATGAGCAATGGGAAGTCGACGTGCGCCTGATCCGCACCATCGACGCCCGCGTGCTGGACACCTTCTCGCACCCCGTCCCGCTGAAGGAGTTCGCTCCGGCGATTCCCGACCTCACCCGCCGCGTGAGTGAGTCGCTGGCCGAGCATGCGGAAGCCCCCGCCCGCACTGCCCGTGCTGAATACGAGCTGCCGCCTGTTTCGCACCTCGCCAATTACCTCCTGCGGCTGGAGCAGATGCTGACGCTGCGTTGCTACGCGGCGGTCCAAAACCGCAGCGGCCTGGCGGGCGAGCGGGAAATCGTCGGCGGGATCCTGCACCTCTGCCTCGAACAACCCAAGAACGTGCACCTGCGCGTGCTGCTCAACGGCGCGCTGCGCTTGGTCAAGCGGATCAAGCCGGCGGTGGTGGAAGAATTCCGCGCGCAAGTGGAAAAGCTGGACCAGGCGCACCCCCTCGAAGGACCGCTGGCGGAGGCCTTGCGCCAGTGGCGGGCAGAGTCGATCGACGCCAAGGAAGCAGATGCGCCCTCCGAGCAAGGGGACGAGACGCCGCCGCGTAATTAGGTTGCATTTGCCCGCGATAAGCCTACCTTGCCCTCCGTAAACCCGGGGGGTCCACCGCGTTGGACTGAGATTGGAGGGCGCTCGCCTCCTGACCCGTCGTACCTGATCCAGGTCATGCTGGCGAAGGGAAGGTAGGGAAAGCCGCTTCCATCGACGCTACATGACTTGGGCCCACCTCCGCCCAAATCCTTTCGTCATGATTCAGCCCAACGAAGCCGCCGCGGCCGAAAAGGCCAGCCTCTTCCCCAATAGCAAGCGCGTATACGTGGAGGGCTCGCGCCCCGACATCCGCGTGCCCATGCGCGAGATCCAGCTTTCGCCCACCCGACGCCCCGACGGCTCGACCGAGGAAAACGCCCCCGTGCGCGTTTACGATACCTCCGGCCCCTTCGGCGACGAGAACCAGCACATCGACGTGACCGAGGGCCTGCCCGCGTTGCGCCGCAACTGGATCCTGGAGCGTGGCGACGTGGAGGAAATTGCGGGCCGCGAAGTCAGCCCGCTCGACGACGGCTACCTCAGCGAAACGCACCGCGCCAAGGCCGAGAGCGAAGGCCGCCGCAACCGCATCAGCTATTTCGACCGTCAGGAGCGCCGCGTGCTCCGCGCCAAGGCTGGCGTCAAGAGCGTCTCACAGCTCCACTACGCGCGCCAGGGCATCATCACGCCCGAGATGGAATTCATCGCCATCCGCGAAAACATGAAGCTGCAGAGCGCGCGCGAAGCCGTCGAGATGGACGCGAAGGCCCCCGGTAACAGCCTGCGCAAGCAGCACCCCGGCCAAAGCTGGGGCGCCGCCATCCCCGCCGAGATCACGCCCGAGTTTGTGCGCAGCGAAGTCGCCCGCGGCCGCGCCATCATCCCCTGCAACATCAACCACCCGGAGCTGGAGCCGATGATCATCGGCCGCAACTTCCTGGTGAAGATCAACACCAACATCGGCAACAGCGCCGTCGCCTCCAGCATCGAGGAAGAAGTCGAGAAGATGCGCTGGTCCGTCAAGTGGGGTGGGGACACGCTGATGGACCTCTCCACCGGCAAGAACATCCACCAGACCCGCGAGTGGATCCTGCGCAACTGCCCGGTGCCCGTCGGCACGGTGCCGATCTATCAGGCGCTGGAGAAGGTCAACGGCCGCGCCGAAGACCTCACCTGGGAGATCTACCGCGACACGCTGATCGAGCAGGCCGAGCAAGGCGTCGACTACTTTACGATCCACGCTGGCGTGCTGCTGCGCTACATCCCGCACACCGCCCGCCGCATGACGGGCATCGTCTCGCGCGGCGGCTCGATCATGGCCAAGTGGTGCCTCGCTCACCACCGCGAAAACTTCCTCTACACCCACTGGGATGAGATCTGCGAGATCTGCGCTGCCTACGACGTCGCCTTCTCCATCGGCGACGGCCTGCGCCCCGGCTCCGTGGCCGACGCCAACGACTACGCCCAGTTTGCCGAGCTCAAGACCCAAGGCGAGCTGACCGAGCGCGCCTGGAAATACGGCGTGCAGGTCATGAACGAAGGCCCCGGTCACGTGCCCATGCATATGATCCAGGAAAATATGGAGAAGCAGCTCGAGTGGTGCCACGAAGCCCCGTTTTACACGCTTGGGCCGTTGACGACCGATATTGCGCCCGGCTACGACCACATCACCTCCGGCATCGGTGCCGCGATGATCGGCTGGTATGGCTGCGCGATGCTCTGCTACGTGACGCCCAAGGAACACCTTGGCCTGCCGAACAAGAACGACGTGCGCGACGGCGTCATTACTTACAAGATCGCCGCCCACGCCGCCGACCTCGGGAAAGGCCACCCGGCCGCCCAATACCGCGACAACGCGCTCAGCAAGGCCCGCTTCGAGTTCCGCTGGGAAGATCAGTTCAACCTCTCGCTCGACCCGGAGAAGGCCCGCGAATTCCACGACGAAACGCTGCCGCAGGAAGGCGCCAAGACGGCTCACTTCTGCTCGATGTGCGGCCCCAACTTCTGCTCGATGAAGATCACCGAAGACGTCCGCCAATACGCCGCCGAGCGAGGCATCGAAGAAACCGAAGCCCTCGACGAAGGCATGGCCGCCAAAGCCCGCGAATTCCGTGAAAAAGGCGCCGAAGTCTATAGCTGAGGCCTGTTCGAAGATGATTTGAACAGGAGTATCAGGAGTTAAAGGAGTTTTGCTCTTTGTTTTTGAAAGCCACCCCGGTCGTGAGATGGGGGTGGCTTCTTTTTTTCTCACGAAGTTCACCAAGGCACAAAGGGGGTGAAATGTGTGAGTGCTTGGACTGCCAACGTTTTTTTTTGGCCTTTGAATTGTTTACCTACGAAAATGTCTCCTCCGGCACACGAATTCACCAGGGACTCTCAGATCTAAGCCCTTTGTGTCTTTGTGAACTTTGTGAGAGAATCTTTCTTCCAATCTTGCCAAACGTATTCGAATCGAGGCAAAAACCTTCAATGCATGAAAACGAGATTGGCCGCATCGTGGTAAATGAAGCCGTGCGGCTGCATCGAGATCTCGGCCCGGGTCTGCTGGAGAGCGTTTACGAAGTGACGCTCGCCCGTCGCCTCATAAAAGCTGGTCTCACTGTCGAGCGACAGGTACCCATTGCCATCGAGCTGGACGGCGAGCTTTTCGAGGAAGGTTTCCGGGCCGACTTACTGGTCAACCGCCTTGTCATTCTCGAACTCAAATCAGTCGAGCGTGTGACTCCAACGCACAAGAAGCAGCTCCTTACCTACCTGAAGCTCACTGGCCTCAAGCTTGGCTATCTTCTCAACTTTGGCGACGCACTGATGAAGGATGGTATCACGCGCACGATTAACGGCCAACTTGCATCGGATCAGAATTTAGCTCTCCCGTGCACTTGACGGAAGAGTGGCTTCAAAACCTCCATTCCGCAGCTTTTCCGGTTGACCGCAGGCGGGCGGGCGGCTTTGTTGGTCGTTTTTCCGCAATACTCGCGATAAATCCACCCTTTAAGTTGGCACCCTGTGAACGTTTCCGTTACTGACCTTTCTGCCACGCGCAAAGAACTGCTGGTTACCGTCTCCGGCGAAGAAATTGCCGCCGAAGAACAAAACCTGATCCAAGAGTTCAAGAACCACGCCAAGCTCCCCGGCTTCCGCCCCGGCAAGGCCCCCGACAGCGTTGTGCGCATGCGCCTGCGTAAGCAGCTCCAGCAAGAGCTGAACCGCCAGATGCTGCAAAAGGTCTACCAGGAAGCCGTCGTTGAAAACGAGCAGTTCGACCTCTACAGCCTCGTCGAGTTCGAGCACAACGAAGATTTCAAGCCCGGCACCGAGGCTAATGTCGATGTGACCGTCGACATCACCCCCAAGTTCGACCTGCCGGAATACGTGGGCCTGGAAACCAGCAGCCCCTCCACCGAGGTCGAAGACAAGGAGATCGACGACACGATCAACAACATCCGCCGCCAGCGGGCCGACTTCGAGAAGGTCGAGCGCGCCGCCGCCGCCGGTGACTACGTACAAGTCTCCTACACCGCTACCTTCGAAGGTAAGCCGCTGAAGGAGCAGGTGGAGGACAGCGCCGCGATCCGCCCCTTCCTCGACGTCGAAAAGACCTGGGAAGAAGCCGGCACCGATGAAGCCCGCGAATACGGCGTGCCTGCCATCGTCGACGGCCTCGTCGGCATGGCTGTGGGCGACGAAAAGGAAGTCGAGCAGACCTACGCCGACGACTTCCGCGTCGAAGCCCTGCGCGGCAAGACCGTCCAATACAAGATCACCGTCCAGGAAGTGCGCGAGCGCATCCTGCCGGAGCTGGACGAAGCTTTCCTCAAGTCCCTGCGCGTCGAGACCGTCGAAGAGCTGAAGGACCAGATCCTCCAGCAGCTCGAAGGCCGCAAGAAGCAGCAGGCCCTGCAAAGCCAGCGCGAGCAGATCCTCGACCGCCTCGATCAAGCCATCTCCTTCGACCTGCCGGAGAGCGGTGTCGAGCGCGAGAAGGACCAGGTGCTCGCCCGCGTGGCCCAGCAAAATGCCCAACAAGGCATCTCGGCCGAAGAATTTGAAGCCAACCGCGAAGAACTCGAAAAGGAAGCCCGTGAAGTCGCCGAGCGCGACGTGAAGCTCCAGATCGTGCTCGTGAAGATCGCGGAGAAGGAAGAGATCAAGGTCGGCGACGAAGATATGTCGCAGGCGATTTACTCGATCGCGATGCAGCAACGCCGCGACCCGCAAGAGGTCGTGCAGGAGCTGCGCAGCGATCGCAACCGCATCATCGCCCTCCAACGTCAGATCCTCTTCTCGAAGACCCTTGATTTCCTGCTCGAAAAGGCTAAGGTGACGGATAACCAGCCGGCCGCGGAAACCGAAGCTTCCGAGTAAGCAGAGGTCCCCGTGCCGCAGCCGGCCCATACCTGCAAAGAACGAGCATGAGTTATTACTTACCCACGATCGTAGAAAGCGACGGTCGGACGGAACGCCACTGGGACATCTACAGTCGCCTCCTGAAGGATCGCATCATCTTCATCGGCACCCCCATCAACGACGATGTCGCCAATGCGGTCATCGCCCAGATGTTGCTGCTGCAGATGGAAGACCCGAAGAAGGACATCCAGCTCTACATCAACTCCCCGGGCGGTAGCGTTACTGCGGGCATGGCGATCTACGACACGATGCAGTTCCTGAGCTGCGACGTGAAGACGTATTGCATGGGCCAGGCCGCCAGCATGGCCACGGTGCTCCTCGCCGCCGGCACCAAGGGCAAGCGCTATGCGCTGCCCCACAGCCGGGTGATGATTCACCAGCCCCAGGGCGGTGCCACGGGCCAGACGTCCGACATTTCGATTGCGGCCAAGGAGATCCTGCGCTGGCGCAAGTCCCTCAACGACGTGCTCTCCACGCACTCCGGCCAAAACGCGGACAAGATCGAAAAGGATTCCGACCGCGACTTCTACATGACCGCGCAGGAAGCCAAGGAATACGGCCTTGTCGACGTGGTGATCGAGTTCAAGAAAAAGCCTTCCAACGAGAAGGAACCCGAACGGATTCAATCCTAGATGGCGAAATCCACCAAGATGACCTTCTGCAGCTTCTGCGGAAAAAGCCAGTCCGAGGTCCGCAAGATGATTGCGGGCCCCGCTGGTGTGCACATCTGCGACTCGTGCGTGAACGTCTGCAAGACGATCATCGACCGCGAGCTGAAGGAGGCTGAGACCAAGGAAGAGACCGCTTTCAACCTCATCCGCCCGGCCGAGATCAAGGCCGAGCTGGACCAGTACATCATCGGGCAGGACTACGCCAAGAAGGTCCTCGCTGTCGCCGTGCACAACCACTACAAGCGCCTCGCCAACGAGCACCAGCATACGCAGGTGGCCGAGCGTGGCCTGAGTGATGTGACGATCGAAAAGAGCAATGTGCTCATGATCGGGCCCACCGGCAGCGGTAAGACGTTCCTGGCCCGCACCCTCGCGCGCCTGCTCGACGTACCGTTTGCCATCGCCGACGCCACCACGCTGACCGAAGCCGGTTATGTGGGTGAAGACGTGGAAAACATTGTGCTGCGCCTCCTGCAGTCGGCCAACTACGACGTGCGCCGGGCCGAGTGCGGCATCATCTACGTCGACGAGATCGACAAGATTGGCCGCAAGACCGAGAACGTCTCCATCACGCGCGACGTATCGGGCGAAGGCGTGCAGCAGGCCCTGCTCAAGATCCTCGAAGGCACCACTTGCAACGTGCCGCCCCATGGCGGCCGGAAGCACCCGAACCAGGAATACATCCAGGTCGACACCAGTAACATCCTGTTTATCTGCGGTGGGGCTTTCGTCGGCTTGGACAACCTGATCAAGCGCCGCCTCGGCAAGGGCACCGTCGGTTGGGACCAGGAGCAGCGCGAAGAGCTGGAAGACGAAGCCAAGGTGTTGCAAAAGCTGCAACCCGAAGACCTCGTCCGCTTCGGCCTCATCCCCGAGTTTATCGGCCGCCTCCCGGTGGTTTCGGTGCTCGACGAGCTCAACGAAGAGCAGCTTGAGCATATCCTGACCCAGACGAAGAACTCCCTCGTGAAGCAATACGAGAAGCTTTTCGCGATGGACAACGTGCGCCTCAAGTTCGATGCCGGTGCCATCCGGGCCATTGCCGTGGAAGCCATGGCGATGAAGACGGGTGCACGTGCTTTGCGCTCGATCATGGAAAAGCTGATGCTCGACGTGATGTATGACTTGCCCGACATGAAGGATGTCGACGAAGTCGTCATTACCGAGGCAACGGTAAAGGAGCGCCAGGCACCGCGACTCAAAAAGAGTTCGAAACGGGCCGATGCCGCCTGATTCCGACCGTTAAGCATGCCTAAATTTGAAGGCGAGCGCGTATTGGCTATGGTAGTAGCTGATGCAGCGCTCGCTTTTTTTGTCTTTGTTGGTCGGGGCAGGCAGTCTCCTTTGTGCCCCCGCCCACGCGATTATCCTCTACGGTGCGGGCAATGATGCCACCACCTCCGATCCCGGTGGAGGCTTGCCCTTTACCAATGTGGCCCGAGTTACCAACAATGCGGGCTCGGTCACCTGGGGTAGCGCGGTCTACCTCGGCAACGGCTGGGTCCTTGGGGCCAGCCACGTCGGCACGATCAACTACGTGCAGTTCAATGCGGGCGGTGCCCGCTACGCGCGCGATACCAGTACCAGCACGGTCCGCCTCGGCTCAAGCGACCTGGTGCTGACCAAGCTGACTTCGCTGCCCAATCTCCCTTCGGTCCCGATCTATGACTTCGCCCAACTACGCGCCGGCGGCGTGATGGTGGGGTGGGGTTTGGGACGCGCCTCGACCGAAGCCCTCTACGACAACAACGTCACCTGGGGCGACAGCTCGACGGCAGCCCGGCGCTGGGGCCTCAACGCAATCGAGGCGGTGACCACCTACACCGACTCGGCCGACCGCACGACGGAAGCCTTCGTCACGGTGGCGGGCAATGCCGACCCGGTGCTGGAGTTGCCTCAGTTCAACAGCTTCCAGGGCGATTATGAGGCGTCGGCCACGCAATACGACTCTGGTTCGGCTTTTTACACGTTCTACAACGATGTCTGGTATCTCTCCGGCCTCACGCTGGCGGTGGAGAAGCCCAACAACCAGAACGCGACCCTGTTCGGGATCGACAACGTGACGGACGAGGAGCGTGGCAATTACAACATCTTTGCCAACCTCAGCCTCTACGCCACTCAGATCAATGCGGTCGTCAATCCCAGCCCGGCTCCGACCGTGCCGGAGCCTAAAGCCTTCGCATTGCTGGGCGGCACCGCCGCACTGGGGCTGCTTGGGTGGCGACGACGGCAGAAGTAGTGGCTTCCTAGGCCAAAAGAAAGGGTTATTTCCCGCTAGGCAGATCATGCCATTTGCGCTACACTGCGGCGCAAATGGCACGATTGTCGCGCTTCTGGATTTTCCTGGCCCTCTTCTGGGCTGCCACGCCAACCTTTGCCCTTGTTCTCTATGGTCTGGACGACCGCGCGACGGCGTCCGACCCCGGAAACGGTGTGCCTTACGCCTATGTGGCCCGCCTGACCGATGCCGCCGGCGTTACGACCGAAGCCAGTGCCGTTTATCTCGGCAACCGCTGGGTCTTGAGCACCCGCCACGCCGGCGCGCCGGCTTACATCCAGTTTGAAGTCGGCGGCCCCGTCTACCCGCGCGATCTGGCGGAGCTGGTGCTGCCCCTCGGCGATTCGGATCTGATCCTGACTCGCCTGCGCGTCGATCCCGGCCTGCCGCAGCTCCCTTTGGTCCCCGCCGATGCCCGTAAAGGCATTGGCACTCTCGTCGGTTGGGGTGAAGGCCGCGGCAGCAGCCACTTGCGCCGCAAAAAGCTCGTGCGCTGGGGGCAGGGCGGCGATACCACGGCCAAGCGCTGGGGCCTCAACGCTTTCGAGAGCACACTGACCTTTACCGACCAGCACGGTCGCACGACCGAATCCTTCACCATCATTGCGGGCAACAGTGACGCGCCGGAAGGCCTCTCGCCCAAGAGCTTTTGCGGCGACTACGAGGCGGCGGCCGTCGACAAGGATTCCGGCTCGGCCTTCTTCATGCAGGCAGAGGATGGGCTCTGGTATCTCGCCGGCCTCATGCTTGCCGCCGAGCGCCCGGTGACGGGGGAGACCGTGACCCGCTTCGGTCGCGACTGCGGGCAGGACCCCCAGCGCGGCTACTCCAACGTCTATGCCGATCTCTCCGCCTACCGCCGCCAGATCCAGGCCGTGATCGACCCGGCGGCTTATGTCATGACGCAAAAAGACCTTCCCGATGAAGGAAAGGTCGTGGCGGTGGAAAAGTCAGCTGCGCAGGGGGCCTAGAAGTCGCCGCGTTCGCCCTGCTTGAGGCTGCGGGCGTAGGCGCAGATCAGCTGGATCACCTTTTCGACGTCTTCGGTGTCGATCAGCTCGGAGGCGGTGTGCATGTAGCGCAGCGGGATCGAGATGACGGCGCAGGCGCTGCCGCCGGCACCCATTTGCAGTTCGCGACCGTCGGTCGGGGTGGGGCGGGGATCGGCCTCGATCTGCACCTTGATCTTCTCCTGCTCGGCCACTTCCAGCAGGCGGTCGAAGACGAGCGGGTTGACGTTGGGGCCGCGCGTGATGATCGGTCCGCCACCCAGCTTGAACTCGCCAAAACGACGGTTGTCGCACTCGGGGTGGTCGGTGGCGTGGCTCACATCCACGGCGATGCTGTAGTGGGCCTTGTAGCGTTCGGCCACCACGTGGGCCCCGCGCACGCCGATCTCTTCCTGCACGGTGGCGACGGAGACGACCTTGGCGGCGAGGCTGGCCTTTTCCTGGGCGAGGCGGCGCAGTACTTCCAGCACCACATAGCAGCCCGCCTTGTTATCGCAGGCGCGGCCCGCGATCACGCTGCCGTAGATCGGCTCGTAGCCGACGCTGTAGACTGCTACGTCGCCGATGCGCACGCGCTTGAGGGCCTCTTCGCGGTTCTTGGCCCCGATGTCGATCCACAGGTTGTGCTGCTCGGGCACCTTCTTGCGCTCTTCCTGCGTCAGCAGGTGGATGGCTCGGCGCCCAGTCACGCCCGGCACGACGCCGTTCTTCGTGAGGATGGAGACGCGGCGGCCAGAGATGGTGTTCACGTCGATACCGCCAACGTTGTCGAAATAGAGGAAGCCGTCCTTGTCCACATAAGTGATCATCAGCGCCAGCTCGTCCATGTGGCCGGCGAGGAGCAGAGTCGGGTCGTTCTCCGGGTTGATGATGGCGATGCGGTTGCCGAGGGCGTCGCGCTCATACACATCGGCCGCGTCTTTCACGTATCGGTCGACGACCGCCTGGGCTTCGAATTCCGCTCCCGACGGGGAACGGGCAGTTAACAAATCGATGAGGAATTGGGGGGCCTGCTTGTCGGACATGTTGTAACAAAAGACTAGCCTTTGCCGCAAAAGTCAAAGACCATCCAGCCTCCATGGAGCTATATCCGGCAATTGATTTGATGGGCGGCGAAGTCGTGCGCCTGACCCAAGGTAAGGCCGACCAGAAGACCGTCTACTACCGCGATCCGCTGGAGCCGGCGCGGCAGTGGCAGCAGGCGGGCACCCGCTGGCTGCACGTGGTGGACCTCGACGGCGCATTCACTGGCACTCCCGGCAATCTCGACGCGATCGAGCGCATCCTTGGCCTCGGCCTGAAGGTGGAGCTGGGTGGCGGCCTCCGCGATAGCGCCACCGTGCAGCGCGTGCTCGATCTGGGCGTACAGCGCGTAATCATCGGTACCAAGGCCGCGCAGGACGAAGGCTTTATCGCCGAGTTGGTCGAGACCTTTGGCGGCGACCGTATCGCGGTGGGCATCGACGCCCGCGACGGCAAGGTGGCGATCAAGGGCTGGGTCGACGTGACCGAAGTCGACGCCCTCGAAATGGGCCGCCGGATGGGCGAGATTGGCGTCGGCACGCTGATCTACACCGATATTTCGCGCGACGGCATGATGACGGGCCCGAATTTTGCCGCGCAGGAAGCAATGCTGCAGACCACCAAGTGCCGCGTGATCGCCTCGGGCGGCGTTTCCCAGCCTTCCGACATCCCGCACTTCCGCGAGATCGACCAGCGCTACGACAACCTCGAAGGCGTCATCATCGGCAAGGCGCTCTACGAGGGCACCGTGCGCCTCGAAGACGTGATCTAGCGTTTCCCGTTGGCCGTCTCCGCTGCCTGGGGTGGCGGCACGAGCAAAGTCACACAGGTTCCCTTCCCCGGCTCGCTTTCGATCTGAAAGCGAGCGTCGTAAATCTGCGCGATCAGCTTCACGATCGGCCAACCGAGCCCCACGCCTTCCTGCATATAGTGCTGGCGGTCGATCTGCTGCAGCACGGGCATGTCTTGCAGCTTCTGCGGAGCAAAGCCGCGGCCCTGGTCGGTAATGCTGAACAGCCCGGCCACAAACTCGGATTCCTGCGCGCACTCGACCACCACCGGCTGCCCGGGCTGCGAAAACTTGAACGCATTGTCCACCAGTTCCTCGATCATCTTGATCAGGTGCACGGGGCTGATGCCTAAGGCGATGTCGGCCAGGCTCAACTGCAGGTCGCCAGCACGGCGGTAACGCTCGGCGAGGGTCTGCAAACGGTGCTCCAGCTGGTGGCTCCAGTCCTCGGAGGTCTCTTGTTGCCGCAAGAGCTGATGCTCGGTCTTGGACTTTGTGACCAGCTCCGAATACAGGATAAAGTTGGAGTTGAGGTGGTGCAGGCGATGCCCGGCCTGCTGGATACTCTGCACGGCCTCCTGCAGCAGCTCCATGTCGGGCATCTGGCCTTCGGCGAGCATGTCGTTGAGCAGCGAGCTGTAGCCGAGAATCGCGTTGAGCGGCGTATTGAACTCGTGGGAGACGACCTGCGTCACGTGCCGGCGCAATTGCTCGACCTGCAGGTTGTAGGTCGAGTGCCGCTTGAGGCGGGCATTGATCGCCTGCATCAGCTTCTCGAAGCGGACGGGCTTCACTAGGTAGTCGTCGGCCCCGTGCTCCATCACCTTGCGGTAGAGTTCGGGGTCTTCCTCGCCGGTGAGGAAGATGAAGGGGATCGCTGCGGTGGGCTCATGCTGGCGCAGGTTGAGCAAGACCGCTTCGCCGTTCATGCGCGGCATCTTCCAGTCCGACACGATCAGGTCGGGCAGGGTCTCGCGGGCCAGTTCAGTACCTAGCTCGCCGTTTTCCGCCACCAGCACTTCGTGGCCGGTCAGCGCCAGCATCTCCTGCAGCGTCTGACGCATCAAGGAGTCATCTTCAATGACGAGAAGGCGGGCCATGTTTTAGGAGACAGAGGAGATCAGCTGGCGAAGTTACTCCAGCAAAGATAGCCGCAGCCTGAGCTAGATCAACCGCACTGATCAAGAACTTCTTCCAACGGATACGTCCAAATTTCGGAAAGGGTAGGGTGATACCATTGCACCTGCAGCAGCTGTGCGGCGGTCGCGCCGAGGGTAACGGCCACTGCCATGGAGTGAATCAATTCCCCGGCGTCCTTGCCCACACATTCTGCCCCGATCAGGCGTCCGCTGGGGCGCTCGGCCCAGACGCGCACGTAACCATGGTCGGCATGCATCAGGATCGACTTGCCGTGGTCGTTGAAGGGGTAGGTAGACTCGACGAGGTCGAGGCCCTCGCACTCCGGCTCGTAGGGCAAGGGCCCGACGCTGGCCACTTGGGGATCGGTGAAGGTGACGCTGGTGCGGTGGCGGTAGTCCAGCGGCTGGGTGGCGACGCCGATGGCGTGTTTGGCCGCGATCTCGCCCTGCAGCACCGCGAGGTGCACGATCTCGAAGGGCCCGGTGACGTCGCCCGCTGCATAGATGCATTCGTTGGACGTCTGGAAATAGTCGTTTACGTCGATGTGCTTCGACGGCTTCAGCTTCACGCCGGCGGCTTCGAGGTTGAGCCCGTCGATGGCCGGGCGGCGACCCAAGGCGTTGACCAGTCGCTCGGAGGTGATGCGCTTCTGTTTGCCCTCGTGGTCGAAGCAGACCGTGTAGCCGTCTTTGCCCGTGCTGACTTCGGTGCAATGGGTGTCGGTATAGAGGTCGATGCCTTCTTCGCGGAACACTTTCATGATCTCGCGAGCGGCCTCCTCGGTGTGGTCCTTGAGGATCAAGTGGCTGCGCTGGATCATCGTCACCTTGCAGCCGATGCGGTGGAGATATTGCGCCAGCTCGCAGGCGATCACGCCGCCGCCGAGCACGGTGACGGACTGGGGCAGAAAATCGAGTTCCAGCACCTCGTCGCTCGTCCAGGCGTCGGCCTCCTTCAGCCCCGGGATGGGCGGCACGTTGTTGACCGAGCCGGTGGCGATCATGAAGTGGCGTCCCTGGATCTCTTCGCCGCTCTTTTTCAGCTTCACGGTATTCGGGCCGGTGAAGCTGGCGCGGTCGCGGATGAGGGTGTATTTATCGCTCTGTAGCTGGCCCTTGCGGTAGCTCTGGAACTCGTCGACCATCGTGCGCTTGCGCTTGAGCATCGCCTTCATGTCAACCGCGGCCTCGGGGATCTTGAGCGCAAACTTGTCGGCCTGCTTGGCCAGGTGGAGCACTTCGGCCGAGTAGATGAGGGTCTTGGAAGGCATGCAGCCGCGCAGGATGCAGAGGCCGCCCAGCTCTTCGGCGTCGTCGATGATCGCGACGCGCTCGTATTTTTCGCGGGCGGTGCGGGCCGCCGCGTAACCGGCGCTGCCGCCGCCGATCACCACATAGTCAAACTCTCGTGCCATGGGTTGATCCTAAGGCGGCGGCAGCCTTTGGCAATGGCGCGCACAAAAAAGCCGCACCCGAATGGCGTCCGGGTGCGGCTGAAAAGGTTGTGAGTGGCGTTAGAACGAGGCGCGGAAGCCGACTTGCAGGTTACGGCCCGGGTAAGGCGCGTAGTCCTTCAGTTGGCTGGTGTGCATGCGGATCTCCTCGTCCAGCACGTTGTCGAGGCGGGCAAAGATCGTCACTTCGCTGCTGCCCACCGCAATGTCGTAGGCCAGGTGCAGGCGCACGAGGTCGTAGCCGTCGCTGGTCGACTCAAAGGCCGCAGCGTCGTCCTGATCTAGGGCGTGGATCCAGTTTGCGCCGGCGTGCCACTGGTTCCAGGCCTGCTCGATGCCAAAGAGCAGACGCACGGGCGGGGTCAAGGGCAGGTCGCCGTCGCTGTCGAGGTCGAAGGCGCGCACCCAGTCCAGTCCAGCCGTCAGCTCGGTGTGGTTCTCGCCCTGCTGCCACACGCGCCAGCCCGCCGTGGCTTCGCCGCCGTAGACTTCGGCCTCGACACCTTGGTAGGCAAACACTGGCAATTCGTCGACCTCCGCGCCGGTCGGCAGCTCCGCCAGGAAGGTGTCGTAACGCTGGTAATAGAGGTTCAGCTTCACGTCCCAGGCTTCCTGTTGGTAGCGCACACCCCATTCGACCGCGTGGCCTTCTTCGCGGTCCAGCCCCGCATCGCCCACCAGATATTGGCGAGTGGCAAGGTGGGGGCCGTCAGCATACAGCTCCGTGCGGTTGGGGCTGCGCTGGAGATACGCATATTGGAGGGAGGTGCTCCAGGCCTCGCTCAGGCGATAGGTGGCGGCGAGGCTGGCGTTCCAGTTGTCGTCGTCATAGTCGGGCGCATCGCCCTCGGGGTCGATCGAGACGTGCTCGTAGCGCAGGCCGCCAGTGAGCGTCCACGCGTCGAATTGCAGGCTTTCGATCAAAAACAGGCCGTGGCGCGTTTCATCGGTCGAAGGCGTGAAAGCCTCCTCGCCGCTCAGGCGGTAATCGTCGAACTGGCCGTGGTAGCCCAGCTCACCCTGCCACGGGCCATACGGTTGGCTGAGGCCTGAGACACGCAGCTCCCAGCCCTCGCGGTCGAAGCGGGTCGCCACTTCGTCGCCTTCGATTTCCTCGTGGCGGTAGTCACCATAAGCGGCGGAAGCCTTCAGGCGCTGGAGGAAGGGCAGGGGCTCTTCGATTTCGAGACCGGCGGAGGCACGCCACTGGTTCAGCTCGATGCGGACGTCGTGCTCCTCGTGCTCGTGTGCTTCCTCGTCCTCATGATCGTGATCGTGATCGTGATCGTGATCGTGATCGTGCTCCTCTTCATGGTGGTGGGCATGGCCAGGCACACCGTAATCCTGCTCGTAGCCGCTCAGCTTCAGCTCCAGCCGGGTAGAGGGCGCGAGCTGGAAGACCCCGCTCAACGCGGCATCCTGACGCTCCTGCCAGGTGTTGGGCACGTAGCCGTGGACGGATTCGACCTCGTCTTCATGCTCGTGCTCGTGGTCGTGGTCCTCCTCATGATCGTGCTCATCCTCTTCGTGATCATGGTCGTGCTCGTGTTCATCGTGGGCGGCGGCAGACTCGGCCGCGCCGGGGATGTCGTAGTCGCGGCTGTCTTGCCAGCCGTAGGTGAAGCGCAGGGCCGCACGCTCGCCCAGTGGCGTCAGCGCCTCCAGCTCGGCCAGCTTGCCATCATCGACCACGCTGTATTGGCCGCCGACGCGCAGCGACGGGGTGAGCACCGAAAGGTCTTCGGGCCAGGGGTTGAGGACGTTGACCACGCCGCCGACTGCTGCGCTGCCGTAGCGCAAGGCCGCCGGCCCGCGCAGGATTTCGATCCGGTCGGCTGCGAGAGCGTCGAGCGGCACCGCGTGGTCGGGGCTGGAGGCGGAGAGGTCCATCACGTCCTGCCCGTCTTCGAGCACGCGGACGCGTTCGCCGCTGAAGGCGCGAATGATCGGGCGGCTGGCCCCGGCGCCGTAAAACGACGAATGCACGCCGGGCAGGTGCCCCAGCGCGTTGCCCAGCTGGCTCTGGCCGGCCTGGCTGTAGGCGTCGGGGTCGAGCACATCGACCGGTTGTGCGGTGGCGTCGGAGGCGAGCCAGTAGGCCGTGCCGGTAACGGGCTGCGGCGGCAGGTTGTAGACCGGCTCGTCGGCCAGCAGGATGGATGCTACGCTCGTAAACGTAAGAGCGAAGGCGGAAAATTTACGTAAAGACATGGAAACGGTTCAATTTGAGCAGGGACAAACGGAAACACGCACCTCGAAACGAGACGCGGCAACGGATTACTGGACTGCTGCCTGAACCGGGGGAGCGCGGGAGTTGGGGCGGTCGCGCCAGAGCAGAGGGGCCGCCTGGGCGTGGAACGTCTGCCAACGCAGCACCGTAAAACCAGGTGCGGGCACGGGCGGCGGCACGTCGGCCAGATCGAATTGACCATGCGCGAGGATACACGCCGCGCAGACGACGCCCGGAGGGTGCCCACCGTCTGGCTTGTCTCCACAATCGTGGTGGGCCAGGTGGTTGTGCAGGGCCGGGCTGAAGGCCGCGAGGTTGAGCACCGACCACACGAGCAGGCAAAGCCCCGCAAACAAGGGGCGGAACCTGGACTGGGTGAAGTGCATCAACATCTGCTCACCAACAGCATACCCGATGCGTCAAGACCATCGTTTTATAATCTATTGCCAAAACCGGATTCACTGATCTACGCTGCGAGCTTCTGCCATGAAAGTGCTTGTAGCCGATAAAATCGCCACCAGCGGAGTTGAATACCTCCGACAACTCGAAGGCTTCGAGGTAATCGAAGCCTACGGTTCGACGCCGGAAAAACTTAAAGAATTGGTGTCCGACGTGGACGCGATCATCGTGCGTAGTGCTTCCACCATTACGGCGGACATTATCGCGGCCGCGCCCCAACTGAAGGCCGTTGGCCGCGCCGGTGTCGGTGTGGACAACATCGACGTGGTTGCCGCCTCGGATCGCGGCATCACCGTGATGAACACCCCCGGCGGCAATACCATCGCCACCGCAGAGCTGGCCTTTACGCACCTGCTCTGCAGCGCCCGCCCCATCCCGCAGGCCAACGCCACGATGAAGGCCGGCAAGTGGGAGAAGAAGCTTTACCAAGGCACCGAACTCTTCCAGAAGACCCTCGGCGTGCTCGGCCTCGGCCGCATCGGCACCCAGGTCGCCAAGCGTGCGAAGGCCTTCGGGATGCAAGTCGTCGCTTTCGACCCCTTCCTCACGGAAGCCCGCGCCGAAGAGCTGGAAGTTGAAAAGGTGGAGCTGGACGAGCTGTATGCCCGCGCCGACTTCATCACCGTCCACATGCCCAAGACGGATTCGACCGCCAACATGCTCAACGCCGACGCCTTCGCCAAGATGAAGAAGGGCGTACGCATCGTGAATTGCGCCCGCGGCGGCCTGATCAAGGAAGACGACCTCGCCGAAGCCCTCAAGAGCGGCAAGGTGGCGGCAGCCGGCCTCGACGTGTTTGAAGAAGAGCCCCTCCCGGCCTCCAGCCCCCTGCGCGAATACGACAACCTCGTGATGACGCCCCACCTCGGCGCCTCCACCGTCGAAGCGCAGGAAAACGTGGGCCAGGAAGTCGCCGAGCTGATTGGCGAATACCTGAAGAACGGCACCGTCCAGAACGCCGTCAACGCCCCCTCGGTCGACAGCTCCACGCTGAAGCTGCTCAAGCCCTATTTCCCGCTGGCCTACCGCCTCGGCACCGTCATCCAGCAGCTCGCCCCCAAGGACGTGAAGAAGCTGGTGGTGACCTACGCCGGCAAGGTCGCCAATCTCGAAGTGAAGCCTATCACGCGCTCCCTCCAGCGCGGCTTCCTCCGCAAGATCACCAACGACGTCAACGACGTCAACGCCCCGCGCGTCATGCAACGCCTCGGCATCGAAGGTGACGTGGTCAAGAGCTCCGCCGAGACCGATTACACCGAGATGGTCCGCATCGAAGCCCACACCGGCAAGGGCGAGACCTACTCGATCGAAGGCACCCTGATCGGCAAGGGCCTGCAGCCCCGCATCGTGTCCCTCAACGGCCGCGAAATCGAGTCGTCGCTCGACGAGAAGTTCCTGCTCGTGCTCGAAAACCACGACCAGCCCGGCATCATCGGCATGGTGGGCACCACGCTGGCCCAGCACCGCGTGAACATCTCCAACATGAACCTCGGCCGCAACCGCCAAGGCAGCACCGCTCTCGCGATCTACTGCCTCGACAGCCGCCCGCCGGAGCGCGCGCTCGACCAGATCCGCGAACACGAAGCGATTAAGGGCATTACCCTCGTCGACCTCGAAGGCGGCCTGTAAATCAAGTTTGGTTCCTGCACCTTTTCCCCAGCCACCTCTCGATCTTCGGGCGGTGGCTTTTTTGTCTTTGGCCATGGATGGAACGCGAACAAGCACGGTTGATCAGAGCGAGGGAAGTGGGCGCCGCGTGCAGGTTCAGTCGTTTCTTCGAACTAACTTTTTTCTTATCTGTGTAAATCCGTGTTTCATCCGTGGCTAAAGATCATCCTACGTTTTCGCGTTGCCCTTGGCGGGAGGGTTGCATGATCTGGTGTGCATGTCCGTCTGGATTGCTTCCCTGCTTACCCTTTTGATTGGCTACCTCGTCGGGTCGGTGTCGTTTGCCGTGCTCATCTGCAAGAGCCAGGGCGTCGACATCTTCAAGCTCGGCAGCGGCAACCCCGGCGCGACCAACGTCCTTCGCAACCTCGGCAAAAAGTGGGGCTACCTCTGCTTTGGGCTCGATGCGCTCAAGGGCGTCATCCCGGTGCTGGTCGGGTGGGGGATCGCCAGCGCGATGGGCGTCAACGCCCCGCTGCTCGGCGTGCTCGGCCTGGTGGGCGCGATCCTCGGCCACAGCTACTCGCTCTTCCTGCGCTTCAAAGGCGGGAAAGGTGTCGCCACCACGATCGGGGGCCTGCTCGTGCTCATGCCGGTGGTGATCCTCGTTGGTCTGCTGCTCTGGCTGGCCGTGTTCTACACCTCCCGTTACGTGTCCCTGGCCTCGATCGTCCTCGGCGTCAGCCTGCCCATTACGGCGCTGATCCTGCGCGAACCGGCGATCTACTTCTGGGTGGCCCTCGCGCTGGCCGTGCTCATCGTCGTCCGCCACCGCGCCAACATCCAGCGCCTGCTCAACGGCACGGAAAACCGCGCAGCGCCGAAGAAGAAATAGGATGGATTGAACAAGAGTTTTTCAAACGGAATTTGGCGGTCCTTTTCTACCCTGTTCTGCTCTCTTTCACTCTTTTTAACTCCTGTTCAAAAACCCCTTCTGCAGTGGCAAGGGCGGAAGAGTCTTGCGGAATTCTCGCCTCACCTGTAACCGCTGTTGTGCATGGAGTCGTTGAATGTCGGTATCGCCGGGCTCGGCACGGTCGGGCAGGGAGTGTGGAAATACCTCTTAGATCACGCGGAGCCGCTGGGCCAGCGCGCGGGCGGCAAGCTCGTGCCCTATCGCGCCGCCGTGCGTAGCCTGGAGAAGCGCCGCGAGGTGGCTATCCCGTCTTCCCAGCTCACGACCGACCCCATGGAGCTGGCGACCGACCCCAACATCGACATCCTGTGCGAGCTGATGGGCGGCGTCGAGCTGGCCCGCAAAGTGACCCTCACCGCGCTGGAGCACGGCAAGAGCGTCATCACCGCCAACAAGGCCATGATCTGCGACCACGGGGCCGAGCTGTTCGCGGCGGCCGAGCGCACCGGCTCGCGCCTCTACTACGAGGCCAGCACCGCTGGCGGCATCCCGATCATCAAGGCTGTGCGCGAAGGCCTCGTCGCCAACCAGTTCCCCCTCATCTACGGCATCCTCAACGGCACCTGCAACTACATCCTCACGCGCATGGAGCGCGAGCAGAAGACCTTTGAGGAGATCGTGGTCGACGCCCGCCGCCTCGGCTATGTGGAGGCCGACGAAAGCCTTGACCTCGACGGTTGGGACACTGCGCACAAGACGGCAATCCTCGCCTTCCTCGCTCATGGCCGCTGGATCTCGATGAAAGAGATGCCCGTCGAAGGCATCCGCGACGTGACGCTCGACGACCTCGCCTGGGCCCGCGAGCTGGGCTACCGCGTCAAACTGCTGGCCGTGATCACGCGCCACCTCAAGAACAACTGCATCTTTGCCGACGTCCACCCCACGCTGATTCCCGAAGACTTCATCCTCGCCAACGTCGACGAAGTCTTCAACGGCGTGAGCGTCACGGGCGACATCGTGGGCGAGACGACCTACATTGGCCGTGGTGCGGGCCAGAACCCGACCGCCAGCGCCGTGATTACGGACCTCGTCGACGCCACGATCGATCGCCTCAACGGCGTCACGCTGCCCCCCCATGCCTCGCGCGGCCCCACGCCCGAGCTTGCGCGCCTCGACGACGTGCGTCGCCCGTTTTACCTGCGCCTGCGCGTAGCCGACCGCTCGGGAGTGCTGGCCGACATCGCCCGCATCATGGCGCAGCACAACATCAGCATTGAGCAGCTCGTGCAAAAGCCGCACCGCGAGCCCGATCAGGCCCACCTGATCATGACCACCCACACCACCAGCGAACGCCAGATGCGCGACGCCATCCGCGACCTCGAGGCCGACCGGGCGGTGCAAAGCAAGCCCCTCCTGCTGCGCATCCTGAAGGTGTAGATTTGTTTGGTTGCGTTATGGGGATGCGGCCCTAAGCTGGGCCTATGCTTACCCCGTTACCCCGCTTGATCCTCGCCTGGCTACTGGTTGCATATGGGGCTGTTCCTCTGCGCGCCCAGTCGGCTTTTTGTGATGTGCCGATGGGCTCAGCCCTGCACCAGAGCGCCTACATCGCGGCTTTGGCTCTGCCGGTCTATGCAGACGATCCCTTCAATGGCAAGAAAGGGGAGTTCACGGTCGATCTCGTGATTCACGACCGCAACCTCCTCCCTTTGGCGATGCACCCCGCATCCGATGAGCAAGTGAAGACAGAAACGGTGCGGGCTATTTCGCAGTGCGTATTCGAACCGGCGCAATACGATGGTGAGCCGGTCCCGGCCTTTTTTCGGACGAAAATCGACGATTACTTTTACGTGCGTAAACCGAGAGATTTGGCGAAGGTGCCGATGCCACGCTTCAGTATCGGCGGCGCGTTCAAGCAGCGCCTTGATCTGCTGACCTCTGCCGAGCGTCAGGTGTTCGATGGCGACGGGCGGTTTGAGCTCTACTTCGAGATCGACGAGCAGGGGGCATGCACCGGCATTCGGACAAAGGGCTCAGATCAGAAGGACGTTGGGAAGGCACTGAATGAGATCCGAGGGCATTTCACATTTCAGCCGGCCATGCGGGATGGGCAGGCCGTCCCCTGCGAATTGGTGCTGGTGATCCAGAATAGCATCGTCTTCCCGAAGCGAGACAAGAAAGCAGTGCAGGAAGACCCTGAATGGGAAGAGCAACCTCTCCCAGCTTTGCCCGCGGACGTTTTGGAGAAGGTAGAGGACGATGTCTCCACCGTCTTGTATTTCTACAATGAAAAGGTGCAGCACATCTGGTTTCCCGGCCTCAAGGACTACGTCGTTGCTGCCTACATGGCGCGGACGCTGCGCGACTGGCAGCCCCCGGGCGACAACGGCTATGCCAAGACCTGCTTTGCCTTCGATGGAGAAAGTGGGGAGGGGATGCTGACCCAGCAGATTACCAATTTCAAGATGCTGCCGCCCAAAGCCGTTGAACGCCCGCGGATGTATTTCCCCAATAATGGCAAGGTCTATATCGACGGTAAGTTGATTACACGTGCGTTGGTGCAAGCCCGCTTCATGGTAATGCCGGACGGCACGGTCGGAGAGATTGTCGTGGAAATAGGGCACCCGATTTTCGTCGAAGAAGTTACGAGAGTCCTGAAAAAAATGAAGTTCGAACCGGCCACCTTCGATGGAAGGCCCACCTTGTGTTGGGTGCGGCAGGAATTCCCGTTTAAGCTGAGATAGCTCTCCCTTGCGCTATTTTTGTGGATTGCCTTGCATGTGCGGCGGGAAGGGTATATCCCGGTTCGCTTCATGGCTTTGATCGTCCAGAAGTATGGCGGCACCTCAGTCAAGGATCTCGACCGGATCAAGGCAGTTGCGGAACGGATCAAGAAGACGAGGGATGCCGGTAACCAGGTGTGCGTGGTAGTCTCCGCGCGCGGTGGCGTGACCAATCGGTTGATTGCCGACGCCAAGGCGCTGCATGCCAACCCCGACAAACGCGAGATGGATTTGCTCCTCTCGATCGGGGAGCAGGAGACCATCGCGCTGACCGCCATTGCGCTGCATGCGCTCGGTGTGCCCGCCGTCTCCCGCACGGGTGCGCAGGCGGGCATTCATACCGACCTCTTCCACACCAAAGCCCGCATCGTCGACATCCAGGGCGGCGACATCAAGGAGCAGCTCGACGCGGGCCGCGTCGTCATCGTGGCCGGCTTCCAGGGTGTCAATGCCCAAGGCCAGATCACGACCCTTGGCCGGGGCGGTAGCGACCTCAGCGCCATCGCCCTTGCCGGCGCGCTGAAGGCCGACGTGTGCCAGATCTACACCGATGTCGACGGCGTTTACACGGCCGACCCCCGCATTGTGCCCAACGCGCGCAAGCTCCAGGAAGTGGCCTACGACGAGATGCTCGAATTGGCCAGCCTGGGCAGCAAGGTGATGCAAAGCCGCTCCGTCGAGTTTGCCAGCAAGTTCGACGTCGTTTTTGAAGTCCGCAGCAGTTTTAACGATAATCCCGGAACGCTCGTGAAAGCCGAAACCACTCTCGAAGACGTCGTCGTACGCGGCGTCGCCTCCGACAAGAACCAGACCAAGGTCGTCGTCAGCGATTTGCCCGACGAGCCCGGTGTGGCGGCCCGCGTGTTCCAGGCGCTGGCCAAGGCCAACGTCAATGTCGACATGATCGTGCAGAACGTGGGCCGCGACGGCGTGGCCAACCTCACCTTCACCGTGGGCAACGATGATGCCAGCTCCGCCGAGGAAGCCGTTGCCGGCCTGCTCCGCGAAGTCGGTGCCGGCAGCGTGCGCGCCGCCGAGAATGTGGCCAAGATCAGCGTGGTGGGCATCGGTATGCGCTCCCACAGCGGCGTTGCGAGCACCATGTTCGACGCTCTGGCGGCCGCTGGCATCAACATCCAGATGATCTCCACCAGCGAGATCAAGATCTCCGTGATCGTGGAACTGGCCAAGGCCGACGACGCTACCCGCGTGGTCCATACCGCCTTCGGCCTCGACGCCCACTAGGCGCGAAACCCATACCTTTTTAGCGCAAAGCCCGGCAGCCATCACGGCCTGCCGGGCTTTTTTCTGTCTCGTCAGTTTTCTCTCTTGGTCGCTTTGCTGTCTGTAAAACGCTTCTATCCGCGGATCAGGCTGCCGATCAGGTTGGAGGCATTGACCATGAGGTTGGCGGAGACGCCCAGCTTGTTGCGCGCTTCCAGCTTCGCCCCGGCTGCGCGCAGCGCCTGCACCACATCGTGGCGGCCAAACATCGCGGCAAACATGATGGGCGTCATCCCACCGCCATTGTCGGCATTGATGTCGGCCCCGTGGTCGATCAGCAGCTGCACGGCCTCCGTGTAACCCTTGAAGGCGACCCCGCCGAGGGGCGTCTGGCCCCGGTCGTTGCGGCGGTCCACATCCGCCCCGTGCTCAAGCAACATGCGGGCGGTTTCGAGGTTGCCGTTGTAGGTGGCGAGCATGAGCAGGCTGTTGCCCTTTTCGTCGGCGAGGTTCACCGGGATCCCGGCTTCCACCATCACCTGCAGGCCTTCGGTAAAGCCTTGGCGAGCGTAGTCGAGGGCCTGGCGCTGCAGCTCGGCGTAGCGCTGCTCTTCCTGTTGGCTATGTGCAAGTTCCATCGCGGGAAGGGGTAGAGGGGCTCCGGCTTGCGCTCGCGCCCCAGGTGAGAAGGTGGTTTATGCCTGACCGGCGAACGATTCGACGGTGGCGGGGTTGGGCATCTTCAGCGCCTTGGCCACGCCTGCCGCATAGGCCGGGTCGGCCTTGTGGAAGTGCATCAGCTGGCGGTTGATGATCTCGGCGGGCACTCCTTCCATCGCGGCGGCGATGTTGCTGAAGAGGCGCTGCTTGGCGTCGTCGGGCATCAGGCGGAAGAGGTTGCCCGGCTGGGTGTAGTCGTCGTTGCCCTCGCGGTGGTCGAAGCGGGCAGCCCAGTCGGCCGAGAGCTTGAGCGGGGGCTCGATCATGTCCGGATCTTCCTTCGGGCCGTTGAAGCTGTTGGGCTCGTAATAGGGCTCGTTGCCGGGGCGGATGTCGTAGCGCATCGGACCGTCGAGGTGATAGTGACGCACGGCCGACTTGGGCCGGTTGACCGGCAGCATCTCGTAGTGCGTGCCGATGCGGTAGCGGTGGGCGTCGGCATAGGAGAAAATGCGGGCCTGCAGCATCTTGTCGGGCGAGAAGCTGATACCCGGCACGATGTTGGAGGGGCTGAAGGCAGCTTGCTCGACCTCGGCGAAGTAGTTCTCCGGGTTGCGGTTGAGCTCCATCACGCCCACCTCGATCAGCGGGTAATCGCCATGCGGCCACACCTTGGTGAGGTCGAACGGGTTGAGGTGGTAGGTCTCGGCGTCCGTCTCCGGCATCACCTGAACAAAGACGGTCCACTTCGGGAAGTCGCGCTGCTCGATCGAATCGAAGAGGTCGCGCTGGGCCGATTCGCGGTCGTTGGCGACCACCTGCGCGCCTTCTTCGTTGGTCATGAACTTGATGCCCTGCTGGGTCTTGAAGTGGAACTTGACCCAGAAGCGTTCGTTCTTCGCGTTGATGAAGCTGTAGGTGTGGCTGCCGTAGCCGTTGACGTGGCGGTAGCTGAGCGGGAGGCCGCGGTCGCCCATCAGGATCGTCACCTGGTGCAGGCTCTCGGGGCTCAGCGACCAGAAGTCCCACATCGCGGTGGGGCTGCGCAGGTTGGTCTTCGGGTGGCGCTTTTGCGTGTGGATAAAGTCGGGGAACTTGTAGGGGTCGCGGACGAAGAATACCGGCGTGTTGTTGCCTACGAGGTCCCAGTTACCCTGCTCGGTGTAAAACTTCAGCGCAAAGCCGCGCACGTCGCGCTCGGCGTCGGCGGCACCGCGTTCGCCGGCCACAGTGGAGAAGCGCAACAGCAACTCCGTCTGCTTGCCCACCTGGCTGAAGATGTCCGCCTTGGTGTATTGGGTGATGTCGTGGGTGACGGTGAAGGTGCCGTAGGCGGCGGAGCCCTTGGCGTGCACGGTGCGCTCGGGGATGCGCTCGCGGTTCTGGTGGGCCAGCTTTTCGATCAGCTGGTAGTCTTGCATCAGCAGCGGACCCCGGGGCCCGGCAGAAAGGGAATTCTGGTTGTCACCTACCGGGTTACCGGCAGAGGTGGTCAGCGTGTTCTTCATCGGATCAGAGAATTAAAGGTGTCTCAGGAAGGGGCGAACGGCCGCCACGGGGGCGACGTGCAGGCAGTATATAAAAGCCTCGACCATATGTGAAATACTTAGTTTGTATGACCACGATAGAAGGCATCTATGGAACTGCATCAAATCCGCTACTTCCTCGAAGTGGCCCGCACGCAGAACTTCACGCGGGCGGCCGAGCGCTGCCATGTGTCGCAGCCCACTCTCAGCCATCAGGTGCGCAAGCTGGAGGAGGAGCTGGGCGAACCGCTCTTCCACCGCCAGCGCTCGGGCGCGCGGCTCACGCCCTTTGGTGACCTCTTTTATCCGCGCGCCGTGCGCATCCTGCAGGAGGTCAAGGCGGTGGAGGTGGAGGCGCAGTCTTACCGCGAGGAAGTGCGCGGCGTGCTTCACATTGGGGTTATCCCGACCATCGCGCCTTACCTTTTGCCCCGCCTGATCGAAGCCATGCTGGAGACGCACCCGGGCGTGTCGTTTGAGGTGTTTGAAGACCCGACCGAGATCCTGCTGCAGCGCCTGCGCCAAGGGCAGCTCGACGTGGCACTGGTCAGCCCGCCCTTGCCGGGGGACGACGACTGGCAGCTTTGCGACCTGCTGGAAGACGAGCTACTGATCACCCTGCCACGCCGCCACCCGCTGGCCGGTCGCAGCCGCATCAGCCTCGACGAGTTGAAACAACACCCGCTCGTGCTGATGAAGGAAGCGCACTGCCTGAGCCAGCAAAGCCTCTCCGTCTGCCATCGCGCGGGCTTCGAGCCCAATGTCTCCATCGAAAGCTCGCAACTGGAGACGGTGCTGGCGCTGGTCGAAGTGGGGCTGGGGCTCTCGTTTACCCCGTCGATTGCGATGCCCTTCCTGTCGCCGCGAGAGGTGGTTTTCTGCTCCATCGCACCCGCTCCGGTCTACCGCCGCATCGCCCTCGCGTGGTCTCGCACGGCCGCACCCACGCGGGCGCTGAAGGCCTTCGTCGAGCTGGCCAAGGAAGTCTTTGCCAGTGCCCCTCGCACCGACGAAGCAAATTCAAGTCAATAAAGTTAGTAACTACCCTCTATTACGGAGTTTACTCTTGCTTAGGCACCTGGATTCCCTTTGCTGACCCAAAACCCCCTTATTGATATGGAAACCACGCTGATCATCCTGAAGCCGGACGCTTTCGAAGGCCGTAAAATCGGTGCCACCATCAACCGCTTCGAGCAAGCCGGTTTTGAGATCGTGGGCTGCAAAATGATTTCGCTCGATGAAGCGAAGCTCAAGGAGCACTACTCCCACATCGCCGACAAGCCCTTCTTCCCGGAGCTGGCTGGCTTCATGGGCTCGCGCCCGGTCATCGTCATGGCCCTGCGCGGCAAGGGCATCATCGACCGCGTGCGCCTGCTCGTCGGCCCGACGAACTCCCTCGAAGCCCCCGCCGGCACCATCCGTGGCGACTTCGGCGCCGACAAGATGCACAACATCGTGCACGCCTCCGACAGCGCCGAATCCGCCGCTGCCGAGCTCAAGCGCTTCTTCGTCGACGGCGAGGTCTTTTAACCCGCCGCTCCACCGGAGCTTCTTTCTTTTTTCAAAGCGTCCCGTGCACTGCGGGGCGCTTTTTTGTCAGCCGAGCAGGCGGAGGCGGAGGCCGTAATCTACGAAACGCCTGAAATCCCGGTCGTTGGTTACGAATTGAAGGCCTGCTTGAATGGCGAAAGCAGCAAGGTACGCATCCATCCAGACTTTGGGGGAAGGAGTATCCAATTTCGCCAATTTATGCCATTGGGGCTCGATGCCAGCCGGTTCTGGCTGAAATCCTACGCCAGGTAATTTACAAAGAGTCGCGTAGGCTTCGATTGCTAGGCGATTGGTCATCGCTTCGAGGCCATAGTGCCGGAAGATATTTGATGTAGTCAGCAAGCGTAGATAACTCTGCTGAGTCGATCGGCAGAACATGGCCTGAGCGTCCTGTCCAATCTCGGCTATGACATGCTTGCTCTCGGCGTGAAGGGGATGGGTAGGGAAGGTTCTCGCCAGCCAGATATTGGTATCAATCAATGATGCCGGCACGTTTCAGATCCTCCTCAAGTAAAGCTTCTTGTTCCAGCGCCAACAGTTCTGCTCCTGTCATCCGAGTGGCAGGAGCATTGGGATGGCACCGAAAAATGGGAAAGCCCTGCTCATCGATCATGAGCGGAGAATCGGCCTTGGAACCGGTTGAACGCGCCACCGCCAACGGCTTCGCTTCCAGGCTCTGCTCCATTCCTTCGCGCACGATGTCCTTCAGCTTCCGGTTTTCGCGGGCAGCTTTCAGCTTCAGTTCCCGGACCAGCGAGGCCGGTAGGTCGACCGTCATCTTCATGTGCCCAGCAAACCAGCAAACCAGCTTCCCGTCAAGCTGGCTAAGCTTCCCGGCGCAATAACATGGCCACGGCATGGGCGGCAATGCCGGCGCGGCGGCCGAGGTCGCCGATCTTTTCGTTGGTCGTGGCCTTGATGCCCACCCGGTCGGGCGTCACGCGCAGGCTGGCGGCGAGGCGCTCCTTCATGGCCGAGAGGTGGGGGGCGATTTTGGGCTCCTCTGCGATCAGGGCCACGTCGATGTTGCCGATCTCGTAGCCGTGTTCATGGGCCAGCTCGACGGCGCGCTGGATGATCTTCTGGCTGTCGATGCCTTTGATCGTCGGGTCGTTGTTGGGGAAGAGGTGCCCGATGTCGGGCAGGGCCAGCGCGCCGAGAATGGCGTCGGCCACCGCGTGGGAGAGCGCATCGGCGTCGGAATGGCCGTCGAGCCCGCGGCTGTGTGGGATGGTGACGCCGCCGAGCACGAGGGGGCGACCTTCGATAAAGCGGTGGATGTCGTAGCCGAGGCCGACGCGGAAGGGCAGGGCGGCAGATGTCATGAAGGACGGCTTAGCAGAAACTCGAGGTAGGGCAAATCTTCCGGCGTGGTCAGCTTGGGATTCGTGCCCGGGTTTTCGACCAGCGCGACCGGCACCCCCAACTTGGCCACCGCTGCCGTGTCGTCGGTAATGGCCTCGGCGATCTCGCGGTAGGCGCGCAGGATCAGAGCTCGGTGGAAGCACTGGGGCGTCTCCATGCCCCAGAGGGTGGGGCGGGCGAGGTCTTCCAGCATCACGGGCTCTGCCGGCACGTTTGCCTGAGAGGGCACGCGCTTGATCGTATCCGTCACGCGATGCGCCAGACACACCGCCGGTTGTTCCTGCAGGCGGGCGGCGAGGCGCTGAATGGCCTCGGGCGAGATCAGCGGACGGGCGCAGTCGTGGATCATGACCGCGTCAATGTCCTCCGTCGTCGCTTCGATGCCCGCGCGCACGGAGTCCTGGCGCTCCTGTCCCCCCTGGGCAAAGCACACATCGACCACACCCTCGGCATCGTTCACGAGCTGCGCCCGTTGGGCTTCATCGCGGTAGACGACCACGTATTGGCTGCACACACCGCTGCGCACGAAGGCTTCCAGGCTGTGGCGCCACACGGGCTTGCCCGCGAGGATCCAGCGGCATTTGTCTTCGACGGTGCCTCGCATCCGGCTACCCCGGCCGGCGGCGAGAAGAACGGCGGCGATTCGCATGGCGTTCACGTTGACTCCCGGCGCCGCGAAGGCAACCTTTCGCTCCATGTCCACAGTCGTATGGCAGCGCCGGGTGACGTGCCCCGCCAAACTCAACCTCGGCCTCTGGGTGCTCGGGAAACGGGCCGACGGCTTCCACGCTCTCGAGTCGCTCGTCGTACAGACCGAGTGGGGGGACGAGCTGGAGCTGTGCCTGCACGACGAGCCCGGCGACGACTCCCTGACCTGCGACGTATCGGAGCTGCCGACCGACTCTTCCAACCTCGTCATGAAGGCTGTGCGCCTCTTTCGCGAGCGGCATGGGATCAAGGGGCGGGCGGCCTTCAGCCTGACCAAGCGCATCCCCTGGGGCGGCGGGCTGGGGGGCGGCAGTGCCGACGGGGCCTGGGCGCTACGCCTGCTCAACGAAGCCCACGGGCACCCGCTGAGCCCCGACCAGCTGCTCGAGTTGGCCGCGCAGCTGGGCTCCGACGTGCCGCTCTTTCTCCACGACGAGCCGGTTTGGATGCGCGGACGCGGGGAAGTCATCGAAACGGTGTCGCCGGAGCTAGTGGCGCGCCTCTCCGGGCTCTATGTGACGGTTGCCCACCCCGGCTTCCCGGTAGAGACGCCGTGGGCCTACAAGCACCTCGCGGCGCAGCGGGCTTACTCACCGGTGGAGCTGGCGCAGGCGGGACGCGAGGCATGGGCTCAGCCAGGGCTTCCCCCGCATTCGGCTCTGCACAACGACTTCCGTGCGGTGGTCGATGCTAAATACCCTACCGTCCCGCTCGTGCTGGCACAGCTCAATGCGGTCGACGGCGTGCGCGCTCAAATGAGCGGCAGCGGCAGTGCCTGCGTTGCCCTTTATGAGGCGGTGGAGGCGCAGGATGCCGTGGCAAACGTCTTGCGCGAAGCATGGGGCGAACAGGCCTGCGTAGTGCAGACGCGCTTACGGTAGCGACGAATCCACGCTGTTAGCCATTTGATTCAAGCTTTTTCATTGCCTTTGGCGCGCAGCGTAATACCGATGGTTTGGGGTATGTCACAGCCAAAAGAGGAACGTGTCTTTCAAGGCATTGCGGCGGCACCGGGAGTAGCCCACGGTCCGGCGTTTCTCTTTGTGCGCACCGATGTCGACATTCCCAAACGTTTGGTGCCCCGCGAGCGCCGGGAAGAAGAGATTTCGCGCTTCGAGCAGGGCCTGTTGACCACACGCCAGCAGATCACCCAGATCCGGGCCGAGATCGAGGAACGCTTGGGCGAAGAGGAGGCTGCCATCTTCGATGCGCACCAGATGGTCCTCGAAGATCGCGCGCTGATCGAGGAAACCATCCGTGAAGTCGTGGAGACGGGTTACAACATCGAGTTTTGCTTCCATCAGGTGGCATCCCGCTACATCGAAGCCTTCTCCAACATCGACGACGAATACATCCGGGAGCGCGCCGCCGACATCCGCGACGTGACCCGCCGGGTGATTTTCAACCTTTTAGGCAAGCGCGAGAGCGACCTCGATCTGCTGGTCGAGCCGAGTGTCCTCGTTGCCGACGACCTACACCCCTCCGACACCACCCACCTGACTCGAGGGCGCGTGATCGGCATCATCTCCGAGCAGGGCGGGCGTACGGGCCACTCCGTGATCATGGCGCGCTCGCTCAATGTGCCCTGCGTCGTCGGTATGCCCAAGATCACCGATGAGGTGGTGGCAGACGACCAGGTGCTCGTGGACGGTTTCGACGGCGTCGTGATCGTCAACCCCTCCGAGCAGACCCTTTACCGCTACGGCCGCCTGCGCAGCGCGCGCGCCGATATCGAGCGCCGCTTCAACGAGGCCAAGAACGCCGACGCGAAGACCGACGACGGCATCAAGTTCGAGATCCAGCTCAACATCGAGGGCAACGAGCCGGAAGACCTCCTGCGCGGCTCCGGTGCGCTCGGGGTGGGGCTGTTCCGCACGGAAGCTCTCTTCCTCGGCTCGCGCGAGTTCCCGAACGAGGAGGCCCAGTTCCGCGCCTACACCCGCGTGGTGGAGCTGATGGCGCCGCACCCCGTCACCATCCGCACGCTCGACCTCGGGGGCGACAAGAACCCGCACAACAGCCTCTACGGCTATCAGGAGGCCAACCCGTTCATGGGCTTCCGCGCGATCCGCTTTTGCCTGGAGACGCCCAAGGTGTTCAAGGAGCAGTTGCGGGCCATCCTGCGCGCCAGCGCCTACGGTAAGGTCAAGATCATGTATCCCATGATCGCCTCGTGCGAAGAAGTCATCGCCGCCAACCGCCTGCTCGACGAATGCAAGGAGGAGCTGCGGCGCGAGGGCCAGCCCTTTGACGAGAAGATCGCCCGTGGGGCCATGATCGAGACGCCCAGCGCGGCGGTGATCACCGACCTGCTGGCGCAGCACTGTGATTTCTTCAGTATCGGCACCAACGACCTCGTGCAATACCTGCTGGCGGTCGACCGCGTGAACGACCGCATTGCCCACCTTTACGAACCGGCCCACCCGGCGGTGATCCGCGCGCTCAACTTCATTTTCGAGGCGGGCCGCGAGCACGACGTACCCGTCAGCGTGTGTGGCGAACTGGCGGGCGACCCGCTTTACGTGCCGCTGCTGCTCGGCCTCGGCGCCAGCGAATTGAGCATGACCTGGAGCTGCGTGCCGGAGGTCAAATACCTGATCCGCGAGATGACGATGCGGGATGCGAAGCGCCTGGCGCGGCGTGCCCTGCAATCGGGCTCTGCGCCGGAGACGGTGGAGCTGCTGCGCGAGTTTTACTCGAAGACAGTCAGCATCAAGATGCCAAAGGCTTGATCGCGCTGGCGAGCAGCGTTTCGAAGCCCGGTTCCGCATCTTCCTTCGCCACCACGTCCACGCGGACGTTTTCAAACCCGGCGGCCTGTAGCCACTGGTAGACTTCGTTGGGCGAAAACCCGAGCCAGCGGTCGGCATACAGCTCGCGCGCCTGCTCAAAATTGTGGGCCTTCAAGTCGAGCACCAGCACTTGCCCGCCGGGCTTGAGGATGCGGAAAGCCTCCTCAATTGCACGGTTGGGGTGCTCGGCATGGTGCAGGGCCTGGCTGAGCAGCGCGAGGTCTAGCGTGGAGTCCTTCAGCGGCACTTTTTCGATGTCGCCGAGGCGATATTCCAGATTCGTCAGCCCCTGCTCCTTGGCCAGCTGCATGCCCACCTCCACCATGCGGGGAGAATAGTCGATGCAGTAGACGTGCTTGGCGCGACGGGCCAGCAGCTGCGCGATCAGGCCTTCCCCAGCCCCCAGGTCGGCCACGACGATGGGCGGGGTGAGGTAGAGCAGCATGTGCCCGATGGCTTCCCACGAGCGGCCCGGGCAGTAGTTGCGGCCCAAGCGACCGGCCACGGCGTTGAAGTAGGCTTCCGAGGCCGCACGGCGGGTTTCGAGCACCCGCGCCAGGGCCTGTTGATCTTGCTCTACCAGGTCGGTGGTGGAAAAGGCATCCAGCGCAGACTCGATCAAGGGGCGCAGCTCACGAAACGCCTCGATGCGAAACGTATAGTAGCTGCGCTTGCCGTCTTTGCGGTCTTGCACGAGCCCCACCTGGCGCAACAGGCCGAGGTGGGACGAAATGCGTGACTGGCCCATGTCGAGGATCTCCTGCAGCTCCGCCACGGAGAGTTCTTCGCAGCGCAGGAGGTATAGCAGACGCAACCGAGTGCCATCTGCCATCAGTTTCAGGATTTCCAGCGGATCGGCCATTGCGGGAATCCGGCCGCTTGCGCGGCCGTCACTTTAGGCCGAGACGCCCGACTTCTGCAGATCGCACCAGCGTTCGATCGACTGCACCTCGTACTCGTCCTCGTTGTCGCCCACCTTCACCTTGATGTGTTCGCCGGTGGTCTTGGCAATCAAGGCCTTGGCCAGCGGGGTCTGGTAGGAGAGGACGTGCTTCTCGGGGTTGCCGTCCCAGGCGCCGAGGATGGTGTAGGTGACGGCTTCGCCGCTCTGCAGGTTGCGCAGGCCGACGACGCTGCCGATGCCCACCCGGTCCTTCGGGGCGTCGCTGAAGTCCGTAACCTTGCAGCGGTTGATCGCCAGCTCCAGCTCGGTCTTGCGGGTGAGGAGGATGTCCTGCTCCTGGCGGGCCATCTTGTATTCGGCGTTTTCACGCAAGTCGCCGTGCGCACGGGCTTCGGCGATGTCCACCTTGTTACGGGGGATCTGGTTTTGCACCAGGTCTTCGTATTCGCGCTTTTGCGTCTCAAAGCTCCACTTGGAGACGATGAGGCCTTCGGCGGCGCTGGTGGATTCTTCGGCCACTTCGGCCGACTCGCCGGAGACGAGGGCCTGCACGCTCGGGAAGAGCTTGATGAAGCGGGCGAGCAGGGACTTCTTGGAAAGGTCTTCGAAGCCCTGGTTGAGGATCAGCGTCTGCGCGAGGTCGTGCGCCGTTTCGGGCGTTGCGGTGTTGAGCAGGTCGGCGATCAGGTCGCTGTCTTCGATCACGAGGTCGGCCAGCGGGATGCGGCGGGTGCCGGTGTTCTGCAGGGCCTCGTAGTCGATGGCAAAGAAGATGGCGCTGAGCAGGCGCGGGCCCATCAGGCCGTCGAGCATGTTCGCGTATTTGCGGCTGTTGCGGTTCTTGAGCACCCAGGCCAGGACGGGGGCCTTCAGGTTTTGCTCGACCAGCCAGCGGCGCATGGTAGCGGCCAGCTCGTCTTCCAGGTCGCGCTCCAGCAGGAAGTTGATGCACTCGCTGGTGAACTTGCCCGAGCTGTTCTTGAGCAGTTCGAACACCACGCGCTCCCATTCGTCCGGCAGCACGCGGGTGATGAGGTCGAGGTAGCGCTTGTAGTGGGTGGCAGGGATCTGCTCGGCCAGCTCGCTCAGGTTGATCGACTCTTCCAGCACGGTGGCGGAGGTCGGTTCGAGCTGCTCCACGTCTTCGTGGATGAAGCGGGCCAGGTCGTTGCGGATCCAGATGCCGTAAAGGCGTTCGCCGGGGTTGAGCTGCTTGGTCTCCGCGAGGGAAGCGGTCAGCTCCTTCAGGATGTCGGGCAGCGAGTCGGCGATGTCTTCGTGGTTGACGGAGAGCTCGATCAGGCGGCTAGCCAGCGTGATCTTCTTCTTCGGCGCCTTGGTCTCGAAGAATTCTTCCAGCACCTCTTCCTCGGCGCGCACGGGCTCGTCGCGCAAGATGTAGGGGTCGGTCTTCTTCGAGGGCACGGCCACGCGCGGGTCGCGGATGAGCACCTTCTTGGTCGCGGTCCACCACTTCTTGTATTTGGTGGGCCCGAGCAGGCGGCTCAGGATGGTTTCCAGCTCCAGGTTGGTGGCGCTGTGGGTTTCAGTCTGGGTCAGGATCTCGACAATCAAGTCGGCCGGCTCACTCTTGATGAGCTGGTTGATCCGGGCTGGTTCTTCGCGGGAACGCACGAGGATGTCCTGCGTAGGCAGCACGTCCAGTTTGTCGGCGCAGAACTCGGGGTCCATCGGGTGGCCCTTCTTGCCCTCTTCGAAGTCGATAATCAGCTTGTTATCCTGAACATCATACTCCTGAATCTGCCCCAGTCCCCAACTGCGGTGCACCACGTAAGCGCCAGGCCGCATGGCCTCGAGCTTGCTGCGGTAACGCTTCAGGCGGGGTGAATTCTTAATGAGCTGATCGATCGCTTCCTTATCCATAGAACACTCGCTAAATTCGGGAACAATCAGCACAACAAGGCGTATATTGCAGGTCAACAAAAAGGTGGATAGGCGCATAACAGCCCCCGAACAGGCATGGCGGCAGGCATACCGGATTTTGCTCCAGTATCGCCAGCAGCCGGCCAAAATAGACGAACTCATCGAACGGTCCGAAGCTACCGTCGACACTGCCGCTCTCGGTCGCCTTCATTGGCTCGTGAACGGCGTGATACGGCACCTTCGCAGGCTGGAGGACGCGCTAGGAAGGCAGGTGAAAAAGCCGCCGCGCGACCGGGCCGAAATCGTCTTGCTGCTCGGCCTGTACGAGCTGTGGGAAGACGAGAAATCGGCCCGCGCACAAGTCGTGAATTTTGTGACGGAGCAGGCGAAGAAACTGCTGTCGAAACCCGAGTCGGGCTTCGTCAACGCTGTTTTACGTCGTGCTCCGGAGACTTGGCCGGAGGTCGGCGACCCCGGTTTGCGCTACAGCCACCCCGCGTGGCTGGCCGAGCGCTGGCAGGCCCAGTTTGGCCCCGAGGCTGCCGAAGCCCTCATGGCGTGGGACCAAAAGGCCCCGGAGCTGTGGATCCAGATGGCACCCGGTCACGAGGCCCCCGCTACCTGGCAGGCGACCGACTGGCCCCGCTTCTATAAAGTGCCGGATTCCGTCTCCGACGCGCGGCCTGCGCTCGAGCAGGGCATCGCGTATATTCAAGACCCGGCGACTCGTCACCCGGTGGAGCTGGCGGAGATTCAGCCCGGCATGGCCGTGCTCGACCTCTGCGCCTCCCCCGGCGGCAAGAGCTGGCAGGCCTTGCAGCGCCTGGGCGGGCAGGGGAGCCTCTTTGCGGTCGATATGCCCGCGCGAGCCGAGCGCCTGCGCCGTAACCTGCAGGCCGCCGGCCAGCCCTTCAACGCCGCATTGGAGTCCGGCGCGCTCAAGCTGGGCGTGATCGAGGCCAATGTGTTGGAGTTGGAGGCCGCGCAGCTCACCAAGCTGGCGGGTACCGATCTCTTCGATGTGGTGCTGCTCGATGTGCCGTGCTCCAACACGGGCGTGCTGCGCCGCCGCCCCGACGCCAAGTGGCGTCTCCAGCCCAAGGAGATCGACCGCGTGGCCGAGCTGCAGCAACGCCTCCTGCAACAGGCCGCGCGCTTTGTGAAGCCCGGCGGCACGCTTGTATATAGTACCTGCAGTATCGAGCCGCAGGAAAACGAGGCCCAGGTGGAGACCTTCCTCGCCGAGGGAGGCTTTACCCTGCAGGCGCAAAAACTGAGTCGTCCAGACTTGGACGGGCATGACGGCGGCGGTGCTTTCCGTTTGACGCGTTATGCCGCTGAGTCTTGAATTGCAACAACTTCGCCATGTCATCGAAACTCCCTTACAGTCGGCAGATCATGGCCGGGGCGTGGGTCGGCAACGTGCTTTTGACCATCATCGCGTTTGTCCTGGCCTTCATGCACCCGGACAAGTTGTCGCCGCTCACGTTCATCGCGGCCGCGTTCGCCATCCTCTCCGGTAACCTGCTGCCGCTGGCCGTCTACATCATCGAGCTGCTCTACCACCAGGCCGAGGTCAAGGCCGAGAACGCCAAGGCCGGGGATACCCTCCGGCGCGTGGCTGCGCGTATCGAGCAGCTGGAAGCCCGCCTGCAGGAGACCTCCGAGGCCGCTTCCAAGAGCATCCTTATCGCGCGGCAGGTGCCTGACCGGATCGATGAAAAGCTCAAAGGCTTTCAGGCCTTCGTAGAGCTGGCGCAGGAAGGTGGTTTGAAGGACCTGCTGGGCCAGATCGGCAACCGCAGCAGCGCTCCTGCTGCTCCCGCTGCCGATCCGGCGCAGCTCAAGGCCCTGGAGGCGAAAGTCGATGCCGTCCTGCAGCGTCTGGAGCAAATGCCCGCCACTGCGGTGGCGGCAGCGCCGGTGGAAACGCCGGTCGAAGCGCCCAAGCCAGCCCCGATTTCGCCGGTTGCCCCCGCCAAGGCCGAATCCAAGCCGCGCCGCCTCGGGCGAGGTCTGGACCGCCTGATCAGCAAGGGCGTGGCTGGCTCGGCCGCCGCCAAGCCCAAGCCGATGCCCCCGTTGGAACCGGCACCCGCCCCTGAGGCAGCGCCGGAACCCAAGCCTGAGCCGGAGCTGACCTTGGAGCCTGCCGAAGAGCTGGAAAGCATCGACGATGGACTCGAAGAGCTGGACGACATCGAATCGCCTTTGGGCCGCCAGCGCGCGAGCGCTCAGCCGGAGCTGTCCGAGCTTGCCGAGGAAGAAGCCGAGCTGGAGGCGGAAGCCGAAACCGTCGAGGCTGCCGAGGAGGAGGAAGCGGACGAAGACCAGAACTGGCTCGACGACGACGAACTCGCGGCGCTCGAAGACGATTTTGCGGGCGAAGTCTCGGTAGAAGAAGAGGAAACTCCTGCTTCGGAAGAGCCTGCCGCCTCGGACTTCGAAAAGCCGACTCCGGTCGTTGCTTCCGCCGCCGACGAGGCCCTGACCTTCGACGACGACGAACTGAGCTGGGACGAGGAAGGCTTTGACTTCACCCATGGCCAGGAAGCCCCGGCGGTCACGAACAAGCAGAAGAGCACCGTCGTCGTGCGCGCCATGGTGGGCAACGACCACACGATCACGCTGCGCGGGGCCGCCCCGTTGCGCGAAGAGGTGGGCTTGCCCTTGCCCATGACCGGCGTCGGCGAATACCGCTGGGAAGTCGAGCTGGACGAGCCCGTGCTTTTCCAGGTCTACCTCGACGACCAGGTGCAGGCCGCCGGCGAAGTCCAGCTGCTGGAGCCCGGCCAGACGCTCCGTCTCATGCCGCGCTTCCCGCGCTAGAAAACGGATTAGAGGTGCAATAGACAGGCGGCTGATAAGGCCGCCTTTTTTTATGCACAAAAAAGCCCGCCAGCCGGAGAGGCTAGCGGGCGAAAGGTATCAATGGGCGGTCAGGGATTAACCTTCGTCGCTGAGGCGTTCGCCGCCTTCAGCTTCGCGGCGCTCACCGCCTTCACGCTCACGGCGTTCACCACCTTCACGGCGCTCGCCGCCTTCGCGACGGGGGCCACGACGGCGGGGGCGGTCGTCACCGCCACGGCCACCGCGTTCGCCGCGATCACCACGGTCGCCGCGCGGGCCACGGTCGCCACGGGAGCCGCGATCACCACGGTCACCGCGTGAGCCACGATCACCACGGTCGCCACCGCCGTTTTGGGCGTAGCGCTCCTTGGCGGCGGCCACCTTGCCGGCGATGCCGTCTTCACCTTCGCGCTCCTGAAGAGCGGCGACACGGCTCAGGCGCACGCGGCCCTTTTCGTCGATACCGACGCACTTGACCCACATTTCGTCGCCCAGCGAGCAGACGTCTTCCACCTTGTTGACGCGGAAGTCGGCCAGCTCGGAGACGTGGACGAGGCCTTCCTTGCCCGGCAAGCACTCGACGAAGCAGCCAAACTCCTTGATGCCACGGACGATACCGCGGTAGAGCTTGCCTTCTTCGATGTCGGCCGTGACGAGGGCGATTTCTTCCAGCGCGCGGCGCATGGATTCGCCCGTCGTGGCGTAGACGTTGACGCGGCCGGAGTTGTCGTCGGCGATGTCGATCTCGGCGCCGGAGACTTCCACGATGCGGCGGATCGTCTTGCCGCCGGTGCCGATGAGGGCGCCGATCTTGTCCGGCTCGATCTGGATCGTCTCGATGCGGGGGGCGTAGGGGCTGAGTTCGGCGCGCGGGGCGGAGATGGATTCGGCCATGACGCCGAGGATCTTGTCGCGCAGCTCCTTGTTGCGGCGGATGGCTTCGACCGCGATCTTGTGCGGAATGCCGCCGATCTTCAAGTCGAGCTGGAAGCCGGTAATACCGTCCTTCGAGCCGCAGATCTTGAAGTCCATGTCGCCGAAGTGGTCTTCCGCACCGATGATGTCGGAGAGGACGACGTGGCGCTTCAGCTTGCCCTTGCCGTCAAACTCCGTCACGAGGCCGCAAGAGATACCGGCCACCATGTTGGTGATCGGCACGCCGGCGTCCATCAGGCTGAGGCAGCCGCCACAAACGGAAGCCATCGAGGTGGAGCCGTTAGACTCCATGATCTCGGAGACGAGGCGGATGGTGTAGGGGAATTCGTCTTCGGCGGGGATGATCGGGAGCAGCGAGCGTTCGGCCAGGTTGCCGTGGCCGATTTCGCGGCGGCCCGGGCCGGCGATGCGGCCGGTCTCACCCACGGAGAAGTTCGGGAAGTTGTAGTGCAGGAGGAAGGACTTTTCCTTCGGGCCGCCTGTCAGGCCGTCCATCTCTTGCGTTTCGCCGGAAGCGCCGAGGGTCGTGAAGACGATGCCCTGGGTTTCGCCGCGCTGGAAGAGGGCGGAGCCGTGCACGCGGGGGTAGAGGCCCACTTCGCACGAAATCGGGCGCAGGTCCTTGGGGGTGCGGCCGTCGGCACGCTTGCCTTCGTCGAGGATCTTGCTGCGGTAGAGTTCTTCCTGCAGTTCTTCGAAGACGAGCATGATCTGGTCGCTCTCGAAGTCGTCGCCGTCGCGCTCCTGCATGGCGGCGCGGGCTTCGTCCTTCAGCACGTCCACGGCCTTGCTGCGCTCGGCCTTGGAATCCTTGAAGACGGCAGTCTGGAGGCGGTCGCCGAGCAGCTTGCGCACAAAGTCGACGTTTTCCTTCTTCGCGACGAAGAGGTTGAAGGTCGCCTTTTCCTTGGCGCACTGGGCGGCCAGTTCTTCCTGCGCCTTGATGATCGGCTGGATCGCCTTCTGGGCAAATTCGAGGGCGGCGATGAAGTCGTCGTCCGGCAGCTCTTCGGCCGAACCTTCGATCATCATCATTTCCTTCTTGTTGCCGACGTAGATGAGGTCGAGGTCGCTCTCATACATCTGCTCGTGGGTCGGGTTGACCACGAATTCGCCGTCGATCATGCCGATGCGGACGCAGCCCACCGGGCCGTTCCACGGGATGTCGGAGCAGAGCAGGGCGGCGGAGGCCGCATTCACCATCAGGATGTCGGGCTCATTCACCGCATCGGCGGAGAAGAGCAGGCCCTGCACCTGGACTTCGTTCATGAAGCCATGCGGGAAGAGGGGGCGCAGGGGACGGTCGCAGAGGCGGGAGGTGAGGATTTCCTTCTCGCTCGGGCGGCCTTCGCGCTTGAAGAAGCCACCGGGCATGCGGCCCGCAGCGTGATACTTCTCGCGGTAGTCGACCGTGAGGGGGAAGAAGTCCTGGCCTTCGCGCAGCTTGGTGGCGGCGGTGGCGGCGACGAACAGGGTCGTTTCGCCCTTGCGGATGGTAACGGAGCCATTGGCCAGCTTGGCCAGCGTACCGGTCTCGATCGTAATGTCGTATTCCGGAATGTAGACGGAGTACTTCTGCTTGAACATGTTCTAACTATTTGGGTTTTGCGGAACCGCCTCCACGTCGCTCCCAGGAAGTTCGCCGAGGCACCCGGGGGTAAGGCGGATGCACCGGCGGACTTCCTGCGAATCGGGTCGTCTCGTGGAGGCGGGAATTAAAAGAAACAGTCGTAAAGCACTTCCGCGCCGATGAACAGAATTTTCCGCGCGGAAGTGAGGTTGGCCGAGATGAGCGGCCCTCTAATACTCGAGCCGATAGGCGGCTACGGTATTACCGGCAAAGGTGGGCACGAGGACCAGTCGCTCTGCCGGGATATAGCCGATGTCGGCGGTATTCAGGCCCTGCTCTCGGGTATCTAGCATCTGGGTGGCCTTGCTGCCTTGCACGAGGAAGACTTCGCCCGACCAGTGGCTGGCGACCCAGGTATCGCCGGTCAGCGCCACCAGGCCGTCGCCGCCCTTGACGCCGTCGCTCACCATCTCCGGGGCCGAGCCGTCGAGCGGGTACTGGCGGAAGCCCAGGTTATCCAGCGCGTAGAGCTTGCCATTGCGGAACTGGAGCCCGTTGACCCCCTCGCGGTCGTCGGCGAAGAGGGAGATCTTGCCCTTTTTCAGCACGTGGACTTTGCCCGTGCGCGTGTCGGAGACGTAGACCTTGCCCGCGTAGGCCGCCACGTCGTTGAGGAACACGGCATCTTTGACGGGGTAGCGCTTGAGGATCTTGCCGGTTGCAAGGTCGATCTCCACCAGGTCGTCGAGGTCGGCCACGTAGAGCTTGCCGTCGCTGATCGCGAGGCCCTTGGGCGCGTCGAGGCCTTCGACCCACTTGAGCTCCAGCACCTTGCCCTCGGTCGAAACCTTGGAGATGAAGCCGACCCCGTCGGCTTCGGCGGGGTTGCCGACGATGTTGCTGACGAAAATGTAGTCGCCCGTGTGATAGTAGAGGGCCGATTCGCAAGTCGTCAGCACCGGTTCGGTTTCCCAGACTTTGGTCAATGTCTGGGCCGTCGCCGTGGCGGCCGAAGAGAGGATGGCTGCAGCCAGAAGGGGGAGATAAGAGCGCTTCATGGCCCCGCAGCATGGGAAAAACGGGCCAAATTGGAAGTCGGATCGGGATATTTCGGCGCAGTTGGCTTGTCTAGCAAAAGACGCTGGCGAACAAGTCGCCAGCGTCGTCGAATGCTCGGGAATCTGAGAGGTCCGCTTAATAAACGTCCACGTAGACGTAATAGATTGTCATGTGGCTGGAGACTTCGAGCCGGTATTCGCCCGCCGGCAGGCTGTTAAATTCAAACCACGCGTAGTCGGAATAGACGGTCCCGTCATCGGGCTGGGTGCCGCCAAGCGGTGCATACGAATAGCCTGCCGCATCCCAGGCGCCGACGATCTGGTTGTCTTCGTCATACAGGTAGTAGACTTGCGGCGCGTTCTGCTGGAAGTTGATTTGGAACACGACCAGCGAGCCGTTGGAGGTAAACGTCTCTGTGACGGTATTGGCCGAGGCGACAGCCGGGAAGAGGAAGGAGAGAAGGAGCGCAAAGAGCGCGGTGTAGCTGCGGTTGTTCATGTTCTTTTTTGGGGTGGGGAGTGTAGCTTTCGTGAGGCGGCGGACGGGCGCGAATCGCCTGTCGGTCCAAGGCCGCTTATAGCTCGCGGAAGCGGTGTGGATGAAATCGCTTAAGGCCTCTCATGTCCAATGGCTGATTTTCTGACCGTAAATATTTAAGTTAATGCACGTTTGTATGGGTGGAGATAGGATCAACCTGCGCGCAAGAAATTCTGGTGACTTACATGCCGAATTTCTTTATCTGGATTGCGATGCGCTTACTCGTGAAAAAGGCGATTAGGTTCTACTTCGGCTTCTTTTTGCTGGCCTTTGTCGTAGGGCATGTGGACTTAGTCTTGGCCATCAGCCGGAAAGACGTAAACGACTATAATCGCCCATTGTTAGCTCTGCCCGGTGCCCTCATGAAATGGGATGGCGGTACACGTTATTGGCTTGGCCTCGGCTATGTAATCATCCGGCGAAACGAGATAATATTTGAGGACGGGGACACCATTGTTTCGAATTACCTGCACGGTTGGGAGTTGCGGCCTTGGCCGATCTTTCGAATCCCGTTTATTGGAAACAGCCTCTTTGCTATGGAGAGACTGGACGAATACAGGAATCTCAAGGATCCCTTTGATTTGACTAGCGCAGAGTTTGTCGTGCCAAGCATGCGGGAGGAGACGCTTCAAGATGAACGTTTTTGGGAAGATGTGCGTTGGGTGGTCTCGGGCGTGGGCTTTGTGCTACTTTTTTTATTTTGGAGGCTGTTTGCTTGGCTGTATGGATTCCTGAAGCATAGGGGCAGCAGGCGTGGGCAGGTCGAGCAGTTTGATCATCCGCGCTAATCTGCGTTTCATCTGCGGCTGAAACCACTTCCAGAACTCCTCCGCCCTTGATTCCCGGAGCACAAAAAAGCCAACCACGTGCGGTGGTTGGCTTGCAGGAAAGGGTGATGAACCCGGAATCGAACTAGCGGCGCAGCTTGAGGCGCTCGAGCATGCTCTTGTACTTCTCGAGGTCGTGCTTCTTGACGTAGTCGAGCAGCTTACGACGGCGATTGGTCAGAGCGATCAGGCCGCGGCGGGAGTGGAAGTCCTTGCGGTGCGTGCGGAGGTGATCCGTCAGGTGCACGATGCGCGCGGTCAGGAGCGCGATCTGGACTTCCGGGCTGCCGGTGTCGGATTCGTGGGTCTTGAAGTCAGCGATAACGCTGGCCTTGTCAACTTGGCTGGAGGTAGACATGTATTTTTGATGAGGTGCACGACTGCGGGGGAAGGGCGACTCACCACTTCCGCCGAACCCGCCGAGGCCGGTCCGACCGTTTTAACCCGGGGATCCGGGCCAGTCGCGGAACTGCTCGCTCGCGCGCTCAGTTCTCAACGCAAAGAGGAAGAAAACAATCAGTGCCGGCGGTGCTGGCAAGTCAAAAAGCCAGGCGGACGGATGCTTTTTCGCGCAGCTGACACCGCAGGCTCTCGATCGCCGCTTCGGTGGTGCCAGTATTGGAGACGACGAGGTCGGCGCTGGCCGCGTAGGGCTGCACGTAGTGGGCGTGCATCGGCTCGACGGTCGAGGTAAATTGCGCGTGCACACTGGCGGCGCTGCGCCCGCGTTCGCCCACATCGCGTTGCAGCCGCCGAGCGAGACGGAGGTCCGCCGGGGCGTCCACAAACACCGCGAGGTCGATCAAGGCGCGCAGGCCGGGCAGGGCAAAGAGTAGCACGCCGTCGAGGATCAGCACCGGGCGGGGTGGGAAGGGCTCGGTGCCGCAAGGCTGGTGAGTGGTGAAGTCGTAGCGTGGCACCTCCACCGCTTGCCCGGCGCGCAGAGCTGCCACATCCCGGCAAAAACGCTCGCCTTGGAGGCAGCCCGGATGGTCGTAATTGCCGGCGAGGGCGGGCGGGATATCGTCCGGGCCCTGGTAATAGCGGTCCAGCTCCAGCAGGGCGGATGTGTCGGGGAGACGGGCGTGGAGCCAGCGCGCGAGCAGGCTCTTGCCGCTGGCCGAGCCGCCGCCAAAGCCGATCACGTAGACGGGCTCGCTCATCAAAGCACGAAGGTGAAGGTAGTCCCGACGTCGACTTCGCTGCGCACCGATACGCTGCCACCTTGCGACTCGACCTGGCTTTTGACGAGGAAGAGCCCGACCCCGTGGGCGTCGGCGTTGCGGTGGAAGGTCTGGTAAAGGCCGAAGAGCTTGTGCCCGTGGCGCTGCAGGTCGATCCCCTGGCCGTTGTCGCGAAATGCCAGCTCGACGTGTCCGCCGGGCAGGGGGCGACTGCGGATGCGCAGGAGGGGCACGCGCTCCGGCGAACGGTATTTGAGCGCGTTGGATGCCATGTTGAGGAAGATGCTTTCCAGGTAGGCGGGCACGAAGGCGATCTGGGGCGCGGCGGAGAAGTCGGCTTCGATCTGGGCGTCCAGAGCCTCAACCTCGGATGCGAGGATCTGTTTCACCTTTTGCAGCACGTCCTCAAAGGCGAGGACTGCGCGCTCTTGCTCCACCTGGCTTTGCACCTTCACCAGTTCGGACAGCTCTTCGATCGTGCTGAAGAGTGTTTCGCTGGTGGAGCCGAAGAGCTCGATCAGCTCTTCGCGCATCTCGGCATCGTCTTCGGTGCGGTAGAGGTCGAGCAGGCTGCGCAGGTTGCCCGTGTGGGTGCGCAGGTTGTGCGTCACGATATGTGCAAAGTGGGTCAGCCGGGTGTTTTGCTTGCTCACGACTTCCAGGGTGCGGCGCAGCTCCAGCTCGCGGCGCTTGGGTTCGTCGATGTTCTGGAGAATGCCCCGCAGCTTCACCACCTCGCCTTTGGAGTCGAGAACGGGTTCGCCGCGGGCTCGTGCCCAAAAAATTTCCCCTTCCACCGGCTGCAGGCGCAACTGCAGCTCGAAGGGTTTGCAGGCGAGGCGGCACTGCTTGACGGCTTCGGTGATGGTGGGCCGGTCTTCCTCGACATAGAAGTCTATCCCCGTCAGCAGGTCGGGCTTGAAATCGGAGGCGACGCCATGCATTTCCCGCACTTCGGGGGACCAGTAGAGCGTTTCGTTGACGAAATCGAGCTCCCAGCTGCCGATCATGGCGAGGCGCGTCACCTCGTGCAGGTGGTAGCTTTGGCGTTCGAGCGCGAGCTCCTTTTCCTTGCGGTCCTGAATGTCGAGCATGGCGCCGATCATGCGCAGCGGCTGGCCGTCGGTGGCGCGGGTGCAGGTGCCGTGCGCTTCCACCCAGTGGTAGTGTCCGTGCTGGTGGCGCACGCGGAATTCGACCCGGTAGGGCAGGCCTTCCTCAAAGTGGTTGCGCGCGGCCAGGCGGACTTTTTCCCGGTCGTCGGGGTGCATCAGCTGGTAGAGCGTCTCGCGCGAGGCTGGCAGCGCGCCCGCCTCGTAGCCCAGGATCTCGTAGAGCCGGTCCGACCAGATGGCCTCGCCGGTCTCGACGTTGTGGTCCCAGATGCCAGCGTGGATGTTGGAAAGGATGAGGTGGAGCTGCTCGAAACTGGCTTCGAAGGCCTGTTGCTGCTCCTGTTCGCGGGTGACGTCGAAGCAGCAGCCAAACATGAGGGAAGGCCGCCCATCGGGCGTCCAGCTGGCGATGCGGCCAAAGCTGTGCACCCAGATGATGCCGCCTTCGCGGTGGCGCGCGCGGAAGGTGCAGCGAAAGGGGATGCGGCCCTTGCTCAAAATATGCTGCTCACGCACCCGGGCGACGAGGGTGAGGTCGTCGGGTAAAATGAGTACGCGGAGGTCGTGCCGGTTCTGGACGGTGGTGGCCGAGATGCCGAAGATCGCCAAGGCTCCCGGGCTGAGAAACATCTCTTCGCTCGCGATATCCCAGGTCCAGTAGCCGGCGCGGCTGCCTTCGATCAATGTTTCGAACCGCAGGTCCTGCTCGTCGATCCGCTGGCGCAGGCGGGTGTTTTCGGCGCGCAGCTGGCGCAGCTCGGCGGCTGGGTCTTGGCCTTCGGGCCCGGCAGTGTCTACGGCGTTCGACATTAAAAACATTTGTTCTAGTTAACCAAGATCGGAGTCTTTTCCCTCTCACTTAGGTTTTTACACCAGATGCGCCGGATTCGCGAATGAGCAACGTCGGGTGTTTCCCCGTTACAGGGCGTTTGTCCTCATGCTTTACCCGGCAATGAAGCGGACGCCTTCGATATGGGCACAGTTGGGCAAGCTGCGCAGCGCCGTCATGATCCGGTCTTCGGTAAATTGCAGCTCGCGGCGGACGATGGAGTTGCCCACCCGGACGAGCAAGACGCCATCGGTGTCGATCTTGGTGGGGGCGCAGCGTTGGGCATAGCGCGCGCCGACGATGCGGGCCCAGTTTTGCATCACCGTCTCCTCCGGCGTCTCCTGGTCGATCTTGTGCCGCTCGAAAATCACCTCCATCAGGGAGTCCAGCCGCTTGGCTCCCCGGTCGAGGCTGTGGCTTTCGTCCTCCGGCAGCCCTTTGAGGTTGGAGAGGAGGTTGTTGACTTGGCGCGAGTAAAACATCCGCAGGAAATCATCCCGGGAAGGGCAAGACGGGGGCAGCGGGCCCTGCCAGATAGCCGTCGGCCTCATCCAGGCGATTCTGTCGGATGATATTGCGTATCTTTACAATGTAAAGTTCGCCTTCGTCGGAATAGAGCACGAGGCCGGCGGCCAGGGCGTGGCCTGTGGCGTCCATCCCCCCGCCGCGCATCTCGGAGCGGATTGCGCGCAGCTCTCGGTAGGCGTTGTTGGTATTGAGGTTGCGCACGTAGGCGCGCAGGGAGGCCGTTACGCTCGGGTAGGTAGCATACTCGTAATAGGGCAGGTGCGGCGGCCGGTCGGTCGGTTCCTTGCCGCAGCCCGGTTCATAACAGAGCATGCCGTAGAGGTTGTTCTCGAAGCGGGCGAGCGACGAGGTGCCCCAGCCGGTTTCGAGCGCAGCCTGGGCGATGGCGAGCCCCACCGGGATGGTATCGACCCGCTCGGCCAGCGCCTGAAAATCGGCCTCGGTAGGTGTGCCGGGCCAGGTGAAGCGGTATTCCAGCGCAAGCTCGTCGAGAAAGCTCTCATCGCGGTCGGGTAGCTCCCCCGTGTTCTGCCAGTGCTGCCAGATGCCGTAGAGGCGCTGCCGCTGGCTGAGGATGCGCTCGTTGATGATCTCGATCTGCGGCGCGAGGAACGAGATGAAGGCCTGTTTGCGCTCGCTCGGATCGTTGAAAGCGTTGAAGTCTGGCAAGGTACGACGCACCCATTCATACCGGGGCAGCGAATGATGGGCGCTGTTGAACCCGATGCCTGCCGTGGCCAGGATCACCAGCATCGCCGCCCAGGGGGTAATCCGACGCAGGCGCTGCCGTGAAGCGCGCCCGACGACGGGACGTATCCGCCCGGTTGTCGAAGTGGAAAACAGCATAATCCAGAGACGCCCCTACGTTACAAGGGCTTACGGCACAATCAAGCATTCACGCTGGATTGCTCGCCACCCGGGCAATGATTGTGGGGTGGAATAGGGGAACGCCTGCCTGAAAGACCGGGGTTTTCTAGAAGAGGATCTGCCCGTTGACCAAGGCGTTGACGAAACGCACCGTGAAGAGCACGAACATCAGCAGACCGAAGATCAGGTTGCACCAGAAGCCGATCTTGGCATGGCTTTCCCCTTGGATGAGGCCATGGCTGCGGAAGATGTTGCGCATGCCGCGCCGCGCCATGAGGAGGCCGATCAAGGCCACCACGAATGCCGCCCCTGGAGCGATCAAGCGGTCGAAGTCCTTCAATACCATGAAGGTGCAGCCCGCCACGATGAGCATGAAGACCGAGCCGAGCGCCAGCCACGAGTGGCGCATCTCCCCCCGGCGTTGGTAGCGGCGATCCGACTTGCTGTTGCGGCGATTCGAGCCGGAAGAGGATCGGGAAGACGAGGGAGACTTTTGACTGGTGGCGGACATGGCAGAAACAGGGGATCGTGTTGTGGTGCGAAACTGAAGGGTGCGGCTCGGGAGTCAAGCCTTCAGGAGTCGGGCGTTAGTGACCGCTGTCAGCGATAGACGTCGGGCAGGCCCTCGCCGCGGCGTTTGAAGCGCTTGTGCAACCACAAATACTGGGCTGGGGCGCGCCGGATCGCAGCCTCCAGCATGCGGTTCATGGCCAAGGCGCCCGCCAGCGGGTCCAGACCTTGCATATCGGCCATTTCGGGCCCGATTTCGACTCGGACCACGCCGCCTTGCATGTCGCGCCGTGCGGCAACGGGCAAGACGGCGGCGTTGGTCATCTTGGCCAGCCGGGAGGTGGCGGTGTTGGTGATCGCCGGTTCGCCAAAGAACGGCACAAGTGCGGAATCCTTGATCTTCCGCCCCTGGTCCGGCGCATACATTACCGATTTGCCCTGTTTGAGCGCCCGGATCAGCGTTTTGACATCGCTCATCGGGATGGCTTCCAGAAAAGCGTGCCGCCGCTGGTGCATTTCCCGCGCAAAAAGTTTGTTGTTCGGCGGGCGATAGAGAGCGCTCAGCCCCGGAACATGCCACTGCACGATCCGGCCGGTTGTCTCCAGGTGGATAAAGTGCGGGATCAGCAGAATTGCGCCCCGCCCCTGCGCCTGCACCGCCTGGAGGTGCTCCAGACCGCTCAAGGTATGCGGAAGATCGAAGTCGCGGTTCGAGCGATACCAGTTGTGCCCCAGCTCCAGCGCCGCGATGCCCATCTGGCGGAAATTTTCCCGCACCAGGTCCTCCCGTTCGCTTTCGGCCAACTCCGGGAAGCAAATGCGCAGGTTGACGCGGGCCACTTGGGCGCGGATCGGGCAGGCGCGGTAAACGCCTTCACCCAGGGCCGCGCCGTAGGCCAGCACATCCGCGTAGTCCATGCGGCTGGCCGCCTGCAGCACTCCCAACCCCAGCCACGAAGGCCAGTAACGCGGGCGGGAAAAGTCGATTTCGCCTTCGGGCACGCTCATGCCCAACATATTGCAGCAAAACCCCACCGCTTGGCAATCCACCGACAAGCGATTGTTGCCTGATTGTGACGCGAGAGGCACCTAACCCACTTGCTTCAACGTATTCACCCCTTGTATACCTTCTCTGCATGACGACGGCTCACCAGCCGGTTGCCTACCGCTTTGGCGGCATGGCCGACCAAATCATGCTCTTGCCTGCGCTCGCCCGCTTGCAGCGCAGCTACGGCATGTCGCCGTTGCTCATCCACCGAGCGGGCTGGTCCGACGAGTTGCTGGCCGAGCAGTGGGGCGAAGTGAGAATTCTCCGGCCAGATCGGCTGCCCTACTGGCTCAACCCCTCGCAGCAAGCCCTGGTGAAAGAGCTGCGCGAGATCGGGCCCGCTCCCGCCTACCTCTTTGGCGACGCCGCGCGCCTCTATCCGCTGCTGGAGCTGGCCGGGCTGCAAGCTGGTGACATTATCGACGCCCGGCATTACCCCCGCGGGCCGCGAGAACACCAGGTAGCCTATCAACTCCGCCTCGCTTCGCAGTGCCCGCCACGCTGGCAAAGCGCATTTTGTGCCGACGCCCCGCTGCGTGAGCTACCAGCCCCCGTGCTGCAAGTCGACGACCGCCAGCGCCGCGAATGCCTCAGCTGGCTGACCGGGCGCCAGTGGGACGACCGCCCCTTTATCCTCATCCAGCCCGGCACCCACCTCACGCAAGAAGAGGAAGACGCCAGCGCCCGCCTCAACTGCCGCTGGCCCGAGCGCCACTGGGCCGCTGTCATCGACACCCTGTCGGTCGAAGCCGAAGGCGCGCGCTTCCTGCTCTGCGGCACGCCCGAAGACCTGCCCTATCACCGCCGCATTCTCGACCTCTGCCGCTACCGCCGCGTCGCCAGTCTGGCGGAAGGTCTCACCGCGTCGCGTCTCCTGCCACTGCTCGAATACGCGCACAGCATGATCAGCGTCAGTGCCGGGCCCGCCCACGCCGCCGCCGCCGTCAACTGCCCGCTGGTCGCCATCTTTGGCCGCACCGACCCGCATCGCGAACGCCCCCTCGCCCGCCAGGCCCCCGTGCTGATCGCCACCCCTCAAGGGCTCGACTGGATTCGCTGGGCGCCCGGCGAAGTCGAGCCCGAGCTGGTCGTGCAAGCCTGGCGAGAACTGGTGCGCACTCACCCCTGGCCCGCCAGCCACCCACGCCGCCGCGCCCCATCCCGCTTGTAAAACGCCTTTCGGCTCTTGAAAAAGCGCCCGGGGCATCTTTGTTTCAAGGTATTATGGATACCCTGACCGCGATCAACGAACGCCGGGCCGTCAAAGCCTACGACCCCGCCCACCAAATGACCGACGCGGAAGTCCGCCAGCTGATGGACTACGTGCGCAAGGCGCCCACCGCCTTTAACCTGCAGAACTGGCGCTTTGTGCTCGTGCGCAATCCCGAGCTGCGCCGCCAGATCCGTGCCGCCGCCTGGGATCAGGCCCAAGTCACCGACGCCTCCCTCCTCGTCGTGCTCACCGCCGACCTCAAGGCCTGGCAAGACCTCGAAGAACCGCTCTCCGACGCCCCGCAGCCGGTCAAAGACTACTTCAAGCCCGCCATCAAGGACTACTATGAGGGCAAGGAGCGCGTGCAGATCGACGAAGCCCACCGCTCCTGTGGCCTCGCCGGCGCCACCCTCATGCTCGCAGCCAAAGCCCTCGGCTACGAAACCAGCCCCATGGACGGCTTCGACTTTCAGAAAGTCGGCGAGCTCATCCGACTGCCCAAAGACCACGTCATCTCCTTCATGATCGCGGTGGGGAAGGGGATCAAGCCCGCCCAACCCAAGCTCGGCTGGCGCCCCTACGACAAAGTCGTTCTCGAAGACACCTTCTAAGGCAACCCGCATGATGCTGATGAAGAGGGGTTTGGTGAATTGGTGGTCAATAAATTCACCATTTTTCCACAAAAAGGCTTGCCAAGCCCTATACCCCTCAGCACTATCACAAACTTTCCATTCGGGCCAGATTAGCTCAATTGGTAGAGCAGCGGACTCTTAATCCGTTGGTTCTGGGTTCGAGTCCCAGATCTGGTACCATTTTTTTGTTAGATGGTGCGGCCCAAGGAAAAACCTGCGCGACTTTTGGCTCGCCACCCGTCTCTCCATCCATATCTCAGAGACGCAAGCGGCCCTTACCGCCCACCCGCCAGCTTAGCTCAGTTGGTAGAGCTACTGATTTGTAATCAGTGGGTCGTCGGTTCGAGTCCGACAGCTGGCTCCATTTTATCCCGTTGATTTGCAACGGTTCTTAAGAGGCTTCGACCCTCTCCCTTGGTTTCAATCATATCCGAAAGGCGGACATATTCGGATGTTTTTACAACGACTTAGGCTTGCTCGTGCTACTGGCTGCTACCATGCTCGCGGCTCAAATGGATTTGGTAGCAAATGGTAGCAGGCCGGTCGCGAGAATCATCAACCTCGGCGACCGCGCCAAGCCGTGGCGGGTGACCTACAAGGACGCGGGCAAGCGTAAGACCCAGCACTTTGCCTACAAGCTCGAAGCCGAAGAATTCGTCGCTGCGCTCGAGAAAGAGCGGCAGATGGCCGGTATCGGGCTGGCGCTACCAGCCCAGGAGCGCACCAACTGGCAGCGGATCAAGCGAGCTGCGGAGGCCGCAGGCCTGCCGTTGGATCGGGCCGTAGATTTGGCGGTAGCAGCGATTGCTACCGCGCAACGAACCACGGTCACGGTCGAGCACGCCTACGACCGCTGGCTGGTGGATTGCGAACGGCGCAACCTGCGGCCGAAGACGCTGGCCTCCTACCAATCGCACGTGCTGCCGTGGAAGAGGGGCCATCATGAGGAGATGGTCGACACGATTGACCTGCCAGCCCTGTGGGCTCATCTCGAGAGGACCTACCAGTCGCCGTCTGGCTACCGCTCGGCGGTTGGCTCCTTTTCGGCCTTTCTGAATTTTGCCGCCACCCAGGGCTGGCGGGAGCCGGTGAAGGCACAGAAGGGGACCGTGCGCCAGGACGAGCACACCATTGCCGCGCTCCGGTGGGATGAGGCGCGCGACCTCATAGACGGCGCTCCGCCCCATTACCGCGCCGCACTGGCGCTGGCGCTATTTGTCGGGCTCCGGCCGGAGGGAGAGCTGCAACGGATCACATGGGATGCCGTCGACTGGGAAATGCGGGTTATCCGGATCTCGGGTAAAATGTCCAAGGTCCGAGAGAAGCGAGAACTGACCGATCTGCCTTCAAGTGTGTGGGCATGGCTCGATGCCTACGCTCCGAATCCGGCTCGCGGGAAGATCGCGCCGGTTGATACTCAACAGTGGTACCGTACGCTCACGAGCGTGCGAGAATCGAGAGGTATTCAAACCTGGGGGCACGACATCATGAGGCACTCGTTCGCCAGTCACGCCTACAACCTCGGCTACGAGTGGGCCATGAGCGTCACTGGGCACGAGACCCAGCCCCGCACATTCGTTCGACACTACAAGCAAAGCCGCACCCGAATGGAATCGGCCATGTATTTCTCGATCTTCCCGGACGGCGTCTACTCGCCGCTGGAGGTGCCGGACCGGTGCCGCCCTGCGTTGCGCATTTAGCTACCGGCTCTTGATCACGCCCGCGCCGAAGTAGTAGCACATGATCATAGTGGCCAGGTGCGTGTGCAGGGGAGTGATCACGTAGCCTGTCGTGATCGCCGAATACATCTCATCCGCCTTGCCGAAGATCCAGAACCCGCCTCCTGCCTGTGTGTAGAGGTAGGTAGTGACCGGGTTGAGTCCCGCAAATTGCGCTAGGGCCAAGACTGAGGGGATGCCGAAAATGAAGAAGCCGGCCATGATGGCCAGGATGCGGCGTGTCCATTCGCCACCCCGGGCATGGGCGGCGTTGGCGGAGGCATCGGCGAGGGCCGTCTGACGAGCCAGCAACTCGAGCGTGAACTGCTGCTGGGCGTGCTTGAGGGCTTGGATCTTGGTCCATGCCCCGACCGCCAGGCTACCCAGTCCAGTGATGACCTCGGTCGGGATGCCGGTGAAAAAATCAGTGAGCATTGTAGTCGACTCCGATCAGCCAGTTGGATTGGCGGTAGCCGCCGCGACCGTCCTCGAGGTAGAGGTAGTCGACTCCGGGCCGGTCTTCACCCGCGCGGACGTAGGCTGGGATCGTGCGGGACCATTGCGACTCGTGCTCGCGGGTGAGCGCCGGGTATTCCTGGGCGGTGGCAAGGCGGAACTCGGGGGCCTGGCGGCAGCCGGTCTGGCTGCAGCCGCCGATGGCGGTCGCGAGCAGGACGGCGGGGAGGATCAAGAGGGCGGCGTGCATACGATGGCCGCCGGATGTCAACCGATGATGCCCGCTGCCTGAAGCCGGTCACGCAGCGCGTGGATGGTGCCAATGGCTTCGGCCAGAGCGGTCCGCAGGTGCTCGCACTCGTCCCGTAGCGACTGCACCTCGGCTTGCGTGGGAGGATCGGAGACGGGTAGGGCGCCTATCACTCCGGCGGCCGGCAAATCGGTTGTATCGACGTCGGCGACGGCGGGGCCGCGGGGAACGCGCTCGAGTTGGGTGCCGTTCCACTGGAAGTGGTCGCCGTCGGTGAGACCGGCGGCGGGGATGGCGAGTAGGTAATAGGACCAGGCACCCGCTGCGTCGGAGAGGCGGACGTTGCCGGTGTCGGTCTCGAGCGCGGGTTCGACGGCTTCGGCGGCGATGGCGTCCAGCTCGGTGGCCGTGCGGCGCAAGAACTTGATGCGGGTGGGAATGACTTGAGCCATGGCTTAAATTGCGGCGTTGCCGTCAATGATTACGGGCTCGGAGAGCTGGGTGTGCAGCTCGAGTGAATGTTCGGTTGCGTCGACCAGATCGAGAGTTCCGCCCGCTCCCACTGGCTGGGCCTTGACGTAGATGGTGCGCTCGGCGGTGGTCGAGGCATTGGCGACTGAGGACCACGCGCCACTGGTCAACAGAAGCAGCTGGCTACGGAAGGCCAAGTAAGCGGGTGAGCCGGCGGAGAAATCACCCTTGGTGGTTCCGAGGCGGCCGCGCAGGGCGTAGACCGGATACTGATCGCCTACCGGAGACTCGAGGCTCTTCACGGTCAGGATCTCGTAGTTCGCCCCGTCGACCACGATGAGCAGGAGGTTGTCGGCTAGAACCTCTTCTTCGCTTTGGGTCCCGGGGATGTCGCCGAATCCGAGCGGCGCCGGCACGTATTCCTCGATCAGGATGCCGCCGGTTTCATCGTCATCTTGCCCAGAAGCGGAGAGCGCTGCGCTCAGCTTTACCGGCACGGCGAAGGATATTAGCGTGCCCATTTCGCTGAAGGCGGCGGAGCCATTGAGACGCCAGAAAAGCGAGGCGTAGCGGGTCTGGTATCCCGATCGGCCAGCCAAGGCTACCAGACCGTAGGCCTCGCCCCCGGCGGCCGCTGAGGTGGCCTGCAGCACGTGGAAATACTCGAGGTCGCCCGGGGCCTCGGGAGCCTCGAAGACGGGATCGTCGACGCCCGCATCGGCTCCCTTCGGGCGCAGGCGGCGCTCTGATTCGATCCGCAGCCGCACGGGTCCGCCCCGCGAGGAAAAGCCGGAAGCCTGCTCTGCCCGCATCACCTCGCGAAAGCCCATCGGCGCATACTCGAGCACAAAGGGATCCCCGACTTGCAGGCCCAAATCCCACCAGCGGGCGAAGCGCACCGAGATACTGCCTTCCCAGTAGGGAGTCACCGCCTGCTCGCCGATCTCCGTAACCTTGGCGGCCGCCTGGGCGTCTCGCACGATCCAGTCCATCGTCGTCTCCTGATCGCGTTCGCCGTCGGTCTGGATGCGGCCGGCGGGATCGTCGAAACGCACGATGCGTTCCTGGTAAGCGTTGCTTTCGGAGACATACTTCAGGTTGATGCGGTCGGGCACCTCCGCCGGCGTCACCGGGTTGAGGTCCGGCAGGTCGGTCAGATCGTCTGCTGTGATAACGGGCAGCCCTGCCGGCTCTTCGCCGATCAGCACGCGCCCTGCTTCGATCTTGCCGGTACGGCCGACACGAAACCAGACGTCGCTGTAGTTGCGCAGCCGGTTGAGCGCCTCCCTCAGGCGCTGCCCGGAACTCAGGGCCACCGAGAGGTATTCGGTCGCCTGACTATCTTCGAGCGCTGCGGCGATGGGATCCCATGAAGCTGAGTCAACCTTCGAGGCGGCAAGCCCTACGCCGGTGACCGGGTTGGTCAGCCATTCGGCTGCGACAGCCATCGGGCTTACCTGGCCATTATCCAGCGTCGCTACGACCGTCTGCTGGTCTGCCTCGCGGCGATAAACGATCTGCATGTTCGGAACCGAGTCCCGCTCAAAGCCGCAGTAGAAGTCCTCGAACACCACCAGCACACGGCGGCGGTAAGGCGGGTGGGAGCGCCCCGGTTTGGTCAAGACAGGATCCGTGAGCACTTGATTCGTGGTGCCCCAGTAGAAGTAGACGCGGCCGTCATAGGTCTTCTCTGCGCCCTCGGAGCCAGTGGCCGCCAGCACGAAGATATAGGGATTAGCGGCCGTCGTTCGCAAGACCGGGCTGGCTGGTCGCCAGACACTCTTGCCATCGACGATCAACTCGATCAGCGCATCAGCCGTGCCGAGGCCGGCTACACCCGCAAACGAGGCGTAGTAGTCGTAGCCGATGACCGTCTTCCCTCCACCTTTTCCGCCGCCGCTCACTTCTTACCTCCAGAGTCCTGTTTCACCGGCACTGTGCGCTGGTCGTAGACCTGACCGACCCACGAGAGCGCGATCGGCTGAGTGCCCGCCAAGTAGGGATAATGCCGCTGCTGATTGCTTGAGACCTCGTCCGCCGCGATGTTCGCGAGGATCGGCTGGTCTGTTGGTTCGTCAAAGTTAGCGGACATCGTGCGGCAGGATCCGGAAGGTGGTGACGATCGGGCGGCTCCAACTCGGGTCGAGCAGGTTGAAGAAGGCGACGCCGGAGCGGTGAGTGGTAGACACAATCGCGCCGAGCTGTCCGTCGACAGTGCCGAGGAAGGTTGCCAGGTGATACTCTCCCCCGATGGTTTCGCCGGTGAGGATGTCCCCCGGCTGCAGCGACTCGACCAATCGCAGGATCCCGAAGGACTCGTCTGGCAGCTCGACTTCGCGGCACTCCGGTCGTGTGTGGAAGAACGAACTCATGCGGCGCACCTGAAGCATGCCGGCAATACCGGATTGGCCGCGCGGAATCGGAAACGGGCCCCATGCACCGGTCGCGCAGTGCAGGGCGTAGACGAGGTTGTGGCAGTCGCAGGCCTTGCCCTTGGCGCTGCCGTTGGTGCGAAAAGGCGTATGCAGCCATGTGCGGGCTTCCGCGATGAGTTGGGCCTGGCGTTCCGGGGTGTCGTAAAAGGTCGGCGTCATTTCTTCGCTCCAGAATTTTGAGACGGGAGGTCGACCTTGAGCAGGCTGAGGTTGCCGGTTGCCACCAAGGCGCCTCCCCAGTTCGCGTAGTTGTCAAACGCGAACTGGCAGGTCGTGCGCCGTCCGTCGCAGCCGCGCACGAGCACGAGGGCATCCCCGACTGTGGGGAACGTCTTGGGATCGCGGGCGAGCGTCACGGTGATGATGCCGGAGGAAAGAGCGGTGGACTGCTGGATGCGGACGATGTCCCCGTTGAGTTCGACGTAGCCGCGGGCAAACCAGTTGATGCTGCCGAAGCTGGCCGGGAGCGGCTGCCCGTTCTCACGAGCGAGGCTGTTGACGGTGAAGGTGAACGGATAGCCCGGCGTGCCGACGTCGGTCAGCAGGGCGGTGAAACGCCAGTTCGCCAGTAATAGGCCGCAAGCCTCTCCGTAGAGAGGCCATTGGCAGGTTCCGGCAAAGCGAGCTCTGGGCACGAAGTTGTCGAGCACCCGCCAGAGCCCGCACTTGGACTTGAGCGTGCTGCCGCTGGCCTTGGGCTCGCGGACCTCTCCGGTGAAGACGCGACGCGCGTTGCTGGCCGTTTCGCCGGAGACTTCCGCCAGATCGATGGCAAGGCCAACCGTGCCGCGCTCGCACCTCCAGAGCTGGAATACCGGCGCGATCTGCCGGTCGCAGGTCAGACTCACGGCGTCGTTGAGGTCGAGCGTGTGGGTGATGTCCGCGTGCTCAATCTGCTCGGCGAGGTAGACGTTGCCGCCATAGCTCAGGTCGCGCTCCCAGCCGGTATAGCGCCAGGTCTGGCCGCCGCTGGTGAAGGTGTAGAGGCTGGCCAGCTTGGGTTGCACGCCAATGGATGAGCCGACGGGCGGATCGTAGGCGGCGGGCACCTCGATCAAGTCGAGGTCGATCTCGCCCACCTCGTCCGTCTCCCACTGCACCCGGATCACCCGTCGGTCGAAGCGGGTCAGGAGCAGCGGGCAGATGCTGGTTTCGTCTTCCCGGAAACTGGCGGCCGCAATGCCAGTGAGGGTGAGCGAGCTTGCGGCGGTGCCTGTGATCTTGAGCGGGCGAATCTGCTCGCGGTCACACAGCGCGAGGTAGGGCGGCATCCCGGCCAGCGCCAGACCGTCCTCGACGGACAGGACAGAATCGCCTGGCTGCACATCGGCAGTCAGGCGGGTAGGGGCGAGGTTGCCGCACATCCAGAAGGCGTCAGCGGTGCCCTGCCGGTCGAGGAAGAAGCGTAGGACGGCGGAGGCCTCGGCGGCTTCGAGGAATGTGCACTGCAGCCCGAGTTCCTGTCGGCTTTGTGCGCCGTGGTAGACGAGTTGATAGCGACGCCCATTGCCCAGCGTCTCGCGCTCCAGTTGGATCGTGTGGGACTCCTTGGGGCTGCGGCTCCAGTCGTGCCGGAGTGGGAAGAGCTTTGGCGTAGAGGCCGCGAGGGCAGGGCCGTCCGCAGCGGCAACGGTCGCGATCTGAAGCGCGTGAGAGGCGTCTGAGTCTTCCTCGAAGTCAACGCCGAACGCCCAGTCCTCGTCACTGTCGAAACCGCCGCCGGGGTCGTCCAGATAGCCGAGGAGCAGCGGTGCGGTGTAGGTCTGGGCGTCGGCACCGTAGGCAGACGATGGAGCGAGCCCGGTGTGGATCTCCCAGCGGCTGAACGTCGGCCAGCCGATCTCGTCGACCTGATAGGAGATGTTCAGCCCGCCGTGGATCTTGGCAGCGGCATACTCGGCGCGGGGCTTGGCGGCGGGCCAGAACGGCATCGCGACGCGCTCGGTGGTCATGGCCCGGAGCGCCCGCTTCACGGCAACAGCCTCATCGTGGATCAAGTCGGCCGTAAAGGTCAGGCTCGTGCGTAGCGTCTCCCCCGCCGGGTGCCCGGCCTCGAGATTGGAAAGCCCGGCCTCCACTCGACCGGGCAACTCGTGTTCACTGCGGACCCGCCGCGCCCAGTTTGGGGCGTAGGGCCAGAGTAAGAGGCTTTCGCCTGCGTAGTTGATCTGGATCATGAGCGCAAACGGCGGATTTCGTCTTGGGCCATGCGGCGGATTTCGACCTCGCCCGGGATAGTTTCTTTGAGGCGCTGGGCTTCGGCGTCGGTCCCGACAACGTAAATCACGCTGCGGCTGAGGTCGCTGGTGTCGGCTTGGACTTGGGGCGCGTAGGTGTTGCGAGTGGCGGCGCGTTCGACGGCCGCGTAAGGATCGGTGATCGCCGGACGATTCGTCCAGGCGCTGCCCATCGCCGAGTCGCCAGTTACGTAGCCACCGTCAGCGTAACCAGCCATACGGGAGAGCTGCAGGCCGAGCGGGTAGGACATCTGGTCGACGCCGCCGGTGCGCATCTGCTCGACTCTGGCCACGCCTCCGGAGCGCGCTACGTCCTCCTGGCTCCAGACAACTTCGCCCTTGTGCACCACGCCGGCGGTTTCGTATTTGCCGCCGTCGCCAGTATAGCCGCCCGTGTAGAAGGCTCCCATTGCAGCCATGGCGGCGAGCACCAAGGCCAAGCCCACAATCGCAGCTACACCGAAGCTGCCGATACTGGCGAAAGTGGCATTAGTCGCCAGCTGGGGCGTCTTCATCGCCTCCTGCTGCATCGTCTCGGCCGTCTCCTTTTTCTTTAACATGGAGCCGAGCGCGGAAAGGGCCTTCATAGCCCCCTGCATCATGACGTGCTTCGTCAGCCACGCGGCTGCCATGTCGGCGATCCCCTTCGTGAACGACGCAAAGACGCTTTGGCCCACGCTGCGTAGGCCTTCCCACGTGATCTTGCCCGTCTGGAATAACTTATCCAGCCCGTTGGATAGCCCCGAGAACATGCCTTCGAAAGGAGCTGCCGCGATGGCAGCCCAATCCTCCGAGCGCTGCTCAAGCTCTTCGGAAAGGCGGTCCCATTTGTCTTCCGGTTCGTATTGCGACAACGGCGAATCTGGGACGTTCCCAAATTCATACGGATCGACGCTCCCGCCAGTGACGGGGTCGACGGCATCGGGGATTCCCGCCCCCGCTGAAAGTTCGTTGAGTTCTCGGGCCTTGGCGACGGCTTGCTCGATCAGTTGCAGGCGTTGGCGCTCAAGCGCGGTCGCCCGGGCGATCGCATCAGGCGTGCCTTTGGCCAGCAGGTCGCGCTGTTCTTCGTCCAGCTTCTCGAGTTGCTTTCGGTAGTAGTCCTCGTAAGCCTGCCAGGTATTGTCGATCCGCTGCTTGACTGCGTCCTCGATGTCCTGTTCTACGCCTTCGCGGCGCTGGCGGTATTCCTCGTCGAGGTTGGCCAGCGCTTGGGCCCGGGCGGCTTCGTCGGTGACGCGGGCGGTGATCGCCTCGCGTTCGCGCGACTGCTGCTCATCGAGGATCTCAAGATAGCGGTCGTGATACTGTTCCGCCGAAAGGGCACCGCGCTCGAATTGGTTCTCCAGCGCGGATGCCTGCAGGTTGAGACCCGACAGTTCTTCTTGGCGAAGACCAGACCGACGTTCTTCGGCTTCGCGGTCCAGCTCCGCTTTTAGGCTGGCGATATCTTCCTCGAGCTTCTTCCGTTCGGCTGCTTCGTCGATCAAAGCCGACCAGTCGGCGATCCCTTGATACAGTTCCGCTTGAGAAGGCGCCTCCTGAAATTGGCGCTCCAGCTCAGGATCAAAACGGCGGATGCTGTCGCCCATTGACGATGCGGGGGCATCCTGTGCGGCTAGTTGCCTCTCGATGGCTTCCTTCGACTGGACGGTGCGCAGTCGATCGATCTCCGCCAGCGCTGCGTCGACGTCTACTTCGGGAAGCGCATCGCGCCGGGCCTCCATCGCGGAGAGCTTTCCTTCCTTCGTCTCCGGACCTTGGAGATAGGCGCGGTTGGCCTCCAGCTCCTTCAGGCCTCGCTCGCGTTCGCGGTCGGCTTGTCGGCGGAGCTGATTTGCCCGCAGCTCGGCCAGCGTCACCTTTTCTGCTTCGGCTACCTGCTGACGCAAGAGCCGCGCCTGCTCACGGCTTTCCTTGGTGCCCTCGCGCTCCAGCTTCAGGATCTCTTCGCGCTTGTCCTTGATGTAGTCCAGCAGCTCGGCCTCGCTCTGCAACTCGCCCATGCGCTCCGCGTGAGTCGCCGATAGCTGCTTGAGACCGTCTTGGATACGCTCCTGCTCCTGACGGCTCGCCCGCCAGGCGGCGGTCCACTGCCAGATCAGCGTGATGCCGACGGTGAGTGCCGTCACCGCCAGTCCGATGGGATTGGCGGCGAAGGCCAGGCGGATCGATGTGCCGAGAGCGCCAGCCCCGGCGGCCATCTTGCCCATGAGGCCCGTCGCAGAGCCGACGCTGGTGGAAAAGCGCCCGACCATGGCAGGCCAGCCAGCAGCGGGAGGCCCTTGGAAGAATGCGGCCTGTTTGGCTTTGTTGAAACCGAGGGTAGCGGCGGTGGCCTTGATCGTTTCGATCGTATACTTGCTGATGCTGAGCGTCATCGCTCCAACTCCCACCGCCGACGCCGCCCAGATCAGGGGTGAAGCATACTCGGCGAGAGTCGCCAGCACCTTCGCCGCCCCAATGCCGAAGCGGGTCAGGTCGCCCAACAGGATGCCCATTTGGCTCAAGAGCGGCAGTCCGCCTTCCACCTCGTCGATCACGCCTTCGAGCGAGTCCTTCAGCGCGTCATAGACCGGCGCAAAGGCTTCGGCCTGTTCCATCGCCACGGCGTCTTGCAGAGTCGAGGTTAGTCCGCCGAAGGTGCGGCTCTGCTCCTGCATGGAACCGCTGGTGTGTTGGAGCGCCTCCCGAATGGCGCTCATGGCCTGCTCTACGCTGCCGCCGCTCGCGGCCAATGCTTCGAGCCTAGCCTTCGACTCGGTGGAGATGATCCCCATTTCGAGCAAGCGCCCGGTCGCCTCGCCGATGGGCTCTCCGCTCTGCAAGCCGCTGTAGAGCTTGCCCACCCATTCCGACACTTCGGCAAAACCTCGGTTTGCAAAGGCGGCCGAGTCGCCCACGAGGGTCAGGTTGTCGCGAGCCGCGAGGGTCGAACCGCCAAAGGTCTGCAGTAGGCGGTTGGCCTGGATGATGTCCGGGAGCTGGAATGGCGTGTCGGCCGCGAACGTCACCAGATCGGACATGCGGCGCTGCGCAACCTCGGCCGATCCGGTGAGAGACTTCAGGCCCACCGTCTGCGTCTCTACCATCGCGTTGAAAGCCACGCCGGCGGCGACGGACTGCCGCGCCATCTGTGGGAGTTGCGTGACCGACTGGGCGAGTTGCGCCCCCAGCTGCAAGAGGGCTCCGCCCTTGATGAAGGAGGCGATGCCAGCCAGCCGAGCATTCAACTCGTAGAGAACGTTGCTGCCGCGTTCGAGGTCCTTCCAGTCGCCGCGAGCGTTCAGCTTGATGTTGAATTGCGTGTCCATTTAGGCTAACCTGATCGTGATGTTGGTGATCTTTTACCTCGTGCTGCTGCCGGTCTGCTGCTTGATGCAGGTCGTGACGGGGCAGTTGGAGTGGTGGCAGGGCCTTTTATCATGGCCCTTGGGCATCCTCCTGGGTGAGTTCTGCCGTCAACTGTGGTTGCGGATCTGCAACGCCTAGTCCCGCCGACTGGCCTTCTTGAGGTGGCGGCGGAATTCGCGGTAGCTCTGGTGGCCCTTCTTGCCTCCATGGACTGAGGCCTCGGCCGATCTGAAGGCGTCCATCTCGATCACGATCTGTCGGTAGCGGTCCGCGACAATCTCGCGGTAGAGCAGCTCGATCTTGTCTATCGGGTAGTCGAGAACCCGGTCTGGATCGTGCCCGGCGCGCACCAGCGTACCGAGCACGGCGGCGATCCCTACGCGCTCGCCTTCGCTTTCGCGAGCTGCGCGTCCATGGCGCGGGCCATGCCTTCCTCGATGAACTTTTGCGGATCGACGCCCAGCGCTTTCATCCGCTTCTGCTGACGCGTCCACCAGCGATCGAACAAAGGGTCGTTGATCTCACCGCCTTCCTCGAGGATGTCCATCAGGCTCTCGTCGGTCAGCTGCTTGAGCCAGGCGCCGGGGCGCGGCTCGCGCGGGTCGAGGTAGGTCTGCGCCAGCGCATAGTCGTCGCCGCTCGCCTCGAGGAGCTTGTGCATGTGCTGCAGGCCGACCTTGTGGACGGTCACCTCGTGTTCTTGGCCTTGTCGGTCGATGACGGTGAGCGTCTTGCGCCCCTCGGTCAGAATGGCCATGTCGTGGCCGTCGGTGTTGGTGTTCTCGGTCATGGTAGGTTGGATCTCAGGATTCGGAGCTGGGAGGGGAAACTATACCGTGCTGGTCCCTCCACAGAGGATCTGAGGTGTCAACGCCGCGGAGGATCTCTTCGACTAGCACGACAGCGGCAGAGATGGTCGGACGAGCCGCGGGCCGATCCTCCAGATTCGCGCTGACTGTGACGGTGTAGGTCGCATCAGGTTGGCTAAAGGTCAGATCGAGCGTGAGGCCGGCTCCAGCCCACGTGACAGTTGCGGTGCCCGCAGGCAGTTGCATTGCGAGACTGACGAGGCCATTGAGGTGCTCGCGCAGTTCGTCGTCACTCAGGTAGGGGCACATGTCAGCAAACCGAAGCTGGGCCCAATCGGGTAAAGCGTCCCATTGCTCCGGGGTAAGTTTGGAATTCGTCTCCATAAATATTGGGTGGGCTTACAGAGCGCGGCCTGCGTCAAGGGACAACGGCTGCATTGAGTCGTCATAGTTTTCGACAATCCGGAGCGTTCCCTGCGTGCCGATGAAGAGAGCGATCCGGGTTTCCGGGGTGCCCCCATTACGGAGGACCAATGGAGAAAACCTACCAGCGTAGATTTCGGTCTGCTTATTGATTTTCAGGCGGTTCTTGACCCGGTCGAAAACCATCCAGAGATCACGATTCAGGTCGTTGGTTGACCACAGTCCAACCCCGAAACCGTAGCCTTGCTGGCCGCCCGGCGCCGCTTCATCCCACAGCGGTTGCACCCCCCAAGTGATGCTGTGGTGGGTAACGCCGAGGCCATACATGTCTGTAACGCCCTGACTGCCTGTCCAGCCCATGTAGACGGTAGTAGGACCGCGCAGCACATTCGGCGTAGGCATACCCCCGGACACGGAATTTGACGGCCAAACCCGATAGAGGTTGGAGGTCGTGATGCTGGGGTAATACTGGATGTTCATCGAGCTGCGACCCTCCGCAGCCAAGCCTCCAGGGCAGTAGATCAAGCTGTGAAATCCGAGCGTGTCCGTCCGCTCCCGGCCATAGATGTTGCCCTGGAATGAGCGACAGCCATCGCTCATTCCAATAGGCGCCGGGCACACGATCCAGCCATTGGTCCCTGGTGCCGTCGGATCTTCGCTGCCCCAGTTGCGCAAAGCGGTAACAGGCGAGGCCCCCCAATCGCTGGAGCTGCCATCGTTGATCGATGTAAACACGCTTCCGATGGTGTTGGAGTCGGCACCGGCATTGGTGAAGTCGCAGTCACCTCGATCAATCCGATACTGGTGCCCAACTACCAGCTCGCCTTGAGTCGCGAACAAACACGTCTGGTCGTAAACGCCCTTCGGGTTGCTCGGCGCCGAGAAGCCAATCTGCATGTTGTAGGTGCCACCCCAGTTCGACTTATCGAATTCAATCAAGCCGTAACGATACCGCCTGCAACCGCCAGCGGTGAGAAGGGCGTAACTGTCGCCGTCGACCACGATGCTGGAGCAGTTGCGGGTTCGGAAAATCGGGGGGTTGTAGAGGCCGTCTGCCAGTGTGACCTGCGAGGTCTCCTGCTTCAGATCATAGAACTTGATGTGGTTGGTGCTTGATGGGCCGTCGATGAAGACACACCCGCCGCACGTCGATTCGATGTGGGTCTTGATGAACGTCACCTCGTTGGAGGATGTGCGCGTTACATGGCCGCTTGCGTTAACGTGGGCGAACGCCCGCACATTGATCGTAGCGATGTCCGGGTTAGACATGTGACCAAACCCGGTAATTTTCGTATTGATGAAAACCGAGTCGAACATGCCAACGATTTCGAGGCCAGCGCTATAGCTCTCTCCCGAATCGGAATTTGGCCCAAACAATCGCAAATCCTTCACGGTTGTGGCAGTAACCCCTTCCATGTGAAGCATCGGCCTTGTCGCCTTCTTATGATCGAAGCCAGGGTAGTTGCGAACGGAGGAGAGGTGGAGCCCTTGGATCTGAGGCCCATCTGTGAGGTCGTGCGACATTTGCTGCCAGTCGGCAAGGTTGCGACCGAAGCGAAAAGAGACGTTTGCGGCACGGTCAATGCCGTCAAGGAAGTGACGGCGAGAGGTGTTGACAACGTGAACTCCGTTCTGCTTACACCACACATCCTTCGCGATGGCGTAACGTCCAGACACGTCAACGGCCTTCCAGCGGTTCAGCACGATGTTGAACGCATCGGCAGCGTCGATCACGTTGCCCTGGCTATCGGTCCGATCCCAGCCCAGACGCCCGTCGACCCATACCGGTCGGGCGGGCGCGCCGAAGGGCACCTGGCTCTCATTGAGATTTGCCGCTCCTTCGTCTAGTAGTAGCCACTGATAATGGCAGTCTCGGATCCGGCAGAACAGGCTCAACACGGTATCGCCGACCACCCGTAGCACACCGCCCTTCGGCGCAAGTTCGACGTGCATCGGGATGGATAGGTTGGACTTGATATACCAAATCCCCGGGGGGATTTCGATCACCCCGCCCGCGCCTGCCATGGAGTCGATCAAGGATCGGATCAGCGGCGCGTAGTCGAAGCCGAAATTACCCGGCGGGCTGATCTGTCGGAAGCTGCGGGCGACCGTGCCGTCCAAGCGTTCGAGAGCCTGTCCGGCGGATCCCGGGCCGTAGGCGACCGTCTCCGCAGTAACCGGAAGGAGCGTCTGAGATGGGAAGTAGGCAGGTACGTTGACCAGCCGTTCCCACGGCACTACTTGTTCGACGCCTTCTTGCGCCTCGGCTCGGTAGAGGACGTGGAAGAAATCCGATTGAATGACGTCGAAGCCAGGCTCGACCCATCGGATGCGACCGTAGAGGGTAGGGTAAGCCAGCCCGCCCAAGAGCCCGCGCCCGGTGTCGAGAGTTGCCCGGTAGGTCGCCTCGCCCTCGTCAACGCTCCAACTGCTGACCGTGCTGCCGGGGATGGGCGTCTCAAGATCGTCCGGCACGTATAGATCCAGCGCGACGGTGGCACCGTCGGCCAGAAGGGTCGGCTCCGTGCCATTGTAAAAAACGACCTCCAGCAGGCGCGGACCTCCCCGCGAGATACGCACGGGGAAGTTGAGGAGCTGCCGAGTGGCCAGATTGATCTTGAGGACTACGCTCATCGTCTCGGGCAGGCAGCAGCGCTAGACGCGCTTGAGCATGTAGCCGTCGGTGAGGACGGTGATCTCGACTTGCGGCTCGGCGTCGGCTTCGCCGTCGGCGGTAAAGCCGCTGGTGACCGTGAAGCGGGCGAGGAAGTCCTTGTGCGCCATGACCCAGTTCGACTCGTCGTCCTGGTCATACCAGAAGATGCGGCACATGCGCTCGATGAAGCCCTTGCGGTTGGGCTTGAGCTTGCGCATGTAGTTGCGACTCGTGGAGGTGATCGTCTCGCTGGTGATGGTCGGCGTGATCACGTCGTCGTCGATCGGCTTGAGCCAGACGATCTGGCCCAGGAGCGGGTCGAGGCGGTAGTCGATACCTTCGGCCAGCGTGGTCGAGTCGCCAGCCGCGCCATAGGCGGAGTTCACGCCGGCGAGCACAATGGCTGTGATGGCTTGCACGGGCTTGCCGCTGGCGTCGAGGACGTCGGTGCAGTCGCCCGCCTTGACGGCTTCGCCGGTCGAGGTGGCGTCGAAGTCCCACGCGGTGCCCGCCACGGCGCTCAGGCCGGTCTGGGCGTTGTCCGCACCCGCCGAGCCGAAGTCATAGTCCGCGTCCGTGAAGAAGACCATGTTCACGATCTTCTGGCTCAGCTCGTTCGAGGTGACGTTGTATTTCGGCTCGATCTTGGTGGTGTGGGCGCCGACCGGACGCTTGATGCCACGCACCGGGACCATCTTGGTCTTGGTCTCCGAGTTCGGCGCGTATTCGAGCGAGGCGCTGCTACCGAGCAGTCCGTAGCGGCTGTTGGTCTCGGGAGTCTTGCCGTTGCCGACGTAGACCTCGGCCGTCATGGCCACTACGTCGCGCGGGTTGATCTGGGCGATGACAAAGTCTTCGGCGCTCACTTGGATTCCTTGGTTTCAGTGGAGGTGGAGGGAGAAAGGGCTTTGGGAGCCGTGGGCGCAGTGGTGGCGGCCGGAGTGGGTGCGGGCTTGGCAACGCCGAGCACATCTTCGACGAGGGCCAGTTCGGCCTCGGGAATCTTGTTGTCCTGCATCGTCTTCAGGACGTAGGGCAGCCGGTCGGGATCGGCCTGGCGCAGGAAGCCGACGAGCTGCAGTCGGCGTTCGGTCGGCACCTTGGTGTGCTTCGCGGCGACGGCGTCGGGATTGTCGATCAATCGGATCATGTGGCGGATGGGTAGATGTTGGTGATTAGCGAGTTGTGCAGGTCGCGTTCACGAAGTAGACGGTCAGGCCATCATCGAGCGGTCCCGCTTCGTAGGCGGGCTTGCCGAGGTTGAACTTGGGTTTGGCTCCACGCGGGCCGCTCCATTCCGGGCGGTAGATCGCCGTCAGAACCTGCTGGACCAAAGCGAGGCAGGTGAGGCCGCTGGTGTTCGTCTCCGGGTTCTCGAGCACCGAGATCAGGATCTGGTTGTCCATCACCAACTCGGCGCGGGAGGGCTCCTTCGGATCGCCCAGCGCGAGGGTGACCACGATCACGATGCCAGGATTCTTGAGCGCCTCGGCCAGCCGCCGGTTGTGCTCGGCGTCCGCGCTGGAGAGGATCGGGCACGACTCCGGCACATCGCTGGCACGCAGCAACGCAATCAGGTTCGGGATCACCTCGGGGAGCTCCATGCTCCGCCGCCGGTGTCAACCGCGCCGCATGGTCTGCCGGAAGGCCTGCTCTTGCTTGCGACGGATGTAGACCTGCATGTCGGCCACCTCACCGGCCAGAACCTGATCTACGATGCCGCGCTGCTGATTCTGCTTCACCACACCCTCGAGGTAGCTGGTGATGATGACGCGGGGATCTGCGAGTCCGGCGCTCGTGTTCACATCGGCCTTGCCGATGGTCCGGCTGCGGCCGCCCTGGAACTTCTTCCCCGTAGCCTTGAAGTCGCCACTCTGGCCGTCCTTGGCGCGCTTCCACTCCCGAAAAAGGAAGCCGACCGAGAGGAACTTGATCGACGCCTGGCGCAGCGCGATTTCCTCTTCGAGTTCGAGGCGGGTGGGGGATGGCCGCCGCTTCTGGAACTGCTCGCGGATCTTCTTGTTACGGATCTTGACGAACCGCTTCTTGGTTCCCGCTCCCCGGCGGCGTCGGCGCTTCACGCGATAGCCGCGGGCTTTGAGGTCTGTTTCCAACTCGTCCTTCGTAGGCGCCAGATCCCGGAAGCGCTTGTAGATTTCCCAACGGATGCGGGTCGCACGGGCGTCGAGCAGCGGGCCAATATCGCGCTTATTCCAGGCGATGTATTCAGTCAGCACCAGTTGGAACTGGTGTGCCGCTTTGCTGTCGAGCTGCAGGTTCAGGCTCATAGCTTGCCGATGAACTTCAGGAGCGCGACCACGGCCACCGCTACACTCGGAATCATGGCCGCCGTCCAGGCGACCTTTTGCAGTGCGCCCACCTGATTCGCCAGGTCTTTGAGATCGGAGCGCATGGCGCGAATCTCTGACCGCACGCCGTTCGTCCCGTCGACGCCGATCAGCAGGTGATCGAGCTTCACGACCCGCCGTTCAAGCGCGTCCACCTGGGCCTCGAGTTTTGCAAGACGCTCGTCCATCTCAGGAGTAGGTGACGGAGCACGTGAAGATGACGGTCAGCTTGGCGGGCTTGCGGTCCGCGCTGATGAGGCGGTAGCTCGCGCCGCTGGCGTCTTCGAAGTAGGCACCCTCGCGCGGCAGCCCGCCGGGGAATGACGAGAGCCACGTCTTTACCGTCACCGCGTCGTCGTCACCTGGGGTCAGGTCGTAGGGTTCGGCGTCTCGGTCGATGTCGCCCAGCAGTGCCTGAAACGGGCTGCCCTTGTGGGTCAGCTCGATACCGGAAATGGTCAGCAGCTCGGCGAACCCTTCAGCCTCGTCAATTTGTCGTTGATTCACGCGAGGCTCACGGTGTCAACGGTCGGACGCAAAAGGGCCGCCTGCCTTGCGGCAAGCGGCCCGAACTGTGAACGAGTATCCAGCCAAAAAAAGGTGCTTTACGCGGCCGGCTTGGTGATGCGCTTGATGCCGTCGGTGAGCGCCTTCTTGTAGCCAAAGAGGCACTCGAAGGCGACGAACTCCTTGCCGGCGTCGTTGTCGTAGAAGCGACGGTAGCCGAAGGTGATGCCGGTTTCCGGGTCCGTGACCGGCGCCGCCTCGAGGTAGGACTCCGGACGCAGCGGGGCGAGGTAGCGCATGGCCACGGCCAGTCCGGACGGGTGGGCCGCGAAGCCGACGAGGTCTTCGTCGTTTTCGGGCAGCACGACCGTATCGTGGACATTGAAGCCGTAGATGCGCGGAACGAGGGCCTCCATCAAGGCGGGCTGAGCCATTTGCGCGAGGTAGCTCTGGCTCACCGTCTTATCGGCCAGCAGCGCCGTATAGTAAGCGTCGTCGAGAATCAGCGCACGCTCCGTCGTCGGCATCTTGGCGGCCGCACAGCCGCGCCGGATCTGGAGCACGGTGCTTGCGTCGAAGTCCGCCTCAGCAACGGGGTCGATCACCGGCGCACCGTAGTTGGCCAACGTGATGACAGAGAAGATTTCCTGAAGCACATCGTGAGCGAGTTGGTGAGCTTCCGCCCGAGCCTGGCGTTCGAGGGCAACGAAGCTCGACTCGGCGAACTCGCGGTCGGTCAGGTGGAAGCTGCGCACAAAGTGCTTGTCGCAGACAACTTCGAGACCAGTCGTGGTGCGGTCGGCGTTTGCGCTGTAGCTGCCGCCAAAGGTCGAACTGTTCGGGAGGCTCGCGCCGACAATCGGCACCGTGACGGTCTTGCCGCGCTGCAGAAACTCGGGAGAAAAGTCGGTGGAGAAGACCATCAGCGAAAGCAGCTTCGCGCGGTAGGCCTCGAGGAACGCCTGGGCGATCCGAATATCTTGAATGTTGGTCAGCGTGTTGGCCATGGTGGCAGTGGGAAATGATTACGTGGTGGGTGAAGTGTCAGCGGGCAGGCGGCTATCGGCTCAGCTTGTCCTTGTATTGGCGGTAGAGGCGAGTTTGCTCGCCGGGGGACTTGGCCGCCTTGATCCTCGCGGCGTAGTCCTCGCTGGTCTGGTCGCCCTTCGACGTCACCGGGGCGGGCGTCACGCCGACGCTGGCGCAGATGTTCGCAGCTTCGGCCTCAGCCGTCTTCGCATTGGCCTCGAGGTCCTTGACCTTGTTGGCGAGGTTCTGGCCCTCTTGGCGGCTTTCCTTGAGCTGCTTTTGCAACTCGGTCACCTGCGTTTGCTCCTCGTCTCGCGAGGTCTCAGCGGCCTGCAGGCGCTTTTGCAGATCGGCGTTTTCGGTCTGGAGGGTCGTCAGCTGGCCCTCGAGTTTGGTGGCCCGTTCTTCGGCCGCGGCAAGGCGTTCTTCAAGTGTCGGCATGCCCGGCTCGGCGTGTCAACCGGCGGCCGCTTGGGCGATCCGTGCGAGCATCGCGGCGCGGTTGGGCACGGTGGCCGTCACGAGCCCGCGCTGGGCGGCCTCGCCTCCGTAAAAGCTCTGGCCCTCCATCGACCCCGGGTCCACAAACCGGCGCTTACGCGTCACTGCGTCCTTGAACATCACGTGCACCTGGTCGACGCGGGCTTGAATGAGCGCCCGCTGTTCGTCGGTCAGATCGGTACCCGGGTAGCCCATCGCCTTGTAGGTGCCAGCCTTGACCATCTCGGTGAAGAGCCCGTTTAGCTCCATCCACTTCGTCACGTTGAGCCAAGCGGTGAAGACGCCGATGCTGCCGACGTCCGCGCTTGGCGTGCAGAAAATCGAATCGGCCCGGCTACCGATCCAGTAGGCGGCAGAGCAGGCCATACCTTGCGTGTAGGCAAAGGTCGGCTTCGGGAACTCGGCCACCAACTCACCCAGCTCGGGCACGCCCGACAGCGTCCCGCCAGGCGAGTCGATTTCGAGCAGCAGCGCCTTGACCTTGTTGTCCTGCGCGAAGTCCTCGACTGCCGCCGCCGCGTCCAGCACATCACACGCGCCCCACATCTTTTCGATGGGCATCAAGCCTTGGCCGATGGGCCCACAGATCGGGACGATCCCGATGCCGTCTTCTACTCGCGGCTTCGGCGGCTCGCCGTAGATCTCCGCCATCGCCTCCTGATACCACCCGCACCGCTCCACAAAGGAGGTCAGCAGGCGCGGCTCGATCAACAAAGGCTCGTGGCGGAGTAGGGCAGTGGCAAAACGCATGCCACGACGGGCTTGTCAACGGGGGACTGAAAGACGTTTTAACTCACCTGCAAAAGTTCGAAGTGCACGTCTATACTTGTAGATGTCGTCGAAACTTACACGTATTCGCCTAGAGCAGTCGATGGAACTTGTGTCTACTTCTCCAAGTTCTAAAATGCCTATAGACTTTTCACACCAGTATCCGTTCGAATGTAGTAGTGTGTTTCTGATTGCGATAAGCTCGAACATGCCCTTAATGCACCAAGTATGCTGCGTAACACCCTTTAAGCGCTTTTGGTAGTATTGAACATAAGCTGTAGTTGAGCTAAGTGTATCAGTATGTTCCCCCTCGATGTCTTTATATATGGATTGGCAAATGGCATCCGCTGTCGCAGCCAATCCTATCATTAGAGCTTCAGCTCCATCTTCAGCGATCAGGTTAAACATTGTTTTGCCGTCTTCACTGCTGAGACGAATGTCGCCATTGCTGTATTTTTGACTTCTAAGAGAACTATCGAAGCCAAGGTCGCTTTTGGACCAGCGCTCAGAGTCTAGCAAGATGCTGTCGATTAGATCTTGGTCCGACCAGTCAATACTCTTTGCATGGGAGATGGCTACAATAAAGCCTGCTACGAATTGACTCCATCGTTTTGACAGGCTTATTGATTCGTCGTTCATAATTGAGCTTCTATTCGATCTAGATCTAGAGAGTCAACCTATTGAATTGTCGTTCTGTTCTGCCACCACCTGCGTCCCGCTCGGCTTCCACAGCATGGACACGGGCACCCCATACCGTTCCGCTGCTTCCACGATTGCAGCCGCATCGGCTGCGCGGCGCTCAAGTTCTTCCCGGAAGTCCATGCCCAACTCGGCGTAGTGGTCGCTGAGCGTCTTCAGGCCGGTCTCCACATCGGCGCGGTTCTGCTGGGCTTCGCGGCCGGCATCTACGGTTACCCGGCGCGGCGTCACCCAGCTGACGAGGTTCCAGCCCTTTTTCGGCGCAAGTAAGCCGCGGTCGATGGCGTTGCCAATCACGTAGCCCCAGACGGGCACGAGGAAGCGCTTGATCAGGATCATCTGCCGATAGGAAAAGCGCCGGTCGGCTTTCGCCACCACCAGGCGGGTGGCTGCGCCGCCCACCTTGGAAGGGTCGGACACAAACTCATAGGGCAGCATCCCCGCCGAAGAGTCCCGCAGGAGCGCATCGTAGAAGCCCATGAAGGTCGGGCTCGGGCGCTTCGATTCAAAGGCTTCGAACTTCTCGCCCGGGCGCAGGGAGATCGTCTTCCCGCCAATGATCCGCTGGAGCGAAGCCGGGTCTGTGGGATCGTCGTCGGCCGCTCCACTCAGGCGAGAAGCCAAGTCGTCTCCACTCAAGCCCTCGGCGTCCCGCGTGATGACATTGGCCGCATCCGAATTGGCCTTCACCGCGTGCTTCTCGAGGGCCAGCAGCTCGATGGAGTCCTGCACGTTCAGGATCGAATGCTGGAGAGTCGGAGCACTGCGAAGCGCGCTGGCGTTCTCCGGCTCGTAGATGTGCATCATCGCGTTCGCGGGCACATTGCGGGTCGATTCGTCGTCGAGCCGCAGACGGTAGGCAATGGGCGCGCCATAGGCATCCACGATAACGCCGTCCTGGCTCTCAAACGGGAGGGAAGGATCGCCGATGCGGTGGGCTTCGATCAGTTGCAGGCGCGGCCAGTCGTTCCGGTCGCGCACCTTCATCACAAAGTATTCGCCGTCGACATCGAGCCCACGGCAGACGAGGTGCTGGCACTCCTCGAACGAAAACCGCCGCGTGATCTCGGCCCGCGCCGCCCACTGCTTGAAGATTGCTTCGGCCTGGCGGTTCCACGCATCATCGTCCGTCTGCGCCTGCGGCTTCATCCCGTCGCCGGTCGAATAGATCGCCATGTCGCCCACGATCTCGCGCGAGAAGCCCGAGTTCTTTTACAGGTAGCGCGACTTGCGCACCAACTCGCTGCGCGTGCCCGAGGTCAACTCCTTCTTCGCGTCCGTCGGCGCGGCCCCAGGGATGCGCGCCCGCCGGTGAGAGTAGTTAGCCGACTCGTAGGCCGAAGAGGCCTGCATCGCAGGCGCGGCGTCAGCCCACGAAAACGAGGTGTTCGGCAGTTGGTGCGTGCTGGTAGCGAAGCCCTCGGGCTGGGCTTTCGGTTGGCTTTGGCGGCGTCGGAAAAGCTTCACAGCGGCAGGCACCTGTCAACGAAGGTGCCCATCACTCTGCGCGGCGGTGCGTAATTCTCCGGGTCGAGCTTCTGCAACGCCCGCTGGCACGCCGCGATGATCTCGTGGATCTCCGAGATCCGCCGCTTCGTCACGCTCGAGCCGTTGTCGGCGTAGGCCTGCTGGGTGCGCTTCAGCTCCGCCTTCTGCGCCTGAAGGATTTCCTCGACCTCTGACGTGGTAAAGCCTATGGAGTAATCAACTGCCGCCATGCAGGCGGGAGGATGTCAAAGGACCAATGAATCCTATCGTCAAAAAAATGCAGCAGGCTGTGAATCATGCGTCCCCTGGGCGTAGAACTGCCACAATTCATACGGAGTTTTTCATTTACTCCCATGAGCTAGCTGAAATGGAGCCTTCGGAGAGAAAAGAGGCTGTAGAGGTGGTAACGGGCAATCAAAATTACAATGCTGAACTCAATAAGCTTATCCGGCTTAGGATGATGCTGCAAGAGCGCGGTTACCAAATCACTCCACCGCCTCGCTAAGGCGTTAGAAACGGGAGCTGAAGTCACTCTTGCTGACTTAGCGGAGAGGAGTCCTCGGAGGCTCCGCTCGAGCGGTATACACTCAAGGGTTTAATCCACTAGGAACAATCCTCAAAGGTCATCCCCTAAGCTTTTAGATTCCCTACCGTATGCAATACGAACTTCTCGTTCCTGCGTTTTCAGCTCTCATGGGTGCTGTTGTTGGTGGCTTGGTTACTTATTTCACGACGAAGGCTATGGAGCGCTGGAAGCAGAATGAAGAACGAAAAGTAGTTTTTGCAGCGATGGTAGCGGAAATCGAGATGATAACAGTTCACTTGGACCGCAGGCACTACGCAGAGGACATGGAACGAATAATTGAGGATTACCGCAAGGGGCGCCGAAGTCAGTTGGACTACCATGTAATGATTCCGGAAGATTACTGCCCAGTCTACAAATCCCATTTGTCTAGGATTGGCCTTCTTCCCTATCCCCTTATTGGGGATATAGTCAGGTTCTATCAAATTTTACAGTCTATCGTCGAAGATGTTCGACCAGGCGGCCCAGTAGCGGAGGGTTGTAGCGAAGGTACAATGGTTGAATGTGTTGCTATTACTCGAGAAGCCACGCGCTTAGGCAGGGATGTGGTCAAGAAAGCTAAACCGCTTCTTGCTCGGTTGTGATCACCTACGATATTTCAAACAGCGCTCTCAGAGTGCGGTTCGGATTGTGCGGATTCGGAGCAAGCCGTTATATGTCGACAAGTTCAGTGCGCATGCAGGATTCGGATCTCCTAGTGCCAGTGAGGGTTTCCAGGAGGGGCACCTCAGCGAAATCGAGGGCCAAGTATGAACGTGCTTTGATCCGCGTTTTAGAGGTTAGGTCATAGTTTCTAAAAAAACTGTAGTGTCTGCTGGTGTTTTTTTTGCTAGATTCGCATGTGATGTTAATGAATCGCTGGTTTTGTCGATTTACACGATATGTTGTCTCTGCCCTTATTGATACAAAGAGCTACTAAAGAGTATATCGACCATCGAGAGCAATATGATGGTTTGGCTATGCAGGAGCTAACGAATCTCCTTGATCAACTCGCTAAAAAGGTGTTTGGAACTACAGGATTCCGCTGGACGTCGTACAACAAATTCCAGTTCGAGAAGCTGGCATGTGAATATGAATCTTTTCAAGGCGTAGCTGCATTCTCTATGGATCAAGAGGATGAGGAACATTCTGACTGCTACAAGACCTTGCATATTGGGAATACCGAAGGTGAATTTCCCAAGCAGATCTGGACTAGTCACACGAAGCAAAGGGCAGGTTTTATCCAAGTTCTGAAATCGATGGGATATGGGATGGATGGCCTCGAATAGAAGGAGCTCCATCCCTGTTATCGTAGCTCAGAAGTCACATGGCCGCTTGATGTCAATCTGAGGCGTCAGTTGCCTCGCTGCTGATGAGCTTCAACATGACAGCGGCGACCACCTGCATACTTTCCGCGTCCCAATAGTGATTCGGACGCTTGCCGATTTGGACCCACTGCCATTTGCCTTTGACATGCTGGCGGTGCTCGCTCTCGAGTTGCTTGAGGTAGTCTTCGGGAGCGTCCGCGGGGACTTGCCACATGGGTTCACCATCGGGGCCGGCTTCGCGGCGGAGGCGGGCGAGGATGTCCTTGATTGAGAGGTTGGACCAGTAGTGCATCACGCAGACCCGACCGGAGACGTCCGTTCGTCGGGCAGGGGAGTAGAAGCGCTGCATGCGTCGCTTGCCGTCTCGGTGCCCGAACGAAGCGTGGGCGCCGTCGCCCATGAGGGCGGTCCAGCCACGGGCGGCGCAACGGCGGTAGACCTCATAGCTGTTGTAGCCAGCGTCGACGAACACGAGGCCCGCGTGGATCTCGAAGCGCTCCTGGGCCTGCTCAATGTCTTCCCAGGTGAGTGCACGCTGGCACCAGAGTAGCCGGGATTGCCCCTCGGCCGACCAGCTCCGCACGACGAGCCAGAAGTGGTCCATCTGCACGTCGACGGTCAGGAAGCGCAGGCGCACCCGGCATGACTCGGCCGGGAAGGGTGCGGCCAGTAGCTGCGCCTTTGCATCGAGCCCCGCTTCCTCTTCCCAATCTTCGCCGAGACGGTAGCCGCTGGCCGCGATCTCGACCTTGAAGTCCTCCGCGTAATCGTTCCAGGGCAGGGCGAGGCGCTTCTGGTAAAACACCTGCAAGCGGCTGATATCGCCTTTCCTTTCCGCCATCTTGGCCCGCAGGTATTCCTCAGCCAACGCGCCCCACGACATGGCGCAGAGGCCGTTCCAGTGGAAGCCGACCGTCTCCTTCGCCGCGTTCGGATTCTGAGGGACGAACTTGCCCGTCGCGTTCAGCCGGCGGCGGCTCTCCGGCGTGTCCTCGATTGCGTGGTTGCAGTGCGCGCAGTGCATGGCGGTCGCCTGCCTGATGCGCGAAAAGTCGTAGCGGCCGCTGGCGTCCTTGCAGTCCTTCGGCCACTCGATCTGCTCCCACTTGAAGGGCTGACGCTCCCCGCAGGCCGGGCAGGCGAAGGTCCACTCGCGCATGTCCGTCGTCTCGAACTTACTGTGCGTGTCGTCATCCGCCGTCCCGCCCTGGCTGGTGAACACGCACTTCCCCAGCCATCCGAAGGCCGTCACCCGCGCCTCAGCCTCGGCCATGTGTCCCGCAGGCCAGCGCCAGGTTTCGTCTCCAATCAACCAGCGAATGGAGCGGCGCTGGAGGTTGGTCTTGTTCTCAGCCCCGCGCACCCAGAGGCTCATCCCGTTGGCAAAGTGGACGGTACTCTTGCGCTTCTTGTGGGGATTGAGCGGGAAGAGGCGGGTCACCGGCTCGCACTCCTCGAACAGGACGTGCAAGCGGGATTCGGCCTGGTCCTTCGCATCCTCGTCCGTCTGGTCGAGCCAGAGACAAGGCCCCGGCAGATTCGCCACGATGTAGCAGAGCGTCAGCTCGGGGATCGTCGTCTTCGAACTCTGCACGCTCGCCACAATCGAGACCAGCCGCACCCGCGGGTCGACGATCGTTTCCATCACCTCGCGCATCCAAGGGGCGTTCTCAGTTCGGAACCGCCCCGGAATCGGGGAATAGGGAATTGAGCGCACATGCTCTTCGCACCATTCCCACGGCGTCCTGCGGTCAGGCGGCCGCCAGGCCTCGCGCCAGATTTGCTGCAGCGTGTTCGTCACGCCGGGGCGGGGGCGTCAACTACTTGGTGCGCAGCTTCTCGATCTCGGCGATCTCGGTCGCGATGGCGTCTTTGGTGAAGTTATCGAAGTCTCGGAGCTGATTGGAGTCACTGATGGTGCTAAGGATTTCGCTCGTTTCAATCGCAAAGTGGCGCATAAGATCCCACTTGGCCTTGTCCGACGGGGAAAGGTATTCGTGACCACATTCTTTGATAGCCTCCTGAAGCTTTTTATATTTTTCGCCCCAGAATTTGCCGCGCTTCATACGGCCAATGGGCTTTTGTATATCTCGGGCCGATTTAATGAAATAGACTCGGGCTTTGGTTCGGAAGTCTTCGTGGTCGGTTAGAACATGCTGCCATGCACCGTAGAGTTCATACATACAGTTTTCAGACTTTAGGTATCGATCACTGAGGAAGATATAGACGCGGTCCGCACGAGAAATTCGATTCATGAATTCACTCAAGCTATGGTGGACTAAGGCATGGGTTTTATCACGGATGACCTTGATCCCGGCCTCTAACATTTGTTCGCAGAAGGAGTCGACTCTACCCTGGCTGTCGCTCTTATCGTCGTCGTTGTCCCACCAGGCGTAAGAAACAGCGATTTCGAGTGCACAATTGGGGATTTTGCGCCTGTCATCCATTTTGGGCTGATAGCTGGGGTCTTTTTCGGGCAAGGCGACGTTTCGCTGGGGGCGGTCTTCAGGCTCGATGGTGGCGGTGCATTTACAGGCGCAGTGGTTGCCAACATTATTGATCCACTTGTGGATAAGGGCGTTGAGCTTTCGTGGATCCCTGCCTTGAGTGCGCAGGTGGATCTCGCCCTTTGTGCCTCCGGTGAAGCGGGCCTCAACGAGTGCAGAGGAGCCGGAATGTGCTTCGTGGAATACAAAGGCTCCGTTTTTCCAGTAGTGGCCATAGGCCCCCGCTTCGGATCCGATCTTGAAGATCAGACTGCGGATGAGCCCGTGGTGAAGGAAATCGTATCGATAGATGCGTTCAACCGTTTCTGCTTCTTCATCCCAGCGCCCATGCATAGAGACCTTGAGCGCATCTTGATCGGCGGGCAGCAGTTCTGGGGCTACGTAGGTGTTACCGAGCTCTTCGTCTCTCTCCAAAATAAAGGCGATGCCGCAGGAGAGCATCATGCTGAGGAACATCTCTTGGTCGGCACGCGAATAGCCTTGAGCATCCCATAGCCAGGCGGCGAGGTCGTCGAGGGTAAAGCGGCCTTGTTGACTGCGGATGCGGTCGGCCAGGCTCTGGTTGCGATGCCCTTTGGGTTTGCGGTCGAAAACGGCGTAGATCGCATTGAGTGCCCAGCTTTGATCGAGGATGATCTGGCTTTCAAAATGGTCGCCGTCGTGGAAGAGCCGTCCGGTGTCGTGGAGGAAGTGCAGCAGGCTTTCAGGGGAAGACACATCGCCATTGCCTAGGTCGCATAGGGCCTTGAACGCCGACCAGCTCAAGGTGCGGTGCAAGCGATCGGCTTCAGGACGCTGGCGATCCTCTTCTTGCCAGGTGGTAAGTTGGCGGTGCACCCGCATGCGCCCTGCACCGATGTGGCTGATTCCCTCGTTCTGTCTCAATGCGCCTACAGCGTCTAAAATCGCTTGGCGTAGGCTGTCGGCGCCGTAGCCAGTTCTGGCGCTAAAATGAACCGTGCGCGGTCGCATGCCGCGAAACTGCTTCAGGATCTCATTGTCGGGGACAATGGCTTCCGAAGATACCTTATCGCACTGCGTTTGCACCACGACGACCGGGCTATGGGCGCCTCCAAGGTGGTAGACATATTCCAGCCAGTAAGGGAGGCGCTGGTTCTGTTGGTCTCGGTATCGGTCGGTGTTTTCGAGTGCGGGAGTCCAGGCGACGATGAAGACCGCCCGAGTGCGCATAAAGAGCGCGTGGGTGCCGTGATAGAGGTCTTGCCCACCGAAGTCCCAGTAGTTGCAGGCGATGTCACTCTCTTGCTCCACTCCAATGGGGGCTGGGAATGCCATGCGGCTAAGGTGTATGCCATGCGTGCTAGGCTCTGCCTCGTCATAGGCCTTCCCTTGGAGGTGCCGGCAAAGTTGGGTTTTGCCAACGTATCCATTGCCGATGATGATCACTTTGATGTCCGTAAACGTTGCTGGTTCTGCTTTCTTCAGGTCACGCAAATGGTTCCGTAGCTGTTCTAGATCCCTCACCACCTCGGCAGGGACGCCTTTGACGGTAGTCCCTGAGAAATCCCACAGCTCGAGAGAAGCCTTGAGGACCAGTGCTTCGGGAAGCTGATTAAGTGATAAGTTTTGGCATTCGAGGTCATAGAGGTTCTGAAGTCCCGCCAGTGGGTGAAGGTCGCTAACTCGCGTATCCGAACAGTTGAGCCTTATCAGGCTCTGGAGCCCGGCCAAGGGGCCTAGATCATGGATCGCGTTAGCTGCGCAATCGAGCTCTTGGAGGGCCTGGAGCCCAGACAGGGGAGCAAGATTATGGACTGCGCAACCATAGCAACATAGGAGGCGGAGGCTCTGGACCCGAGCCAATGGCGAAAGATCGCTCACCTTTGTAAGGGAGCAGTCGAGTATTTGCAGGTTTCGAAGTTCCGCCAAAGGGGTAAGGTCGTTTACGTCGGTAAAGCTGCAAATCAGGACTTTGAGGCTCTGGAGCTTTTCGAAGGGACTGAGGTCGCTGACCCTCGTGTGAGAACAATGGACCTCCTGAAGGTTCTTTAGCCCCTTTAAAGGTCTAAGGTCAGTCACTGCGGTGTTCTCACACTCGAGCCATTTGAGGCTCTGCAGCTCAGCCAATGGCGAGAGATCAATGATACTGGTGTCGCTGCATTTTAGCTCCTTTAGCTTAGTTAATTTGGAAAGCGGGGACAAGGCACCCGATCCATTGAGTGGGTTGCCGTGAGGGGAAAAAGTACCTCCCAGTAAAAGCGACTCCAAATCTTCCAACTCGGCCAGTTCGCTGGGTAAGAGGGTCAGACCCAGGTCACATAGATCGAGTTGTCCGCTTCGTTCCTGCTTTTCCTGTGCAATCCGTCTAAGAGCTTCACTGTATCCGTCTTCATGCATTGCGGCATATTCACTAGATCTTCATCATCATGTCGTCCAGTCGGAACGCTTTACTTCACGCTTCGTTCAGCGTCTCACACACCTCATCAATCGCCCTCGCGCACTCCTGCCGGATCGCTACGGCGTCCATGCCTGAGAGCACCGGCGGCAGTTCGCTCTCGAATTTCTGGCGTAAGAGGGCGATGGCTTTGTTGACCTCTGTGGTCCAGATTTGGCGGACCTCGTCGATGGCGACATACTGACCCCGCCGCACGGAGAGGCGGAACTCCCGCTCTTCGACGTCGATTTCCATCCGCCGGCGCTTCAGGGCGTCGACATCCGAGGCTGCCTCCTTTCCCTTGAGGCCCTTTGTTCGGACGAACTCACGCCATGCGGCGACATCGTGCTGGCCGTTGGTGGCGGTTTTGGGTGCGCCTTTCAGCTTGCGCCAGTTGGTGATGGTCCGCCGGTTCACGCCGAGGGCTTCCGCCAGTTCCGCAATGGATCCAGCGCGGGCCGTCGATTGGTTCGACCCGACAAGTCTGGCTTCCACCAGGGCTCGCTCGGTTGCCGTCAGCGTCTTGCCCGAAGCGACCTTGCGCACGAGGTTCTCGTAATCCTTCTGCAGGATTTTCTTGGCTGCCTCTTCATGTAAGCCCTCTTGCCCCATCAGAGCCGATAGGGCGTCAACGGATCAGCCCTTTGATCCAAGTCCAAACTCTTTGGATCAGCGGGTTAAGATTCAATGTCATTCCCGAGAATGTGGGCTTTAGGTCTACAATTCTTTCGGGTTCTTCGCTTTGTCGAGAAAGAAGCGAGAAGAATCTGCATGTTGTGTAATGTTGAGGCGTTATCTTGTACCATTGAAGACGCCAATCGTCACTTCCTTCCTCAATTTGCAGGGCTGCGATCGCTTCGTCTTGTTCTTCAGCTGATGGGTAGGAATACAGATATGTAGCAAAAATCCCGAATTGATCGAAGACCACTTCAGGGCAAGCATTTGATAACATTTTTCGCTCTCCTCCAGAGACTGAAGTCTCGTCCTCAGCCCGTTCATCCCAGAGATTTGAGCGTTTCCATTGGTCTGTATATTTTTTAGAGACGCGGTTATCGAGAGGGACGCTACCCATTTCTTGAAGTAATTGGGCGGTGATGAAATAGCGGGGGCATTTTGAATAAGAGCCGAAGGGGCACCGGCAACAAACTTTGGCCTTCTGGCTCTCCTTGGAATACCACTCCATATTTGGCTGAATAGGCATACGACGCTAGCTGCAAGAGTATATACCAGTGAAGGATGAATCAAGCCAAGTGGTTCAACGGATCAGCAGCCAGCCGCAGAACTGCACGTCCTTGAAGACGACCTCGATTTGGGAGAAACCGGCGGCGCGGAAGTCGGCCTCGTTCTCCTGCATCGTCTGGGGAAACATGCAGCCACGCAGGGCTTGCGCCTTGTTCAGCACCTGAGCCGGTGTCAGGCCGTTGGCGAGCTTCATGTCCCAGTAGAGCTGCTGGATGATGTCTTGCGTGGTGGAGCAACTGCCCATCACCTTCTCGACGATCATCATGGCCCCGCCGAGCTCGAGACGGTCGCCGATCCGGGCCAGCAACTCCCGCCGAGGCCCCGGGCGCAGGAATTGCAGCGTGTAGAGCGCCACGCCATAGCTGAAATGGGGCAGGGCCGTCAGGCGCTCGAGATCCTGAAACGTGACGCCGATGCCCTTTTGCGCCGCCTGGGCGATCATCGCCATGCTGTTGTCGTAGCCGACCAGGCGAATGTCCTTGGAGTGGCGTTCGCGGATGCGGCGCATGGTCTCGCCGGTCGAGGCGCCGAAGTCGATGACCGTGCAGCCGGGGTAGGTGAACCAGTCGGAGAAGCTCGCGGCCAGCTCCTGCACGCGATCGTAGTCCGGCACGCTTTTGCGCACGTGCTCATCGAAGTGGGGTGCGACATGCTCGTCGAACACCCAATTGCTGGAGTGAGTCTGGATGCACTCGTCCGCGTCGATTTGTGGCGCCATGCCAATGCGCTTCTGTCAATCAATGCGTGAACAGGTGAACACCTTTTAGGCGGGAAGCCGGAAGCGCTCAGGGTCCGTCACGGGTTCGGACGCGATGCCGAACTTCTCATACATGCTCCGCGTGCGCGGGTTGCTCTCAAGGCCGTAGAAGCCCGTGCGCCCATAGCGCGGGAAGATGTGGGTCTCCAGCAGGTGCTGCTTGATCTGCGGCGGCCGATTGCGGATTTCGGCAAAGAAGGCGGCCTCAGGTTGCCAGCCGGTCTGCTCCTGGATCCGGGTAAGGGTGGGCTCGCGATAGCTATCCGGTCGAGCCGTGATGAGGATCACCTGGTGCGGTCGCAGCAGCTCGACCAGCCATTGCCGGTATTCCTCCTGTTCGATCTGGCGGATGAAGGGTCGGATGGGCGCAGAGCCGCGCTCCGGCGAATTGCCGACGAGGGTGTAGTTGAGGTCGAGCAGGTAGATCACAGGTCGATCCCGAGACGTTGGCTGAAGGCGGCTTTCGCTTCGGCGACCATCCCCAGGCGGGTGCCGTCGGGGTAGGGCAGGTCGAACTCGAATTCCAGAGCGGCGCGCAGACGGTCGGCATCGACGCGCCGGGCGTGGGCGCAGGCAGCGGTGACATTATGGGTCATTTCCCGGATAGTAACCGACCGGAAGTAGCGAGTCCAGAGCCGATGAAACTCGGCTTCCGTGTGGTATCTCTGGACCTTCGGCTTCTCCTGAAAGTCGCCCAGCCGGATGCCCGATTCGTAGTCCAGGCGAAAGGCGATATTGGCCGCGTTGTTCTCGTTGAGGAAGGCCTTGCCGTTCACTTGACGCCAGCCGGTTTCGGTCGTGCTCGAGGCGCAGGCGTAGAGCTTCGTCTGCGGGTGGCAGAGCGCCGCCAGAATGACGGCGATGTGCTCCCGGTCGGTCTCGAAGGGCACGGAGTTGAGCACGCTGGCGAGGAAGATCGAAGACCAGTCCTTGCCGCTGGCTACTGTTGCCAGGAACTCGCGCACGATCCCGACGCTCTTGTCCTTGTCGATGGTGGCGCCGGTAATGTGATAGGGCTCGAAGGGCGTAACGTCGAAACCGGCGCGGCGCAGCATCTTCGTTTCCGTCAGGTGCCCGGCCCCAAAGTCGAGGATCCGCGTGCCGTGCTCTTTGGCCCACAAGGCCCGCTGCTCCGGATTGGAAATGTCGAAGGTCTTGCAGGACTTGCGGCCATGGACGGCAAAGGTGAAGCCGTGCCCCAGCTCGTCGCGCACCCGGCGCGCCCGGCGAAAGGAGTTGTGGCGCAGGAGATCGGCGTAGCGGGTATGCACGTCGAAGTCCATCGAGAGCAGGTTCATCATCGCCTGGGCGAACGCGGCTTCGTCGTCGCTCACGTAGACCACGGGCGCGGTCTCGCGCTTTTGCTCAGCCAGCATCTCGAGCCGCCCAATGCCGTTGATGACCGTGCCGTCTTGGCGGCAGACGATCGGCATCAGGATGCCCTGCCGGTACAGGGTGTTGGCCAGATTGCGGGCGTAGCGCAGCCAGCGTCCGGCGTTCACCTGGCAAAGCTCCTTCACGCTGACCTGTTGAGGGTTCAGGCACCGGTGGAAGTCGAGCGTATCGACTGCCTTGTCGGGGATGGCATCGGCCAGCCGCGGGAGGTCGATGGCTTCAAGCTCGCGGGTGGCACGGCTTGGCGTGCTGTTCCAGTCGAAGTCGTTCGTCGCCCGGTTGAAGACGATGTTCAGGGCCTTGCGCTGCTCGAGCGGCAGCTCCTTGGTGCGGAAGACAGGCAGCCGTTGCGCGCCCATCCGCGTCGCGACCAGATGCCGCTGGTGGCCCGAGAGGATTTCACCGTTGCGGTCGGCAAAGATAGGAGCGATGAAGCCCAGCTTGCGCAGCGACAGCTCGATGATGTCGAGCCGCGCCGGGTCGGCCGACCGTGGGTTGTAGGTGGAGGGGCTGACGGCCCCGATGGGTTCGAGCTGAATCACAGGGCGAGGCGTTGGCGGAGTTCCTTCAGGACGGACTCCTTGTCGAAGCCCACCTTCTGTTTCAGTTCGTCGAGCCAGATGAGGTAAGCCTCCTGGGGGATCTTGAAGCGATACTGGCCCAGCGAGAAGCCGACCTCACTCCGTTCCTCCTCGGAGTCCTCCGCTTCGTCTTCATCGGTTTCCTCTTCAGGCCCCGGCGAGGCGCCTAGCAGGCTCTCCAGGTCGGAAGCTTCGAAGCCGGTCAGCAGCGTGTCGAAGTCCACTACCTGCAAGTCTTCGATGACCGACTCCAGCGAGTTGAGGTCGAGCGAAGCCAGTTCAGCCAGTCGATTGTCGGCCACCAACACCGCCGTCTCGTCACTCTCGCTGGCGAAGTCCTGAAAGTCTACCGGGACCAGCTTCACGCCAAGCACCTTCGCGGCTTCCAATCGGCCATGCCCCGCCACAATCATCCCGCTGCGGTTCGACACCGTGATTGGGTGCCGCCACCCAAAGTAGCGCACGTTCTTGGCCAGCAGCTCGATCTGCCGGGCCGGGTGGGTGTTCGGATTGCGCGGATTCGGTGCGAGGTCTTCAATCGGCACCAGCCGGTCAAAGCTGCACCAGACCTCAACCCCATCCGCCAGTGACTTTGCTTTGGGCGTCGCTGCTTGCGTCATGCAAGCGGATGAGCTGTCAAAGGGAGGAAGGTCTTTAGGCACTGAACGATAGTGACAACTGCTCGGCCGCTTGAGTCTGAATCTGGCGCTCACGGCTGGCACTTCTCAGTTCCTTCAACGGCCGCACGAACCAAGGGGCGAAGCAGTAGCCATTCACGCGGCAGGCCTTCAGGACGGTGAGGTTCACGTCCTGGGCATATAAGAGGTAGGAGTGATTGCTGGCGTGCAGGATCATCCGGCCGGTGCCGACACAAGGGTCCATGACCGACTTCAGGCGGTGGTCGACGCCTTCGGCGAAGGTCGCCGTGGTCATCAGCTCCACGACATCGTGCGGGGTGGGGAAGAAGCCGGAGCCACGCCCATGCCGGTTTTCAGCGAGTAGGTCTCCGAAGAGGTCCGCAGGCCAGGCGATCATCGCCTCGAGGCAGAACACTTGATAGAGGCGGCTGAACGCGCCTTCTTGCGGCTCCTCCGGTAGCTCGCGCTGCGTCGGGTCGCCGAACCCATAGAGGAGCCAGTCAAGGTAGTAGTCGAAGATCCGCCAGCTGTCCCAGCCTTGCCAGCTAGTGCCCGCGCAGATGCAGTCCAGCGCCTTCTCGTGCATCCGCCGGGCAGGTTCGGCGTCATGCGCATTGAACTCGATCCGCGGGATGGGATCGCTCCCGACCTGGCCTCGTTCGAGGATCTGCAGCCAGTGTTCCCAGCGGCCCCAGCAGGCGCTTTCGATTTGCACGAGTAGCGGGAGCATCCAGCCCCAGGGCTTTTCGACGCGGAGGTTCCGCTGTGGCTTGCGGGGCCAGTTCTTCGCTTGGCTGATCTCCCGCCGTAGGATCGCTCTAAACTGCGCGTGGACGTCTACGCTATCTGGTCGTTCTCGCTGATTATGAGTCGCTTCCATTGTATCCAGACTCTGGCAGGGCGACAACTCACGTCTATGTCTTTCGGAGGAAATCGGCGGTTCCCATTTCAGGCTCTTTCGCTGGGAAAATCACCGGCTGCTTTCCCAATACCCCGGAAGCGTAATTCCCTGCGTTCATGCGGCCTTACCAGCGACGGATCTCAAAATTTTGTGGGAAATGCAAAATTCCCCCGCTCGTTCAAACTGACGGCCCTGCCGATGGACCCCGCAGGGCGTATAAGTGGCCTAAAAGATTCCTTACGCCCCCCCGGGGGCCGAGCGGTCCGAGCTACTCGTCGGCCTCTTCGGCCTCGAGCTCTTTGAGCTTGGCCCGGAGCTCGGCAGCGATGTCGATCACGGGCTGAAGGTCGAGCATGAGGTCGGTGAGCTGGTAGTCTTCGGCGCGGTCGAGCCAGCCGGCGCGCTTCATCTTGCCCCACCAGACGACGATCCGGTTTACGTGCGGGTGGACGTTGTCTTTGCCGCGTTCTGCCGGTGGCGTCATCATCTCCTCTTTCTTCACGACACGGCCGACGATGATGGACTTGGCCAGGCGGCGGGATGAGATCGGCTCGCCCTTCTTGGCAGCGTCTTCCGCCTTCTTGAGCCACTTCTTCTGGTCTTCGGTCGTCTTGAGCGGCGCTACCTTGCGGTGATGCTCCCAGCTCAAATTGTAGGTGCGCACCGACAATTGCACCTTCCGGGACACGTTCGCGTAGTTACGAAGCGTGGTGTAGTCGAGGCCGGTGATACGCATTGCCTCGGTGTAGGTATCGCCCCACTGGCCTTTGCCCTCGCCATAGGCCAGCCAGTCGCCGATTAGCCATTGAACGGATCGGCCGACTTCGCCCAGCTTGGAGCCGAGCGCTTCCCACTCGTGCTGTTCGAGATCGCGGTTGAACGCGATACCAGTCGGCGTGATCTGGTAGGCGTCGGTTTGAATGGAGAGGTCAGGCACTGCGCTGGTGGGATTGGTGGGCTCGTTCGGCATACGCGTCGCGGACTGTCAACGCCCGCATGGCTCGCGATGGCGGAAGCCCCAGTGCGTCGGTCAGTTGCGTGCAGCGCTTGGAGACGGCAGCGCGGGTGACGCCGTGGCGTTCGGCGATTTCGACCTGAGTCGAGCCGTCGTAAGCGATGTTGGTGACAAGGGCCAGGCAGTCGATGGTCAGCGCGGCCTTGTCGCAGGAGACGATTTCACCGACCAGCCGACGGTAGGCCGCGATGAGCACTTCTGCGTCGAGCTGGAAGTTCACGACAGGGGCGGGCTCCTCCGGTTCGGGGTCGCGACTGGTGGCACGTTCGAGGCTCCCGGTCACGTCGGGCTTGGCGGTTCGGTAGTCGGGCAGGGCGGGGCCAAGTCCAACGGCCTCGAGTTGCTTGCGTTTGCGTGCGGGTAGGCGCTTCCAGCTTTCGAGGTATTGACGGTCGCGGATACGTTGGCGGTCTTCGTAGCTCAGGTTCTCTTTGGGCAGGTAGTGGCGGCTCATGATTTTTGCTCTGTGACAGAAGTTCCTATGGCAGCGTCACTGACATAATATGCCCCCCTATATATAGGGGGGCTAATGTCAGTAGCTGCCTGCTGACATGTCAGTAGGTGTGTCAGTGACAATGTCAGTAAATCCATAACCCTTTGGATTTCAGTTCATCTACCTTTCTGTAGATGGTTCGCTTGCTGACACCTATGTCAGTAGAAATAACGGAAATTATGTTAGTGACTGTGTCAGTAGACATGTCAGTAGCCTTGTGATGTTTTATAAGTTCAAGAATATCAACGGCTGAAGGCGCTTTGCCCTTGGTAGTTTTGGCTAAGCTTATTTCATCTACTGACATTGAGCGGTGACATTTGTCAGTGACACTCCAGCGGTAAACAGGTCCCTCTCCTTTCTTGATAGGGGATCGGCGTTGCTTCTCCGACCAGACTTGAGTAACGCCCTTATCGGCTTCCAGACGAAGGTTCGATTCGGCCTTGCGCTCGAGCTGAGAACCTAAGTGTCCGCGCGTTTTGGATTCGCTGCCGGGGTTCAAGTGAATGACGTTCACGATCCCGCAGTCGTAGGTGTTGGCCAAGGCCATCAGGTGGCGCACCAGGGCGAACGATTCGCGGGTGTCGTTGGGGTCGTGGACCAGGTCGGCCGTGCCGTCGATGAAGACGCTATGGACGCCGCCGAAGGTCTCCAGCGCGTCCTGTAGCAGCGCCTCAAGGGCGTTCATGATCTCTTCCGGCATCATACCTGTCAGGCAGTAGGAAAGGAACCACGGGGGCACTTCCTCGGTCTCCGCCCGGCGCTGGGCGCGGGTAATGAGCTGCCAATGGTCGTAGGCACTCTGCTCGGTATCGAGGTGAATGATGGCCTTGCCGTAGGGGTTTGGGACGTAGACGCCCAGGCTGTCGATCGCGGCCGGGTCCGGAGCCATCGCGCTGGCGAAGTGCGCCTCGAGGAAGGCTGACTTTCCCGACTTGGCTTGCCCGGAGATCACGCCCAGGTTGCCGTTGGTCAGCACTTGAACGCCCGCAACGTAGCAGAGGATTGTCGGCTCGGGCGGCTTCTCCAGCGGGCGGAAGCGGAGGGCCTCGATGCGCTTCAAGATGTCGGTTCCTGCTTGGCCCTGTGTCGCGCCCGGTGGCGCAGCCAAGGCTTGCTGTAGACTCTCCCGCGGGGAAGTTGCCATCGGCGGTTCTGCGGGCTTGGAGCCGAAGCCCAGGCGCTTCAACTCGGCGGCCGCCCGGCGGTAGTCGCCCCCACACTCGAGGATAGCGAAGACGTGCCACGGCCGGTAAGAGTGCTCGGCCTCAAATTGCGTGCTCGTGGTGAAAACCCAGAAGCGTCCGGGGATCTGGTTCCACGAGGCACTGACGCCGTGGGTCTTGCCGGGCCGGGTCCAGTGGATTCGGCCGCATTGCTCCCAGCCGTGCTTGCGTAGAAGCGCCGGTAGCTCGGTGTCGGCTTGGGCGTCGTAGGCATCGCCGGGCGAAAGGTCGTCCCCGCTGCCCATGGATGGCCGGTGCTCGCGCGGACTCTGGCGCTCGTCCAGACTGCGGGCGACCTCCAGCAGGCTTTCGCGTTCGGCGTCGCTGATGGTCGGGATCTCGTCCCAGTCGCCCTGGATCAGCGAGTAGCCTTTCGAGGGCGCGATCAGAAAGTAGCCACCGTCACCACGTGTTTCGATCATGGCGGCGCCGTCGGGCTTGCGGGCCAGCTTCACGTTGCGGATCGGCTCGCCCTTGGTGCGAAAGACGAAGTGCCAGCCGCCGGATGGCGTGCGCTGGATCACCAGGCGCTCGATGATCGGATTGCAGCCAGCGGCCTCGAGGCCTTCGATATAGCGCTCCCAGATTGACGGGTCGTGCTTGACGTCGATGTCGATGCATTGGATCGCTCCGGCGACAATCGCGATGCCGGAGCCGTTGGCGAAGAATTGAGAAAGGTCGGACTCGGTCGGCAGCTGGTCGCGAAACTCCTTCCACGAGAGCAGGCACGGCCGCTTCTCGAGGTCCACCGGGATGCACGCGACGCCCTGAGCGCGCAAGGCCCGGGCAGTCGCAAGCGAGGAAGTGTAGTCAGCGTTCAAGATCAAGGAAAAGGCTCAGTAGGAAATGGCGGTCAAAGGGGGCGAGTGTGGCTTAGGATATTCCATGCGAGTCGAGCCACTGCTGGAACTTGGCCGTTTCCAATGGCTCTAAGGCGGTCCATCCCTCTGGCCACAGCATCAGCATCTCGTTTGAGAGCGGAGTAATCATCTTGTGAAAGCATCGCGCTGACTGCTCTTGTAAGTTTCCGTCGGCGTGATTCTTCCGAATAAGGCTGGATAGCCGTTGGAACGTCCAAGCTCTCCAGCACTGCGCTGTCGGCCGAAGAAGCGACGATCCATATTCGCTGGCCTTCTTGTATCGCACCGACGGCACCACCTCCCAGCACTCCCCACTGCGCATGGTACCCCAGCGCGGCCAAGTCGCCGAGCACGACTCCAAGCCCCCGAACAGTGAGCATTGGCGAGTTTTCCACGAAGACGTAGTATGGTCCCACCTCGCGAATGATTCGTTCCATCTGCTTCCAGAGGCCACTACGATCGCCTTGGATGCCTTTCCCTTTTGGATTTGCGGAGCTGATGTCTTGGCAGGGAAAGCCGCCAGAAACGACATCAACACGACCGCGCCATGGGCGTCCGTCAAAGGTGCATACATCGTCCCAGATCGGGAAGGGCCGGAGGCTGCCATCGTTCTGCCGGGCGACCAACACATCCCTGCAGTACGGGTCGATTTCGACAGCGCAGACGCACCGCCATCCGAGCAGATGTCCTCCGAGTATTCCGCCACCAGCGCCTGCGAAAAGAGCCAGCTCATTCACGCCGTCCTCCTTTTGCCGAAGCGCTGGTCGAGGAATTCGGTGGCGTCGCCGAAGGTGGCGGACCAAGGCTCGGGGTGCTTGAACTGGATGAGCCATTTGACCTGCTTCGGTGTGGCCAGGCCCATCTCGCGACGCTTGATCAGGAGGTCGATCAGCTTCGAGGCGTGGCCTTTGCACTTGATCGACTCCAGATCGAGGCCGTTGCGCTCGAGGATTTCGGCCTGTTTGTCCGTCACGGGATAGCCTTCCCACATCGCCTCCGGCTCGTATTCGGCCAGGGCCGTTTCGCCGAGGGAGAGGGCCAGCTCGACCGCATCGATCGTTCGGCTCTTGCGCTTGGCGTTGGCCTGCATCGCCTCAAGCATACCCTTGCGGCGGTCGGCTTCGGCGCGTTCGCGGATCTCTAGCAGCTCGCCTTCGTCAGTATCGAGGATCTGCTGGATGCTCTCGGCTTCTTCCTGATTGGCAGCCACGAGGCGGGCAGGGCGGATCAAGTCCATGCGCTCGGCCTGGTAAAGCGGATCGAGCAGCAGGCAGTTGACCTTGCCCGGGTGGATGCGCGTGCCGCGCCCCACCATCTGCGAGTAAAGGCTGAGGCTTTTCGTCGGCCGGAGCACGAAGACGCAGTCGACACTCGGCTCGTCCCACCCTGTAGTCAGGAGCTGCGAGTTACAGATCACCTGCCAGTCGCCGCGCAAGGCCGAGCGGTCGGTCCCGTCGACGTGGACGGCATGCAGGCCGACCTGGCGGCAAGCCTCGGCAAACGCCTTGCTCGTCTCGATCAACGGCAGAAAGGCCACCGTACGGCGGTCGGCCGCATGGCGGTGCAGGATCTGCGCGCAACGCTCGAGGTGCGGAGTGATCGCGGCGCCGAGGTCGCTGTCCTTGTAGTCGCCGGCGAGGGAACGGACGCCCGACAGATCTACGTCGACCGGCACCGTCTTGATTGTGATAGGCGAAAGGAAGCCTTCCTTGATCAGCCGGACCAGCCCGATCTCGACCGGGATTGCTTCGTAGAATGAGCTGAGTTGCTGCTTGTCCGACCGAAAGGGCGTGGCCGTGATCCCGATAACCTGGGCCCGGCGAAAGTGCCCGAGCACCTGCTGGGCTTGCGCACCGAGGGTGTTACGGTGGGCTTCGTCGACGATGATCGTGGCGAAGTAGTCCCGCGGCCACTTGTCCAGCCGCCGGGCTACGCTCTGCGTCGTGCCGACGACCAGACGGTCGCCCGGGCGGGCATGGTGCTCCGCCATTTCGACGGCCGGAAACTGGCCCAGCACCTTGCAGAACTTTTGCCCGGTCTGCATCACCAGCTCCTGAGCGTCGGCGAGGAAGAGCACCGGCCCGCAGGACGCGAGCGTCTCGGCCAGCTTGGCAGCCATGACCGTCTTGCCCGCGCCCGTAGCGGCAACCGAGAGCACCCGCTGATACTCAAGCAGGGCCTCGGCCGTCTTCTGTACGAACTCGACCTGGTAGGGGCGCAGCGTGACTGATGGATTTTTGTTCATCCGCCATTTTCAAGGGGAAGCGGTTCGACCACGATGGTGGCACCCGGCAGCTCTCCGGGATTGGCGTAGCGCTTGGAGATGCTGCCGTCGCAGACCTGGGCGTCGTCGTGCCAGAGGCCCGCGTCGCTCAGGGCATCGAGCGTGGCCTTCTCGATGTTGTCCCGATCAGGTTTGCCGGTGTGCCAGTAGGACTCGCGGCCCTTCTTGCTGAGGCCCGACTTGTTGTAGTGGACCTTCGGACGCGCGAAGCGGTAGACCGCCGTCAACCGCACGGGCCCAAGGATCGGAATCGCGGGCAGGTGCGGGCGGACGGCAACCTTCACCGCCGTCTTCCAATCGTTCGCCGTCGGCGGGGTGACCGCCCGGGCCTGCGTGCCTCGAGCCGTGCGCACGGCGAAGTATTTCTGCCGCGGCTGGCCCTTCGGTTCGCCCAAGACTTCGAAGGTGATCCGGCTCATGCGGCCTCCGTGGATACGGGTTGCCAGTCACCGAAGGCGTTCATGCGCTCGACTTCGCCCTCGATGCCCTTGGCGGCGCGCCAGGCGTCCAGGTCGGCACGAGACTCGAAGGCCATGCTACGTTCGATGGGCGGGAAGGATTCGAAGCGCTCGGTCCAGCGCAGGCGCCAAGGCTTAGAAGGGTGGGTTTTCGTCTTCATCTGCGGTGGAAGCGGCGGCAGGTTGCGGTTGCGGCGTCTTGCCCGGGAAATACGGCTTACCCTGGGCGGCGAAGGCCTTCTTCGTGAGCTGCTGAAGCAGGCTACCCTCGGCGGGCTCCGGCGGCGTGTAGGGCGGGTTGATGAACTTCACCCGCAGGCGCTGGCGGCCCTGATACGCCTCGAATTCGCAGACGATGTTCGCGGACTTGTCCTTGAGCTGGTCGTTCAACGTCACAAAGTTGCCGTCGAAGCCGAGCTTCTGGAGCGTCTCGAGGGTGCGCGTGAACGGCGTGTCTTCCGGATTGCCGTCGATGGGCGTGTCCGTGAGGAACATCCAGCCGTTGATCTCGGCGCCGTCGCCGCGCTTGAAGCGCATCTCGATTTGCGGCGTGCCTTTGTTGGATTTGGTCACGACCGACGACAGGATCTTGACGTCGAAGCGACCGGCGGAATCGAAAGTGGGATTCATAGACTAGCGAATAGATGATTTGGCCTCCTCCCAGGCGCGGATGCCGGGGATCGAAGGCAGTTTCTTGCTGACCTTGAGCAGGCTGCGGATCGCCTCGTTGTTGGGCTCGATCTTGCAGAGCTCCGGGCGGGCCTGGAAAAGAGCGTCGATGTCTTCGACCTCGAACTTGCGCTGGATCAGCAGGGCCGTACCGGCGGGCTTGTAGTCGAGCGTGGTGTTTTGCTGGCGAAGCGCGGAGACTTGGTCGGCGGCGTTGTTAAGAGCCTGTTCAGCTTCCTCGTCGGTGAAGGCTTCGGCCGCTTCCCGTTGGGCGGCTTCGCGGATCTTCCGCTCTTCCTCGAGGGCGGCGCGACGGGCCTTTTCGGCCTTCTCTCGCTCGGCTGCCTGATACGCCCCCAGCAACCGCTCGAGGCGCTGGACCTGGGCGTTCAGATCCTTGCTGAACTCTTTGGACGTGTCGTCGATCTTGCGGCCCAGGTCGAGGATCGGCTGCTTCACTTGCTTCCGGGCAGCTTCGACCTCCTTCGCCAGGTTCTTGCACTGACGGACGGCATCGGTGGCGACTTCGGCGTCCCAGGAGTCGACGACGGTAGTGATTTCGGCGGCAGCCTTCAGGGCGGCACCGCGTGCTTCATGCAGGGCTGGGGCGACAGCCAGCTCGGTGCCGGAAACGTCGTGCGAAAGGTGAAGCAGCTCAGACATGCTCGACCTCCATTTCGCGGCTGAAGTCGATCGTCGCCTGGCCCGGCGGATCCACGCGGTCTTCGCGCTCGTCCTCCGTCTTGCTGGCGAAGGCGATCTTCGTCTTCAGGTTGTGGCCCGCATTGGTGCGGGTGATCTTGATCGAGGCCGAGACGGTGATGTCCGAGCGGTTCATGTCTTCCATGGCTCGCACGATCTCCTCCCAGCGCACGTAAAGCAGGTCGGTTAACGCGGCGCCGGCCTTCTCACTGACGAGTTCAGAGGCTTCTTTCATTAAAACGTCACCTCCTCCGGCACGGGAATGCCGCACGCGGTGCAGAACTGGGGCAGGCGATCCTTGATCTGGCGGATCCGGCTCGGGGTCAGGTCGCGGTAAGTCTGCCCTTCCTTCAGCCAATCCTTCTTGATCAGGAAGGCATGCACGGCGTCTTCATGGCCCTCGATGGCGGCGGCGATGTCGCTCGGGAAGTCGAAGGGCACGTCGTCCGCTTCCTGGGCGGCCGGTTGCGGCTTGGGCGCCGGAGCGGCCTGCGGCTTGGTGGGTTCCTTCTTCTCGTAGACCGTGGCAGGTTTACCCGACGGCTCGTGTTTCGGGGCTGGCGCCGTCTTCGGCTGCTGCTCTTCGGTGTTCGGGAACAGGTGGGCCAACGACTCCCACGCGAGCGGCATTTGCTCGGGCAGGCTGTGGCGGTTCTTGGCGTCCCAACTGGCGGCGTGCTCGCTGTAGATCACACGTTCCTTGCCGCCCTTGGCCTTCGCCTTGTTCGTGCCCTTGTCCTGCTGGACGGAGGTGTAGTAGTTGATGAAGAGCAGCATGTCGCACCACTCCTTCGTCAACGGCTCGACGTTCTTGGAGAGCTTCAGCTTCCAGCGGTCGTAGGCGCCGGACTGGTCGGGCTGCTCGAACTTCTTGATCTCGCTGTGCGCAACTAGAACGACGTTCAGGCCCTCGTCGCGAAGGAGGTCGAGGTTCAGGAGGAACTTGCGCCACTCTTCGGCAACGATCACGTAGCCCTTGCCGTAGCCGAAGTCTTCGATGCCGTCTTTGTTCGCCTTCTTGCAGACGTGCTCGGTCAGCAGGCGCTCGGCCCAGTCGACCGTGTCGACGATCACCGACTGGAACTGCGGCATGCCGCGGATTTGCCAGATGCCGGCCATCAGGTCGTCCCAAGTCTTCGGGCGGAAGCGGGGCACGTCGATGTGCCGGGTGGAGCCTTCGGTGTCGATGAACACCGGGCGGGGGAATTGGCTGGCGAGCGTCGTCTTGCCGCAGCCTTCGGGGCCGTAGATTACGACCCGTTCGGGTTCTTTAAGAACGCCGGTTTCGAGGGTAATGCTCATGATAGTGGATTCGCGGGGTGGAAAATGAAGCCCCGGCCGGCTCTCTTGCTTCCGGCCGGGGCATGGTCGCTGTATTCCTGTCTGTCTGCTGATCTGCTCTCTAGTTCTCTGTCTCGCTCAACTGTGGCTATGAACCAAAAGTGACCGCCGGGGCTGCCTCAGGGCGCGACCCTGAGCATCAGGCCCGACGGTTTAGGTGCGCTCTCCTAAAGCTTGAGGGGCGGGCGCTTCCGGTGTGGTGTCGCGCGCCAGGCCATCCGCTGGAGTGAGCTGCAGGCGGCGCCAGTCGGTGGACGGCTCGACGTCGTGCAGCTCGGGGCAAAGGGGCGGGAAGGAATCGATCAGCGAGTGCATGGCAGGTAAGGGCAGGGGAGATCAGGAGGCGCGGGCCTTGCGGCCTGGGCGTTTGCGGTCACTCTCCGCTTTCTGCGCCTGGTAGACCTTGTAGGCGCGGTCGAGGTGGTTCCGGTTCAGGTTGGGAATGTCCTTGATCATCGGGAGGATGCGGAGGCGGTAGGTGGAGACCGGCATGTGGAGGTAGTCCGCCTGTTGCTGGCGGGTCTCGAGCTTCACGTTGCCCCGTGGCGTCAACAGGCCCCGCTTGACGAGGAAGTCGATCGTATCCTCGCGGGTCTGCCGGGCCGTCTCGGCCGCCACCCTTTCGATCAGGGCCTCAAGGGCGGCGGGTGTTTCAATGCCGTCGATCATGGCGAGATCAGGCGGCGGGCTGCGGTTGGGGCTCGTCGGCCTTCGGGCGCAGGTGCTCCGGGTAGATCAACTGAAGGTTGCCGAGCAGGCTGCGGAACTCCTCGACCGACATGCGCTGTTCGAACGCCCAGTGATCGAACTTCCACTCGTGCACCAGCAGCGGCTCGCGGTCCCCATCGAAGCGCCCGGCCCAAAGCGCCATGTAGGCGGGGTCGAGGTCGGGGCCGTCGCCGTAGGTGTAGATCGTGGCGTCGCCGTCGAAAGGCAGGATCGGCCCATCGGGAGCCATGTGGAGCAAGTGGGCCTTGGCGTAGCCGGGGATCTTGTCCCATTGCTCGATGGTGAAGCGGCCGGTGGCGTTGATTTCAGTGGGTGCATACATGACAGGAAGGTGTGGAAAGGATTCAGTTGGAAAGGGCCGCGCGGCGGAGGCGCAGGGCCCGGTGGATGTGTCGGATGGCAGCGATGCGGCGGCCGATGCCCAGGTAGTAGGCGGCCTCGGCGCGAAGCTCTTGGATGCGATCCAGCGTTTCCGGATCGAGAGAAGGCTGCTTGCGGCGGCGTTTCATCGGTAGGGTTACGCGGCAGTGGTTTGATGTTCGGCGGCGAGTGCGCCCTGAAAGGCCATGGCCGCCAGGTAGCTCGCCTTTTCGGGCGGGATGCCCCGGAGGATGGCGCCGTCGATCAGCAGCATGATCCGGTGGACGTAGGCGTCCGACTCGGTGAGCTTGCGCAGATCGTCCAGCCTCGCCCGGAGCGAATCGTCTGGAAGCTTCGCGGTTTTCGCTTGCGCGGCGGCCCGTGAAGCCGTTCTCTTGGTTGTAGTTGTTTTAGCCATTTTGGTTATTACTTGGCCGGTTCCGTTGCCGCGGAATCGGCCTTTTTTGTGGGTTGAGTCTTGGCTTGGGATTCTCGAATCCGCTGCCGTTCTTCCTTGATCGCGTCGAAGAAGGCTTTCCGGTGGCTTCTGCGACGCTCCAGGTCTTCCGCCACCTTTTTGGCGGTCTCCTGCTCTTCCGGTGTAAGCGAGTAGGGGGCTTTAAGCGTGGGCTTGCCACCGCTTAAGCCCGTTGTATCACTCAGCGAATGGACGTCTTTGACTGGTTCTCCCTGGCTGGCGCTGGCTTGGGTTCCCTCGCGACAGGCATCGGAGTCCTGAATGCCTGGCTTCACTTCCGCGATCGCTTCACGCGACTGCAAATCGTTGCCCGTCCATTCACGATGACACCATCCGGTTATCTCATTGGGCCGGAGGGGAAGCACGGATGGGCCATCAAGATCATTAACCTCAGTGCCTTTGAGGTGTATATCGACGACGCCTTCGTCATCCAGGGCCCAAATCATATGCGCTTTTTTGAGCTTCTGAAGAGATTCCCGAAGCCTCTTAAAGCTCGGGCATCCGCTAATATCTACGTTTCCCGGCTTGAATGTGAGAACTGGAGTCCTGCCCCGCTCATCATTGAAACCGGCCATGGTAAGCAGGTAGAAAGCGGCTCGATCAGGTGGAATAAGTTCAAGACGCCATCGTCCGAGGAAGAGAAAAAACGCATTTTTGAGCTTCTCCGGCAGCGTCGACTTGATGTGTAGCCCGTGGAGGGCGTCACACGCCCTTTCCATGCTCGAGCGCTTCAGACTCACATTGAATAGGTAGCCTGGCATCGGCTTAGAAAGGTGGCCAAACCTATGTAGCTCGTAGGTATTCATGGCTCTATTCTTTCTCTGCCTCACGTTGTGAAAATGTACCGGGATTTGATTGCTCGGGCTCCCGGCAGGCGCATATGTTGGAGTTCTGATGACCAACAAAGCTAAAAAGGAACTCCACGAAGTGACCCGTCGTGCCTACGCTGCGGAGGCAGACATGAAGGCCTGCATCGCCGCCAAAGGAGATGCGCTGAGCCAGAAGATGGGGTATGGTGACCTTGATGGCCTTAACGCCATCCACCGTTACCTCATCGACAAGTATCACTGGCTCCCCCGAGATGTCAGAGCCCTGACCGTCGACGAGCTTCAAATGCTCATTGAGGGCGTCGACTTGGGGTAGAAGCGCGGCTGCCCGTGCAAACTCAAGCTCAGCCTTAGCCCGCGCATGTTCGTACTTTTTGCGTGGATCGTGCTGCTCCATGGCTCTACTCCTCCTCGTCCGCCTTGGCGGCGGGCTGGGGTTCCAGGTCGGCGGGCGAGAGGGCCGCAAGGTGCGTGTCGAGGAGCTTGGCTGCTTCGGCCAGTTCCGGGTCTTCCTCCTTCGAGAGGCGGAAGATGGTCTGGTTCATCTGCCGGTTGCGGCGGATCAGTTCTTTGAAAGTGGCGGCGTTCATTGCTTGTATCTCGTTTTGGGAGAACTCCAAAATATTGGAGAAACAACAAAGATTTGGTCAAATACAAAATTGACTTAAGACCGCATTTTTGGCTTTTTCCCAATTATGCCCTCGGAAGCCACGCACCTGAGTGATAAACTCGCCTCTCTTTTGGCGGCCTATGGTCAGAACCAGTCTGATTTGGCACGCCTGACAGGCCGACACGCTTCGGTCATCACAGCCACTATGCGAGGACAGCGGAGTCGTCCGGACTTCCTTGAGGCGCTGTTCAGCGCCTTCCCTCGCAATGAAGAAGACCGCACCGCCTTGATCGAAGCGCACCTCAAGGACGAGTGTGTCCGCGCGGCCGTGGACTACAGCAGCTTGCTCGCGCGCTTCTCGGACAACGACCCGCGCCTGGCTCGCTTCCTGGCTAAGGGCCCCGAGCACGTAAACACACTGCTCAACCTCTCCGAAGAAACCGAAAAGGACTCCGGCCTCGAGGACATGCTGACCTACCTGGCCAGCCTCATCGAAAAGACCCGCAACCCCGCCGAAGCCGATTGGAATATCGACGACGAAGAGAAGGCAGCCATCAGCGCCATCGCCCACTTGCCGCACCTCTCCGCTCGGATCGCCCACAACCAGCTCGAGTCCGCCGCCAGCGAACTCCTGAAGCACCTCAAGCACCGCCTGGCCCACGCCGACGCCCAGACCATCAGCCGCACCGCCCGCGCCATCTGGAACGACAACGACTTCGTCAAGATCGTCGAGCTTGCCCTCCAGCACGATCCGGCCAAATCCGAAACCACCGCCAACAAAAAAGCCAAGCGCAACGGCTTGGCAGGGTAGAACAATGAAATTCCTAAAAGTAGCGCGCAAGGAGCCTTATCCAACTCCTAAGGAGGGGGAGATTTTGTTTTTCTTATTAGTAGACAATTGGAATGATTTCTCGAACGTAGTTACGTTTCATTTGTTCTACGCCCACGATTTTGTAGAAACAAATATAGGAGAACTGAAAATACTCCAGAAAACAACAGAAGGTGTGAAAAGTCACACTGACATCCCGAGCGAGTTTGAGAGCTTGGACGATGATTACATATCTCTAGGCCAATCTGACGACTATTACACCAGGCTTTTTGACCTCGGAAAAGAAGTAGCTGAACAGGTGCTTCTTTCGTTGAAGGATATCTCATGGATCCCATCTTTGGCCGGTCCGTTTGAGCCTTCTAGGCAATTTCAAAAGGCCCTGATGAGGTTTCCGCAGAGCTTTAGGTGCCGTCGTCTCGGGGCGAAGTTAGCGCGCGGCGAGACTCCAAGCGAGAGCTATTCATTTCTCTACGAATGCGACTTAAACGCAGGGGAGCCTCCGGTAGTTGTAGATCTGAATTTCGACGCCAATGATCCAGTGCCGAATCGAATATGTGCTTTAATTGGCAGAAACGCTGTTGGAAAAACTCGCTTGCTCAATAGAATGGCTGAAGACCTCGCTATACTGGATGACTCTAGTGAAGAGGCGTATGCTGCACGGGAGGCTCGTTTCTTATCTGGGAGACCTTTATTTGCACGAGTGCTTGCTGTATCTTACAGTGCTTTCGATAATTTTAAGCGCCCTGATCAAGACGGTCGGAGCAGCTATGTATATTGTGGGATAAGGGATGATGAGGGCCTTATATCGAGAGAAGCTCTTCTTGAGAGCTATAGGTGCAACAGGGAGAGAATTAAGAATCAGGAGCGCGTTACAGAATGGGTTGGCTATATCCTACAGATCATGGACGGCCACAGCGCATCTCTTCAGCGAAAACTGGAGAATGAAGCATGGAAGGGTGAGCGGTTTGATGAGCTTGAACGGTTAAGCTCAGGCCAAGCGATTTTGTGGCATTTTATTACCTCAATGGTCGCATGGATTCAGCGCGATTCACTCGTATTGTTTGATGAACCCGAAACTCACTTGCATCCGAATGCGGTCGCCGGTTTGTTCTCGGTGATGTCTTCATTGCTTGAGGATTTCCAGTCTTATGCAATACTGGGTACTCATTCACCAGTGGTAATTCAAGAGGTGCCTGCAAGAAGAGTAATCGTGCTGAAACGAGAAGATGGATATACTTTCTCCGAAAGATTAGGGATCGAAAGTTTCGGAGAGAGTATTAGTGAGCTTACGCGTCACGTCTTTGATACAGGCGGGGTGGATATGCATTATAAAGATGTCCTTCAGAAGCTTGCGCGAAATCGAAGCTTCGATGAGGTTATGCAAATGTTTGACGGTAATCTCAGTATGAATGCTCAGGCATATCTTCTCTCTGCATGCACAAAGAGAGGTGGTAAATGAAAAAGATAAAACTGCCTGATTCATCAGTCACGCCTATTCAGCAATACTTAAAGATAAGGAACACAAAGCGTAATCCGACGAAGTCAGTTTTGTGCGGTTCTCATGCTTATATAGCAGAGCGATATGCACACTTAGATGAGGCCGTTGTTGCAAGCAAAAAGGTCGACTTGGTTGAAGAGGATCCATCAGGCTGGACCATTAAAGATGCTCTTTGTTCGTGCTACGAAAGCGAAACAAAGGCGCTTCGCAACTTGCTCAATGAAATCAAGAAATTACGGCAGGATGGGTCTGGGAAATACTGCCCTATGTGCGGGGCAGCTACGCCCAAAACTTTCGACCATTATTTTCCACGCGCTACGTTTCCTGAATATGCTGTACATGTTTGGAATCTGATTTACACCTGCGGTACCTGTAATTCCAAAAAAGGCGACATTTACAAGTCAAATTCCGTAATAGGCGAAAGAGCCTTTATTCACTTTTATGTAGATGATATACCCGATGTGCCGTTCATCAGAGCAGATATTATCGAGACCGAAGATAGCCCGTTTTTTGGTGTCGAGTTTCGACTAGTTCAGCTGCCGGAGATTGATGAATATATTTGGAGGTTAATTCTTCAACACTTTTCAAATCTTGATTTGCTGGGCTTATATGCCGAAGTGGTTAACGATGAGATATCGACATCCATTGAGATTGTCTATAACGCAGTTGCCTCTGGTGCGAATGCAAGACAGTTTTTGGAGATGCAAACAAAAACCGAAAGAAGAAGGTTTGGTGTGTCGCATTGGAGGGCCGCACTTCTTGAATCAATGACTAATCATCCTCATTTGGAAAAGTGGATACAAGCCTTCGCAGATCAAAAGAAACCAACCGGTTCACAATGTTAAAGCATCCGAGTTTAGAGGCCTCGGCATTTCTTCACTCCTGAACTCCATCCAAATTGTGTTTTCTTATTGCTTCCCGATGACTTAATTCATCCAGATCGTTCTTAAGGCGCGCCAAGCTTCGGGTGTTTAAGAACAGAAGAAGCACGTAGTAAAGGGAAACGAAGAGAAGCGAAACCGCAACGCTATAGACGGTTGTATAGCTATCCGTATTGCGTTGGATTGCAGGCAGAAATACTGAGAGGGTGATGGACAATAACGCCGCGCAGAGCGCAAACGCCCAAAAGTCGATAATTTCAAGGTGCTTTTTTGCTAGCTTAGATGCGGTGTCAATAGCCGCACGGGTTACGTGATCCTTGAGTGCAGTTCTGCTCTGTCCAAGAAAACTCACGCTCCAGCCCAGGAGCCCCCCAGCTATCGCTGTAATATTTCCGAGGGTCTTAATAAGGTCGGAAGCTACCTCTTGAGGTAATACGCCGCTAGTGAAGTATCCTAAGGCTAAGCCGAGGATGCCTGCGGTAAGAGCGTATAGAAGAGGTTTCATCTAAAGCTAAATGTCGTGGTTATTGCAGAGATCGAAATACCATTTCTTCATTCTTTCGAATAGTCTATGTGTGTCAATCCTGCGATTTAGATAATGCGCAGTAAAAGTGTGCTCCAGGTGTATCTCTTTTCGATCATACTTTCGATCTTTGGCTTTGATAACAAAGCCTACATCTTCATCGAGATTGTCTAAGGTGTTGGCAAGGCGATCAATGTCATTCCAGAAGGTTTCCTTTTTCTGCTTGGGCCATTTTAATTTTACGGTAGCATGTAGGGGTTTTTGGTCGTTGAAGTTGTAACTAGTATCTTGGCCAGTCGCTTTGGAGATTGCATCAAGAATGAACGCACTAAAGCCCTTAGGTCTTGTTTTGACCGGAAGCTCTTTGCTGTGCTTTGGATCGAACTCGTAGGTCAAGGGCGCTGTGATTGTAATTTCACTGACCCCTTTGATTTTTCCTCGAATATTGAGGGATATGCCTCGTTCTAATGAAATGGGGTAGCCTAGGAATTCATCCGGAAATTTGTTCTCAAAAAATCTATTTAGATAGTTGCACAGATCTCCCTGCTTAGCCTGCTGGTCTTGGCAGATTATGAGGTGATTGTCTTTACATAGGAAAAACAACTGGCCTTCCAGTAGAGATCCCTTTTTGCCATCACTTGATTCAGGAAGAAGTTGTTCAATCATGAGGTGCTCCGCTTCAGGATTCTCGATGATCAACTCTCCAAGCTTATCTTGGTCAAACGTGATGAAATCTCCCCAGAAGAATCCATCTTCATTCTTGTAGGTTCCAAGAATCTGATAGTATGGAACATCTGCATCAGGTCTTATTTTTCTATCCACCGCCCGGGTTCCTTGAAAGGCTTCCCTGAGAAGCTGTTGAAGGTTCTTACCACCGTGTCTGTGAATATGTGCCCGCCAATATAATAACTTACGTTGCTGGTACTTCTTTCCGCGCGCCATGTTATCCGGTTTTAGAGAGTTAATCGCCCAGTAGTATAGGTTGCGAATCTGCGCTAATGGCGGATAGACACGTTTGGTGAAACTGTAAAGCGAGAAAAACTTCATTTTAGGGGTTTTCCCACGGCGTGTGGGAGCATCTCGGCTGGCTCTCCAGCTCAGCCTCAAGCTCCTCAATGTAGATCAAGGCATCTTCGAGGTCATCGACGACAGCAAGTGCCGCCAAATCGGCCTCTCCTCGGTTTCGAGCGGAGCGGATCGCGTGCCGCCACTGGGCGCAGCGGCCAGCCCCGGGGAAGACGAGTAGGTTGTGTTCACTCACCTCGACCTCCTTTCCAGCGGGAGCTGAGACGGCCGAGGAAGGCCTGGTGGCTCAGCCCTTCGGCTTGGGCGGCTTGGCGGATCTTCGCCATGGCGTCGCGGCCGAGTAGCTCATAGAGGCGGGGATGTGCTTTGCTGGTGGAACAGCCATAAGAGGGTCTGGATAAAGATGCAGGTTCGCAGGTGAACATGGTGGTGTAAGCAGGAAGGTTACACCGTCCAACCGGATCGATATCGGAGACCCGTAAAGACGGGCTGCGCCTCGATCAACGGCGCCGCGGCCAGCATTGGAAGACCTACCGCTGGTTGCGGTCCCACTCCAATCTGCAAGGCGGCTCAGTCACCCTCGCCGCACCGTGTTGCCCATCACCCGCCCGGACGGTTTCGGCGAGGAGGGGAGCAACACCACTGAGACCGACTAGTAAACACCTGTTTATGTATTGCAAGCCTTTTGGGGTGTTCGCTTGTTCACATGCCGCGCAGGCTCAAACACACCGATGAGCGGCTGAAATCTTCTCTGAAACCTCGATTTTGGGTCCATTTGGTTCCATTTGCGCTCTGAATCCGCTTAAATACAGGGGTATAATTTTGATTTGTAATCAGTGGGTCGTCGGTTCGAGTCCGACAGCTGGCTCCATTTTCCCCTTGATAGTAGGAAGTTTGAAAGGCTTTCGGTAGCTCTGCCGTCAATATCGCTTGGATTTACGTAGCTTTCGTATATTCAAGGATTTACATGTTTTCTGCTGGCAAGAAGCATTGCTGTGGTCGTGCCATTTTCCGTTATGACAGCAGGCAGCGCTGCGCACGGTGGTAAAGGTTTGTGCTTAGGAAAAGATTAGGCTTGTGTCTCCCTTAACGGCGTTCTGTGTTGGAGTTAAATGAAACTATTCTCTCCTGTCTTTGGCTGGGCCGTCGTTGGATGTGTGCTCGTGGCTACTAGCTTAGGGGCGCAAACCAAGGCCGAACTTGCTGCGGCTTTGGGTGACGCCTCTCTCGATGTTTCCTGGAATAGTTCCTCATCGATGAAGTGGGAAATCACTTCCGACGGTGAACGTGATTCGGTCGTCAAGAGTCATACGGGTAGTGCCAACTACGGCTCTCTCGACCTCAACGTGGGCCTTGCGGGAACGGGCTATTACCGGGTCTCTGTCGATGTGAAGAAAGTTGGGTCCAACCATGAGACCAGTATTCTTGTCGGTGACAAGGATTCGGCGGCGGCGCTCAGGTCCTTTGGCTATGCGTCATATGATTGGCAGACGCTGGAGTATATTCTGCCTGCTGGCCGGTCTTTGATCATTCGCTACTACGACAATACCAGCTCGGTTTCGAGTAGCTACATGCTGGTGGACAACCTGAAGGTTGAGGCGTTGACATCGGTGCCCTTTGCCGAGGCGTTCCCTGGTGCCACCAACTTAAAGGCGGTCGGTGATGGCGAGTGGGGCGCTTACAAGATTGACGACAGTTACTACATTAGTGCGTTTCAGGCCCCCGCCACTTCGGCTGAGACTTTGAGCAGCTTCGAGTTCGAGTTGACCGGCCCGGCGGTCCACCGAACGGAAGTTGCCTATACGAAAATAAATTCCTACAGCGACTATCAGAGGCTTGATCTCCAGATCGAGAAGAACGGCGAGTGGCAGGATGTCGCCATGCTGACCCAAAGTGGCACTCGCCCGGTGTCTTTCCAAGTCGAAGCAGGCACCCACAAGTTTCGCTGGCAGTTGAAGTCTCGATATAGTGGGATGCACTTTCTTTCGCTTGTCTCTCCGGAGGTAAAGCCAGCGTCGAGCCTCGAAACCTACTACCCCGACCTTGACTTCGTTCATCAAGTCACCTCCTTCATTCCGTTGGAAGGAGTTACGTTGAGCGGCAAGCAGGTGCTCGAATCTCAATTGACGAATAATTCAGCAGAGAATCCGCCCAGCTCGATCCGTAACTCGCTTCAGCTCAAGGCGGAAGGGCCGGGAGTGCTCACCTTTTGGGTTCAAGCGGATACCACCAGCTCTTCCTTGCAGCTTTTGGCCAGCGAGGCTGATAACCCCTCCGTTTTACAGAAGACCCTGGCAGCCAACGAGTCTTGGCAACTCGTCGAGTTCCCGGTCGCGGCGGGGATGCAAACTATTACGCTCACCCACTTTTACAGCAATTACTACGGCTATACTACGGTGCCTCGCCTGCGTATCGCCGATCTGAAGTTCGTCAGCCAGGCGACGACGACGGTGGTAGATGCGCTGGACAGTATGCCGGTGGAGAACATCAAGCGCGTGCGTGGTTGGGTAGGGGAGTTGGATAGTGCGGCCGTCGGTGGCGACGCCTTGGTCCAATACACCAGCCAATCCAATCACAACAACTTCCTGGAGGTTGAGGTAACAGGGCCCGGAACTCTGAGTTTCCGTGCCTTTGGCAGTGGCACGCGGTGTGTGGTGTCCTTCCTCGAAAAAAGCATCCCGCAAGATTATGAACTTCAGGTCATTTCAATCGAGTTTGACGGCTCCTGGAAGCTGCCAGAGGTGGAGATACCTTCGGGCGCTTACCTGGTTGGAATCCGTGCGGAGCCGGTCAATAGCGGACAGGCTGGCTATTTGAAGATCGACGACTTGAAGTTTACGCCTACGACCATCTCGATCGATACAGCAACTGCCGTCGATAACAACACACTCCTATGGGTGGATTATCCAGACAATCCCTGGATGGTGACCGCTTCCCGAACGGCTCAAGGTGGCTATGCCTTGCGATCGGGCGTCCAGCCCCGCTTTAGTGCTTCCAGCAACATCGCCACCGTGGTCAAAGGGCCGGGCGTGTTGCGTTTCCGCTATCTCGCAGACGGCCGAAGCTCTGCCCTTACGGTTTACACGAAGCCGGTAGATCGCGATTTCGACTGGAAGTCGCTTGGCTATAAGTCCGCTAGCCGCCAGACGTCCTGGCAAACGATGGCGGTTGACGTGCCTGAGGGGATGCAATGGATCCTCTTCAATGTGCTGCGTCGTGACAACAGCGTAAGCGTCACTCCAAGCACCGTGGTGTCTGGCTAGCGTGATGTATCATAGATGTCATAGGTTTGGAGGTATGACATCTATGAGTGAGGCCGAGTTGGAGATCCTGAAGCAGGACGGGTTGGGTCGCGTGCGGGTGCCGCGTGAGCGCCGGGAGGCGCTGCTGGATGTGTTCGAGGGCAGCGGACTGAGCGGGCAGGCGTTTGCGCAGCGGGTCGGGGTCAAATATCCGACGTTTGCGGGCTGGTTGCAGCGGCGCAAGCGGGAGCGACCGAACTCTGACGGGGTGGACCGTTCGGAGCCGCGGACGACGATCTCACTGGTGGAGGCGGTGGTGAGCGATGCACCCGGTGAGGTGCCGGGCTCGGTGTCGATCGAGACGAGCGGTGGGCTGCGGCTGACGATTCACCGTCGAGCGGACATCGCCCTGGCGGTAGAACTGCTCACGGCGCTTGGAGCGGGGTCTAAATGCTAAGCTTTAGCGGCAGCTTGCGCGTTTTTGTAGCCCTGGAGCCCTGCGACATGCGCAAGGGCTTCAATGGTCTGGAAGCGCTGGTGGCGGATCGGCTCAAGGAGTCGGTGCGCGGTGGAGCGCTGTTCCTCTTCACCAACCGACGGCGCACGCGGCTGAAGGCGCTTTACTTTGACGGCAGCGGGCTGTGGGTGTTGTGCAAGCGCCTGGAAGAAGGGTGCTTCAGCTGGCCGGACGCGACTGATCCCGAGGCGGTGAAGCTACGGCTGCGCCCCGAAGCCTTTGCGCTGCTCTGTGACGGCGTGGAGATGAAAGGTGCGAGGTTCCTGCCTTGGTATGAGCGTGAAAAATGAGGGATAAAGCTCGCCAGCTTACCGGCTGTGACTCATCATAATGCGCATGACCGAACGCGAATCCGAGCTGGAGGACCTGCTGAGGGCAGCTTGTTTGCAGCTCGAAGCAGCGCGTTTGGAGAACCGGCTGTTGCGGGAAAAGATCGACGCGCTGGTGCGCCAGATCTACGGGCCCAAGAGCGAACGGCTCGACCGGGCGCAGTTGACGCTGCTGGAGGACTGGGCGGCAAAAAAAGCTGACGCTCCCCTCGTCGTTGAGGCCGCGCCGAAGGGAGCCCACCGTTCATCGTCCCAGCCTCGTCGGCCCGGCCCGCGTGTGCCGGAGCACCTGCCGATGGAAGAAGTGATCCTGGATCCGCAGGAAGTTACGGCGGATCCGTCGGCGTGGCGCCTGATGGGCCAGGAGGTCAGCGAACAGCTCGACTATCGGCCCGCGCGCTTCCTGTGCCGGCGCTTGATCCGCCGCAAATACGCCCGGCGCGACCAGCCTTATGCCGCGCCGACGATCGCGCCGCTGCCCCCTTCGTTGCAAGAGCGCTGCCTGGCGACGCCGGAGCTGATGGCGCAAGTGGTGATCAGCAAATATGTCGATCACTGCCCGCTCTACCGTCAGGAGCAGATCTATCGCCAGCGCCATCAGGTGGAGCTGCCGCGCCAGACGCTCTGCCGCTGGGTCAGTCTGGCCGCCGACTAGCTGCGTCCAGTCTATGAGGAGATGCAGCGCCAGCAGGCGCAAGCAACTTACCTTCAGGTAGATGAGACACCCATCCGCTACCTTGAGCCGGGAGCCGGACGTGCACCGCAAGGCTACTTTTGGGTCACCCACGTGCCCGGCAGCGACGTGATTTACCACTGGCACGCAAGCCGCGCGGCGGCTTGCCTCCAGCAGGTCGTGCCGCCTGCCTTCAGGGGCACCCTCCAGTGCGACGGTTACTCAGGCTACGTCAGTCACCAAAAGGAGCGTGCCCACGCACTGCAACTCGCTGGCTGCTGGGCACATGCGCGGCGCAAGTTTTACGAGGCCCGCTCGCGCGCTCCGCTCGTGGTCGACTGGCTCCTGCGCCAGATCGGTCAGCTCTACAGTCTCGAATCACGCTTGCGCTCCGCTCGGGCCAGCCCAAAACTGCGCGCAGCGGCCCGGGCCCGCGAAGCCGCTCCGGTCGTCGAGCGCATCCGCAAGGCCTTGATCATACTCAAGCCCCGCTACCTGCCGCAGTCCAGCCTCGGCAAGGCCATCGCCTACACCTTCGGCCTCTGGCCCCAGCTCGGCCGTTACCTGCAACACGGCCACCTCGAGATCGACAACAACCTGGTGGAGAACGCCATCCGTCCCACAGCCATCGGCAAGAAAAACTGGCTCTTCATCGGCTCCGAAGGCTCCGGCCAGACCAGCGCAATCCTCTTCACTCTCGTCGAGTCCGCCAAACGCCAAGGCCTCGAGCCCTACACCTACCTCTGCCACCTCCTGCGCTCCCTTCCCGCCGCCACCAACTGGCAAATCCACCGCTTCACCCCGGCGGCATACGCCAAAGCTCAAGCCAAGGCGAAGGCCCAAAACATCGCCGCTTGAAGCGCAAGAAGTCATCGCGGTCATAAACGTCATACCGATGAAAGCTATCACAACTATGACAGCTTACACGTCCAGCCTGTAGTGACGGCGCTTGGCGTGACGCTTACGTCAAAGCGCACTGTCCCAATGCTGAAGTCGTTTACGACCTCTTCCACGTCGTCGCCAAATACGGCCGCGAGGTCATCGACCGCGTGCGCGTCGATCAGGCCAACGCCTTGCGCGAGGACAAGTCAGCGCGCCAGGTCGTCAAACGCAGCCGCTGGCTGTTGCTCAAAAACCGCGCCAACCTCAGCGACGAGCAGGCCACTCGCCTCGATGCCCTCATGAGCCTCAACGCCCCCTTGGCCCAAGTCTACATCCTCAAAGATCAGCTCAAGGAACTCTGGGCGGTGCCCCTCACCCTGGAGCGCCTACCGGCTCTGGCGAGCCTGGTGGCGCATGGCCCAAGAGAGCGGCTTACAGCCGCTGATCGCCTTCGCCCGCAAGCTCAAACCCTACCTCAGGGGGATCCTCGCCTCCGCTCGGTTCCCCCTCAATACCAGCGTCCTCGAAGGCATCAACAACAAGATCAAGGTCATCAAACGCATGGCATACGGATACCGAGACACCGAATACTTCTTCCTCAAAATCAAATATGCCTTCCCCGGAATACGACGATGAACCAAAAATTTTGGACACCACTAACTAACCTAATAGCACGCTAGCGATTGGATTTCAGCGAATCGAGAAAGCTCTTAAAATTCAAAAACTTTTTTGTTGGAATGTTATTTAGATTTCCTTTGTTTAGACTAATAATTTCGCTAGTTGCCACATTGAGGACGTAAGGACAGTCGTCTGCATCGGATCCGATGCAGACAAACTCTTTTGGCCATTTTGGTAAACCCTCGAAACCTGAACGATAAAGTGAAGTTTCTTCAATTATTTCTTCAGGTTCGGCATACAAAGAATATACATCTACTCCTCTAGGCCTGCTATTCATTAAGAAATGAGTGTAATCAATTGGGAGGGTTAGGCCTAATTTCTCTTGTAATAATTCTATGTCCTTAGCCGATAAGGGTACAGCAAAGTCGTCTATAAAACTTTCCTTGGTCCCTCCTTCGTCCATTCGAAAAAAAATCCAGTATAAAATAGGGCCTCCTACAAACACAAGGGCCCCGATGACTAGTGCAGCTGCAAGAACGGGATGCATAATCTAATAATTACCGCTGTATTAAGTCTGGACGCAAAACTTTTGTCAGCGTGGGAACAACTCCATCATGAATATCCTCCAGTCGCAATCTGCGTAATGTCATTGCACGATGCTCATCGCGTTCAAACTTTCGAGCTGCTTCAATTGCATCGTTCAAATCAATACTAGCTGGTACTAATCTGAAACAAACCTTCGATGCACCTTTGCCCAAGAGAAAGGCAAAAGGCCCTGCCTTCTTTTCCCATAGTATTCTAGATTGAAATACGTTATCATTATAATCGATAACAAAGAAACCATCATAATATCCTAATCGTGGTGATTCACGGATAAAGCTTCCGTCACGGTTGCAAGCAGTCATTGGCGACGACAAAAAATCTTCCTTGGTTGCTATTCGACAAGAATCTGATGTCATTACAAGCACTGGGAATGTGGGTGTATTTATTGGCATGTTCAGTAGCTAATTGTAAAACAGACCCGTTGAATATGACCCAACGCCGAGAACTCCAATTTTGGCCCATCCCGGAGTACCGTTCCATGCTCGAATCAATGAACGGTTTGCCCAGATAAGTTCTCCACCACCATGTAACGCATCATGGAACGCCGTGTCTTGTGGCATTCGCATCAAATTCCATGGCTGATTCTTTATTCGATCTGGAACTAATCGTCCGATCCCCTGATTTCGATTGAATAACCAATGGTGAATCTCTTGCTTCGGAAAGTCACGGAGACCATTCCTCCCAATTCTGGCTGAGACATTATCCCAACTTGACGATAATCCAGACCTGAAGGTACGTTTTACTGCTTGACGTGCGGCTATTTTGAAACCACCGACTACCAAGCCTTTCGTGATCGCCCCTACACCTGTTAAATCTGTTATGGCGAGGGCTGTGTGGAGGATGCCTTGTCCCCAATTGCCAGCGGCAAAACTATCGTATGCATCAAGCGCAGAGCCTAGAACAGGAACGAATCCGGCTACATCACGCGCAAAATCTTTAGCTGTATAAGAACTACTGCCACTTCCTAAGGCAAATGAGTAACCAGCAGTCATAGCCTGTATACTATTTTGTGAGCCGAAACCCGTGGGATCAATGTTCATAATCGGGTTACCATTTGCGTAGGCATACCAGTTCCATCCATCTTGGGCTGGATCGGAATTCACAAACCGACAGATTAGGGAGTTGAAGTAGCGAGCTCTCATGTGGATGAGCCCGTTGTCGTCCGTGTGGATGGCAAAGAAACCGCCGTAGCGAAATGGGGTCTGGTGCGAGCCGCTTTGATAGATGAGGTGGCCGTAGGGGGCGTAGCGGTATTCTGCGACAACGGTTTGGCTTTGATTCGTCAGCGCGACCGTGTTGCCGGTTTGGTCGTAGTGATAATAGATCGCGTTGCCGCTGGCATCGACTTCGTAACTTAGTCCGATACCATAGACATAACGAGTGGTGACGCCGTTGCGCGTGATTTGGATCGGGCGCGAGAGGCCGCGATTGGCGTCAATCACGAAGCTGGCGTTTGTGGTTCCGCTGATGCCAATACGGTTCCCTTCGGCATCGTATTGATAATTGATCCCTCCCGCGCTGGTCAGTTGGTTGCGCGCATTATAATTGTAGCTTGCCATTTGGCCGCTGGGGAGTGGCCCCCAGCTCATGTTGCCGTCGAGGTCATGCTGAGCCGCCTCCATTCCATGGCCGGGCGGGGTGCCGCCCAATCCGGGAATCTCGAAGGTGGCAATTTGGTTGTCAGCGTTGAAGGTCAGAGCGACAGGCGGCGGGGCGTCAAATTGCGCCGGGTCTATCGAGGGCGAAACGGCCAGCTGGTAGATTTCGTCGCTATCGTAATAACTGACATCGTAGCTCGCAATTATGGTATCGTCGCTGTGTAGCTCTTGGATCAGTTCCGGGCGCCCGACGTCGTCATAAGTGATGACGCGCTTGGTGCCATTCGGACGTTCGATCCTCGCAAGTCTGCCGTCGTTGCTCCAATAGAAAGTCGATGTTCGCGGTGAATTCCCCAAACGTTCGATGACGTTCTTTAAGCGCCCGGTTTGCCAGTAGGTGTATTCGACATTGCCAGTGGTTTCGTTGCCGCCCGGGTAGATCAGCAGGCGTAGCCGCCCGCTGTCGTAATAGCGATACCCAATGGCCTGCCCATTTTCGTCGGTATAGCTCAGTACCCGCCCAAGTCGGTCGTAGGTGCGCGTGATCGTGTCGCTACCCTCGGTGACGGTCAGCGGGTCACCGTTGGCGTTATAGGTGTAGCTGATCGTGCCGACGTCGTCGGTGACGGAAGTCAGCCGCCCGGAGGTCGGGTGGTAGTTGAAAGAAGTGACCTCGCCGGAGGGCTCGGTGACGGTAAGCGGCGCGCCCCGGTGGGTGTAGGTGGTGGTGAGGGCGCGCTCGGCGGCGACGTCGAGCGGTGTAGCGACGCTGGTCTGCCGCCCAAGCCCGTCATATTGGAGAGCAAAGACCTTGTCGCTTCGATTGGTGAAGTAGCGGAGGTTACCGCGTCGGTCGTATTCGCTGGTGGTGGTCAACCCGTCTGGCGCGGTGAAGACGGTGCGTGGGAAGCCGGTGGTCTGGTCGCCTTCGGCGATGTCAGTGACGTCATAGGCAAAGCCGGTGCTGCGTGGTATGCCTGCGCCGGGGTCGGTCTGACTGAGCAGGCGTCCGTCGCCGTCATATGTGAAGGCGGTGTCGCGGTCACCGGTCGCTTCCGGTCGGTCGGTTGCTTGCAACTCGCCGTCGGGGAAGTAGTTGAGCGAGGTGACGCGCCCAAGGGCATCAGTCACCGCGGTATTGAAGTCGCGCCCGTCGTAGGCGTAGGTGGCGATGGCGTCGTCGGCGAGGGTGGCGGTTTCGTTGGCCAAAAACTCGCCAAGGGGCTTGTCGGTGGGGGTGTAGGTGAAGCGCTCGACGACGCGCTGGCCGCTATTGTCGGTCGGGTGGGTGATGCTGGCGAGGCGGCCCTGGTTGTCATAGCTGCGGTCTTCGGCGGCCTCGTCCGCGCCGCCATCGTCATATTCCGTGCGGATGACCTGGCGGCGGGCGTTGTAGGTGAAGGTGGTGCGGATACTGCGCGGGTCGATGACGGAAAGGAGGTCACCACGCGCGTTGTAGTTGTAATCGGTGACGAAGTTACCCGGCTCGGTGACCGTGTTGGGCTGCCCCCACTGATCGTAAGTGTAGGTGGTGACGAGGCCGTCGTCATCCGACACGGTGTTTACGCGCCCGATGCCAGTGCCGCTGGCGTAGTACGTAAAGGTGGTGGTGCCTTCGGAATCGACGACGGTCTGCGGGCGGTTCTTGCCCGCATTTGGTCCGTTGATGAAATAGGTGTAGGTCGTGACATTTCCGTCCGGGTCCGTAACCGTCTGGATGCGGTGCAGGGCATCGTAAGTATAAACGGTGCTGCCCCCTCCGCGCGGGTGGTCGCTGCGCAGCAGATTGTGGTCGCCGTCGTAGTGGTTGACGGTGACTTCGCCGCTGGGCGAAACCTGCCGCACGACGTGATCCTGGCCGTCGTATTCCCAGAAGGAGGCATCGCGCATGGCGTCGATCTGGCCCGCCGAGCGCCCGCGCTCGTCGTATTGGTATTCGGTGACGTTGCCCGCGGGATCAATTTCCAGGCTGGACACGCCGGTGTAGTTGAGCGTCCAGGTTTTATTGGTATCGCCATGGAGGTATTGCTGCGCGACGCGTTCGAGGTCGTCGTAAACGTTCTGGGTAATGATCTGGCCGTCGTGGTTGCGCATCCGCACCATCAGATGCTGAATAGCCGTGATGCCGGAAGGATCGACAGGGCCTGGCAGACTGGAGCCGCTAATGGAGTCCGAGCCGTTTCCATTGACCGCATAGGCGAAATACGTGTAGCGCGTTTCGGGATCAGTGAAGCGGTCGAGGTTCCCGTTGGCATCATAGCGGTAGTAGATGTTGCGCCCGGCGGAATCCTGCACGCGGTTGATGCGGTCGTTGCCGTCGTAATGGAAAGTGAAGCGGCGACCGAAGGCATCTTGCACGTAGTTGAGGCGGTCGTCGGCATGGTACTCGAACTGCATTGCCACGCCATCGACGTCGACGATCCGGTCAACGCGCTGGCCGTTGTCGCCGCTGGTCTGGGTCGGCTCGAAGAAGATGGTGTTACCAAGGCGTTGCCGGAGAACGTAGTTACCATTGCCATCGGCTGAAAGTGACATGGTCGAACCTGTCGGTGGCGTAAAAGTGCCATTGGGTTGGCGAATGAACTGAAAGGTGTCGTGCCCGATGGTGATGGAGACGGCGTTGGTTTCGAGCTGGTCGGTCGTGTCGTTGAACTCGGCGAGTTCATCGGTGAACCAGCCGACGGTCAGCACCGCTGCGCCCCATTCGGTGGGGGTTGCGCCCTCGCGGTAAAGATCGGAGGCGATCAGCGCGGAGGTCAGGAAAGTCGCGGCCTGTTGCGGCGTGCCCAGCCCGAGGGCTTCCTCGGTGGCGGTGCGGGCGTAGGCTCGGATGTGCAGGTTATGCGTCCAGCCATAGCCTAGGTGCTGGGTATCGCGTCCGGCGGTCAGGCTGCGGTAGCTGCGTGTCAGCGTGAGCCCGCGTGGAGCACCCGCATTGCCGGTGGACAGGTCGGTATTGGCGTAGGTGAAAGAGCCCGTGGCCATGTCCACCGGGTCACTACCGTAGAAGTCTGGCGTCGAGTAGCTCGGTGGGCTGAAGTTTTGCAGGCCCGGGGACGACGGACTAGTGTAGTTGTAAGTCGGGTTGCTGAAGCTGCTGTTGACGATGGTCGGCGAAGAAACGTAACCGGGACTAGTTGAAAAGCCCCCGCTGTAACCCCCGCTGATGATCATACCCGCTCTGGAGGGGCTGCGGATGATCCAGCCGGAGCCGTTCCAGATGCCGCCCTGGCTGACGTTGTAATTACGCGGCAGAAAGAGCGTCGCGCCATTGGCGATGGCGTCGTCGAGGTCAGTCAGGTTCGGGTAGTTTTGCAGGTTGCCCCGCACCTTGTGAGTGCCAACATTCCAATTGGTCGAATCCGCCAGGTAGAGGCGCTGATTGCTGTTGGAGACGCTGTCACGGTTGGCTTGGCGGAGGATGTTGACCGTTGAAACCGCCGAGTAGCCGGGCTGCATTTGTTCGATAATACCGTGCTCTAGGGCGCTGGCAAAGAGAGCGCCGAGATGGAAGACATTATCGAATTGCCCACCGTCGGTTACTCCATCTCTCGGCTGGTGCGCAGCAAGCTGAAGCCCTACGTCAATGTAGAATCCCTGCTCCTGCCCAACTCGGCCAAAACGGTATTGAGGGCGCAAGGCCACATCGTTCTGGCTAGCGAGCAAGCGATCCACCAAATTGGTCTGGTAGAGCCAAGTGAGTCCCATTACATTGAGTAGTTCACTGCGGACCTGATGGGAGTCATCGTCCAGACCGCTTTCGAGTAGATCTTGCAGGCATTCGTTTCGGCGCTGCAACAGGCGTCCCGAGGGCGAAAAGCCGTAGATGATGGTATAGACGAAGTTGTCCGCCCGCTGGTAATCTTTCGTTTCACTCAAATTGGAAGCAGGACCGGGCACATTTGCCGAGATGGTGAGATTGAAGGACGTATTGACCGCTCCGGTGGGCTGACGCCCTGTCTCTGCCGGAGGAATCACATCATCAACTCGTAGCTGCGCTTGAGTGCCGCTGAAAGTCAGGGACAACTTCCGGCCCCTTAGCTCGGCCATGTCGAAGGTGTAATCCAACGATCCAGAGCGAATACGCAGGGTCGCGCGGTAGTTGGAAGGGATTTCCGTCCAGGTTAGGTTCGTGCCAAAATAGTCCTCGGGGAGAACGAAGGCCTCGCTCAAGTCATCAATAGTGACTTCGACGATCCGGCGTCCACTGACGATTTCATTTAGGGAAAGGTTTGGGTAATTCTGCTCCAGCAGGTCCAGCAATGCGCCCGCGCGGGACGCAAGATGCGCCTCAATACCCGAATCGCTAAGGTTGCGGACATATCTAGGACCCGCGTTGCCGCCTACGGCTGAGAGCAACGCGCTGCGGGTGTAGCCGCTCGCTGAAAGCAGGTCCTGCAGGCCCGGGATCGTATCATGGATTTTATAAGACGGATCGAGATTGAACGTACCTTGATCGATGGTCAGGCGGAGCCATAGGTGGTCGAAGACAAAGGTTGCACGCTGCGGCAAATACGGAGACCACAGTGATACCGTGTTGCTTCCCATCGCAATACCGCTGGAGGCAATGAAGGCGCTACCAAATGCAGCTTGCTTAGCCACTAAGTTCGAAGTCGTAGCCAGGGCTTCGGGGGGCACGCCCGGAGCTCCTGCGTAGAACTCTTCGACAGGTACGCCGTAAACTTCCTCAAAGGTTCGGCCCGGGAAAGGCTCGTCGGCCATGCCGAGCCAGTCAGAGACGTCATCGTAATTGAGCTTCATACCACGCAAGCGGAACTCGAAATTAGCCATTCCAGCGGCGGAGAGCAGGTCGGCCAGCAGCGCACACTGGTCAAAGTCGTTGCCGGAGCCCTCGAGGAGTGTCAGCAGTGATCCTTTGCGAAGGCCGTGGTAGGACTGATAGTTGATGTTGTTCCGCACCCAATTGAATACCTCAATGGCGCGGCGCGCATCGGTAGACTGACCGGGAATTGGATTGGCATCGGCCGCCGCGACGAGCGAATCCGCCAATTCAACGATCTCTGGCGGGAGGTCAACGGAGGACATTGCCGACGCACTGAAGGCCATCGGACTGCTATCGAGGGTCATCAGCGAAGGCTCCGCTGGCGTCACCTCAGCGGGTGTGCCTTCACCGATAACTTCGACGGGAAAAGCGTTCAGTGGGGTGTTTTGCCAGAGTGGATTGCCTCCGTTCTGGGCATTTACAGATACAGTGATAACCCAAAATAGAAGTGCAACTATGAGGTGTTTCATCAGAAAAGGCGGAAAAAGTTTTGTGTTTGCGAGTATGCTGAAACATCCATTCCGATTGGTTATTCTTCGATATAATCCACATATGACGACTGAAGACTTCCTTCATCGTCGTAACTGTATTCAACATTATAGCCGTTGCCGTACGCAATACCCAAGAGTCTTCCGCTTTGATCATATGTATATGTCATCTGGCTCAAGTCGGGATACGTGATAGGTATACTCAACGGATCAATGGGGTCTGTGCCTTGCTCTAGTTCTAGCTGATTTGTGGCATTATCACCGTCATAGTCACCATTAGGGTCCAGTGTCTGAGCAAAAGTTATGCGCCAGTCAAGAATCCCGTCAGCGGGGTTTTCATCAACAGAAACCCACTGACTAATGCTCCACGAGAACAGGTGCTTTACTTGTCCGAGATTAGCAATGCTTGTGTTATCTGGAGTGCTATCATTCAACCAAGGATAGCGTGGAGAATGATCATTAGCACCTTCACTCAAGCTAAGGTTGTCAGGCCATCCAGCCTCACCTGGACCGAATCCAATATCCGCAAATCGGTCGAAGAAAACGTGAGATGAGTTCTTTAATTGCCCTAAGTTCGCCGGTGATCTGTTCGCACCCGATTCCAGAACGAAACCATCAACGAAGTTATCAATGGCTGGGCCTGCTCCTCCAATCAGAGCAAGTTGCTCATCCAGTTCATCGCGTGCAATGGTCGCCATGTGCTTAAGCTGCCCTAGAAGCAAGGGCGAAGAGTTTCCATGATCACCTGCCAAGGTTCGGTCTACATCGACTACGCTTTTGGATGGATCAGCATCGTACCACCACTCCGGATATGCAGGCGGCCATCCGGCGGGGACTGCCGAAAGCACACCCGGAACGAGCGTAAGCAACAGTGTGAGTTGGTAGGGTGGCGACTTCATGACAGCAGTAGACGGTATGTGTGAGACAACAAGTATCGCTCATTGTCCAGAGACGTTTCCCATGTAAATATCAACTTGGAAGGTGCCTCGGCGAAATTATAGCCTATATCGGCAAAAGAAGGGGTAGAGCCGTTGCATGCCTCACCCCAGGATGCATTGTCCGTGTCAAGCATGAAGCGCATGTAACACGAAGCACGTAAGCCGAAGTTCTTCAACTGACCTTGGTTCACCACGCCGTAATCGTTTGGCTCATGTTCTGGAAGAATCAATCCCATCTCTTGCCACCAGCTAGGATAGTCTGCAGCTACGACTGAGGAGCAGCCTAAGAATAATAACACGAATTGTGAGATGCATTTCATCGTATTATCCATGGCTCGGCTTATTGAAAGTTACCCATCGACACATCGCCCTGCACATGCCTGATCAACACCCTGTTCGCTTCCAATTCGAGTTGTGATTCTCCATTTCCAATATCTCTAAGAGAAAAGCCAGACAATGTTGCCGGGCTCTGAGCTGCAGACACACCATCACTAAAAACCCTAAACGCGCCATATGAGTTATCAACCGACCATTTGCGGGATTGCGAAATTACAACCTTACTGGGGTCGCCCTCATCAAAGACAGGAGGTCCCTCAAGAATGATCCTCCCATTCTCCTGCGATACTACAACCCCGTTAAAGACTCCCGTGGAAGAGGTCACCGCTCCGCTAACATTGAGATTGCCGACAACATTATTGGGATTCAACACCCGCCATTCGGCATTTCCATCACCGTCTACTGCGGTCAAAACGCGATCGGCAGCCGGGTTACCGCCTGAAATAGCAATGGTACCATCAATCTTTGCATCACCATCCACATGCAGCCTGGCCTCAGGTGTAGCCGTCCCAATCCCGAGGTCGCTCATGAAAAATGACTCGTGTCGGTTTACGCGAAAAACCTCCACCTGATGATTGGTCTGTGAAGTTAGAAATTTCCAAGTTGAGGTAGATTCCAGAAGCATCTCCTGATCAACTTGCGACAGCTTAACTCCTTCGCCCTTGAAGGTAAGCTGAGCATTATTCCCCCAAAGGTTAAGATTCTTGTAAACTGCGACATCATCATCAAAGATTGCGTTATCTGTCACACGCAACGCAGTGCCCGGTTGGTCGATTCCTGTAGGAGTAAAAGTGATGCCAGTAGAACCACCGATCGTAACGCTTCCATCTTTTCGAACGATAAAAGCATCCTTACGTTGCGATGCATTATCACCAGTTCCCGCACCAATCACAAAAACAGGCTGCTTATCCTCCGCGGTAGTTGTGTCAACTCCCGAACCAGCAAAATTAAAGACTCCAAGAGCGACCGATGCCGAGGGAGCCTTTCCCGATATCAGCTCTACGCCATTACCTGCTACAAAAGACATATCAGGCCCGGCTTCGGTCCTTGATCCAAAAGCAGCCGCATAGGCCCCACGGGCCACCGCAGCCGAACCAACAGCAATGCCCCCATTGTTATTGGTATGACTATCTGCTCCGCCTTCAATCCCTTTGGCTGCCCACAGATCTCCATCATCTTGAATCAGGCTATTATTAAGCATCCCGACCGGCGTAAACCGGGGAGCCTGATTATCCTTAAATCCGACCGTAGCTTTCATCAATAGAGTTGAGATCACAGGCGAACTCCACTGATTGACGTTGAGGTCGTAGATTTCTTGAGTGGCTTCCATGCCGTTACCCGCACCAATGCCAGGAATCCCGATCAAGACGTAGCTGTAGGTAGATTCATCACCGTAAGTGGATCCTATTGGATTACCCATTTCGGCAGGCACTACCCTTCGGGTCATTTCGAGAGCTTCTCGACTAGCCCCCAACGAAAGCATCTTTTGCTCTAACTCACTAGCGTTCCCAGAAGTAAAATCGAAGCACTCGGCCCAGGAAAGCACGATATGAATATACTGCTCATCAAAGTAGCTGTCTATGGCCGCCAGTAATTGAGCCTCGTCGTTGTGAACTTCTATCGCTTGACCGTTAATCGGCACCACATTACCAGTAGACCGGTCAATAACCATGTGCATCATGGCCTTTGGAAAATCGCGGAAATTACGACTACTTCCCGAACCATGGTATTTCCTATCCTCACTAGCATCATATATGGTGTAAAGACGCCCATTGTATGACACGATTGTCTGGCTATAGTTCTGCCAGCCAGCATACCTAAAACCACCGACAGCTATAAGTGGTCGTGTTTCTATATTCTCCAGCGACGAGATGCCGTTTAGCTTAATCTTGTTGCCAAGGATCTGTGTATCCTCCCCAGCGACGCCCACCGTAGCGGAATGAACTAGTGATAGAGAAAACAGGCCATAAAGGCTAGAGCAGAGCAGCAGTTTGGTTTTCATGGATTCTTCGTCTGGTTTATTATTTGGCTTCAAGACGCAGCAGCTTCTTCGAGGCTTTCGTAAAGGCTCGTTCCTGCTCTTCTAGCTCTTGCGCTCGTGCACTTTGCTCAATGAGCTGAGAGTTTTCGCGCGCCGCCGCGCGCGAAAGCAGCTTGCCAAGCGAAGCTACCTTCTCCTCCTGTGCCTCTAGCTCCACATATTGCTCGAAGTTTTCACGCATAAAAGCCGCCTGCATCGCCGCCGCCTCCTCGTAGGTGGCGTAGGGCACAGTGGCCAAATAAGACTTTAACAACGCATCGAGCTCTGACCGATCCTCCGCCAGCTGAGCTTTCTGAGCTGTAAACTCCGCCTCCAGACGCTGACGGTAAGTCAGCGAAGTGGTTGTGACGCTCGCCACCGAGACTTGCGAGGCAGATTGATCTTTAGCCAGCAATGGAGAGCTGAACAGCAAAAGTAATAGCCCAACGTAGCTACGAAGAGAGGATATAAGCTTCATGCAGACAATAAAGCCTAGGCCTCACAATAGATCGCAAGCTATTTTTTCAGACAAAACAGCAAGTCCTTTGCCACAAAGGTGATACCGCCAGTTAACGCATTTTACTACGTTTGCACGCCTAGCACCCTGCTGAAAAAGCGCTTTGACCAGACGTTGAGGCAGTAACAAGTAACGTGCGATGCAGCTGCCGCAGCATCGCCGGCCCGATTTTCGGGCAATTTGTTGTGATTTGGGTAGCGCGGGGCGAGGGCGGCGGCG